>JAEURA010000117.1 GCA_016789005.1 Anaerolineae bacterium
GGGGTATTCCGCAATCCAGACGAGTCGGAATACCCCTGCACTCATGGAGAATCGCATTCAAATGGATGGGACGTCGGGGCAGACGCATGTGTCGTCTGCCCCACGCCACGCCCGCCCGTACGGATGACACATTTGCGTCCACCGAATACCTTTTCGACCGCGACTGAGCGCCTGAAGTGTCATCTGCTCCCGTTCGCTGCATCTTTCTACCCCTCAGGCAGTTGATACAGGTCGGTGAATTTCTCACGCAGATACTTCAGGTATGGCTCAACGCTCAATGGCTGCCCACTGGTGCGCACCAGCAGTTCCTCTCCGCTGTAGGCGCGCCCGTGCCGGTAGATGTTCTCGGTCAGCCAGCCGAGCAGGGGCATGTAGTCGCCCCCAGCCAGCGAGTCGTCGAGTCCGGGGGTATCGCGCCGGGCAGCTTCCAGGAATTGCAGAGACATCACGTTACCGACGGTATAGCCGGGGAAGGACCCGAAACCGCCGCCGGACCAGTGGATGTCCTGCAGGACGCCATGAGCATCGTCGGGAACTGCGATGTCGAGGTACTCCTTCATCTTCACGTTCCAGATTTCGGGCAGATCCTCGACCTTGATACTGCCGTCGAGCAGACCGAGTTCCAGTTCCACGCGCAGCATGATGTGCAGGTTGTAGGTCACTTCATCGGCTTCGACGCGGATCAGGCTGGGGGCTACGCGGTTGACGGCTCGAAACATGAACTCCGGCGTGACATCGGCGGACTGCTCCGGGAAGATCTCGCGGAAACGGTCGAAATGACAATCCCAGAAGCGGCGACTGCGACCGACGACATTCTCCCAGAGGCGCGACTGCGACTCGTGGACGCCGTAACTGGTGCCGCCGACCGGGTACTTGCCCAGGAAGTCGATGGTCAGCGGGGTCCGCGTCAGGGATGGGTCCACACCCTGTTCGTAGAGCGCATGTCCCGTCTCGTGCAGTGTGCCATAGAGCGCCATCGGGAAGTAGTGGAGCGAGTAGCGCGTGGTGATGCGCACATCCTGGCGGGTGAAGGATATCTCGAAGGGGTGCGGGGCGATATCCAGCCGTCCCCGCTTCATGTCGTAGCCGATCTTCTGCGCCATCTCCAGACCGAAGGCGCGCTGTCTGTCAAGCGGGTATTCGTGCGCCCAGAGATTTTTCTCCAGCGGGCGGTCGTGGGCGACGATGGCGCGCAGCAGCGGGATAATGCCCGTCTTCAGCCCCTCGAACAGCGCTTTGAGCTTGGCGGCGGTCATGCTCGGCTCGTATTCGAAGACCAGGGCATCGAACGGGTGATCTTCATAGCCAATGGCGTCCGCCTGCCAGCGGGCAAGATCGACCTGCTGCTGCAAGTATGGCATGAAGCTCTTGAAGTCGCTGTTCTTCTTCGCTTCTGCCCACACCCCTTCGCTGACCGGTTCCAACGCCGCCTTCCTGCCGACCAGATCAAGCGGCAGGCGGCGGAGGATGTCGTAGTACTGTCGCGTTTGCTGCACGGCGCGTACGCGATAGCTGTCGGGGTCTTCGCCCTGGATCTCCGCCTCGACGGCATCCAGCAGCCGCGCGGTTTTGTCGCTGATGAAGTGTTCCTGCGACAGCTTGGACAGGGTAGCCAGCTGGTAGCCGCGCGTCTCGGCTCCGCCGGGCGGCATCTGCGTGCGGGCGTCCCACTTCAGGATCGAGATGGCGTTGAGGATGTCGCTGAGTTCGGCGATGTGCGCCGCGAACTGCTCATAGGCTGTGGTCATGATTTTCCCTATATGGACCGCATCATGCCGCCGTCGACGCGGAGCGTCGCGCCGGTGATGTAGGCAGCAGCCGGTGAGAGCAGATAGGCGGCAGCCGACCCAAAGTCGTCGATTGTGCCCAGCCGCTTGAGTGGAATCCTGGCGATGCTCTCGGCGCGCACCTGCTCGACCGTCTTGCCGGAGCGCTGCGCCACCGCCGCGTCAAGCTGCGCCACCCGGTCGGTGTCGATGCGACCGGGAATCAGGTTGTTGACGCGGATGCCATCACCAGCCAGTTCGTCTGCCAGCGTCTTGACCAAACCCGCCACGCCAGAGCGCATGACTGTCGACAGCCCCAGCCGCTCGATCGGCTCCTTGATCGACGAGGAAGTGATGGTCAGGATGGCGCTGCCCTGGTTGAGGTGGGGAAGCGCGGCGCGCACCATGCGCACGGCGCTGAGCAGGGTGAGTTCAAAAGCCGCCTGCCACTGCGCTTCGGTGGTGTCCTTGAACAGCCCGCCGGGAGGTCCGCCGGCATTGATCAGCAGGGCGTCGATCTTGCCCAGGGCGGCGACCGACGTCTCGATCCAGTTCTGAATGTCCTGCGCTTTGGTCACGTCGCAGACTACCGGCATGACTTCCGCCCCGATCGCCTCGCGCAGACGGGCGGCGGCGGAAGCGATTCCATCCTGATCGCGGCTGCACATCGAAACTCTTGCCCCTTCGGCAGCCAGCGCCCGCGCCACTCCAAATCCCAGACCTTTGCTGGCGCCGCTGACCAGCGCGACCTTCCCTTGCAGTCCCAGATCCATGCTCAATCCTTTTCTAGAACATCAATTTGCGCGTGGGGTCTTCGATGCCCACCCGCTGAAGTATCCAACTGATCTCGTCGTGTGTCCCCGAGTCGATGGGAGCGAATGGCTCGCGCAGCGTGGCATGGGCGATAGCACCGCGGCGACGCAGCAGATCCTTGCGAATGGTGAGGTTGATGATGGGCTGGTTCTCGTAGCGGATCAGCGGCAGGTACAGGTCAAAGATGCGCTCGGCTTCACGCCGGTCGCCCCGCTCCCATGCCTGGTAAATCGCGACCAGAATTTCGGTGAAGGCGAACCCGGTCATGGTGCCAGCCGCGCCGCGCCCCAGCTCTTCGAGCAGGAACATGCCGCCGAGACCTCCGAAGATGGCGAAGCGGTCGGTCAGCGCGCGGATAGCGCCGATCTTCTCCATCAGCGGCGGGTCTTCCAGTTTGAGGTAGGTCGCGTTGGGGATACATTCGGCAAGCGCCGCCAGCATCTCCGGTTTCATGATCACGCCGTTCACCGGCGGAAAGTCCTGCACGACAATCGGCGCGGTGACGTGTTCGGCAATCTGGCTGTAGAGGGCGATGATCTCTTCGTCGGTCGGGTCTTTCAGGCGCGGCGGGGCGATCATGACGCCGGTGGCGCCGGCGTGGACCGCCGACTTCGCGATGTGGATGCAGGTGTGCAAGTCGTGATGGCTCGCGCCGACGATGACCGGCACGCGCCCTTGTACAGTGTCCAGCACGGTCTCCAGGACTTCGGCGCGCTCGTCCACGTGCAGCTTGGCGGCTTCGCCGAGCACGCCGAGGATGGTCAGCCCGTAGGCGCCTATCTCCATCTGAAAATTGACCAGCCGCCGCAGGCTGTCGAAATCGATAGCGCCGTCCTGGTTGAAGGGCGTCGCCAGGATGTTGAAGATGCCTTTGATCGCTTTACTCACGCGTCGTCCCGCCTTTCATATGTTCCGCAACGACCTTCGGGCTGTCAGGAAACTTCAGCCCGCTTTTGCCATTCCTGGGTGAACTGCGCCAGGGCTTCCCGCCGGCGGCGGAAAATCACGACGACGGCAATGCCGGTGATCATCACCCCGACGGCGACGATCTGCATCATCACCCCAAAGCCGAGCCGCGTCTGAATGAACCCGCCGGCGGCTGTCGCCGCGAACCAGCCGATATTCCACATGACCATGCTCATGCTGCTGACCACATTATGCAGGTCGCGCGGGAGCGATTCTAGCAGCAGCGGCTGGTAAAGCGGATTCATGGTATTGCGAAATGATATTCCTGTCACGAACAAGCCAAGACTGACGATCAGCGGCGGGAGCAGCCCCAGACCGAAAAAGCCGAGCGCGCCAACGGACAGCGTGAAGCCAAGCGCGCCCGCCCGACCGAAGCGCCGCTCCAGCCTGCCGTCGATGAGCGGAACCAGCCCCATGCCGATCCAGCCGATGCTCAGGATCGTCCCGACGCTCTGATCCGGCAGGTCGAACTGTGTGCGCCAGAAGAGGTTGTAGAAAGGAAAGGTCAGCCCGCCGGAAAACCCGAAGGATAGCATCGGCAGCGTGATCAGAATCAGGATGCGCCACGGCACGCGCGAGGTCCGCAGCGGTTCTTCCGCCCCGGCAGCCGCACCCTGACCGTGCGTCCGCATCAGCACCAGGGGCAGCGCGCTGATCAGACCGACCAGCCCGGCAAGAAAGATTGTGCCGCCGTAGGCGTAGGTGGTGGTCGCCGATTCAGTCCAGGCAGGTGGGACCAGTCCGCCGCTCGCCTGCACTACCAGCGTGGGAATGAATCCGCCGATGAGGCTGCCGCCAGCCATCGCGCCCATGCTGATGACGTTGTGCAGCGCAAAGAAGTGTGTGCGCCCCTGAGCGTCCATCAGGTCGATCATCAGCGGGGTGTTGGCGATCTGCTGCGCGCCGTAGAACAAGCCAAACAGGAACCGGCTGAGCGCCAGCATGGGCAGGAACGGGACCAGTTGCAGATAGAGCGCGAGCGTGCATCCGACGGACGAAAGGATCAGCATGCGCCGCGTGCCGATGCGGTTCGCCAGCAGCCCGATCGGCACGCTGGTCAGGAAGCCAGCCAGACGCGGAAGTGACTGAAAGACGCCGATCGTCTCCGGCGAATGACCGAGGCTGACGAAGTAGAAGTTGAGAACCACGTCGAGGACGCCCAGTAAGCCAATATGAAACACGGCGCTGTAGATCAGGAACAGGACAGCGCCGTGGTGATGGTTTGTCCATCGAGTCAGCCGGGCAGCGGGACCTGTGGACATGATGCGGGCGAGCGTTTCTTTGTCAGCCACCGATGTCGTTCTTGTTCAAAAAAGCCGTCGATCGATTCCTGGAGGATGGGGCGAGGCGTACCTCGCCCGAATCGAGCCGGATGTGGGCGACGCATGCCGCCCGAACCGTTTTGGACGAACCCGGACGACGCATGCGCCGCCCGTCGCGAATTTGATGCTGCGAACCATGCCGCGCCGACGTTAAGCGCCGACGCTGACCATCTGCCTGCCGCCGACATACGTCGCCTGAACCCGGCTCAGCGTGTCGAGGTCTTCCAGCGGATTCCCGTCGACGACGATGACATCTGCTTCTTTGCCGGCTTCCAGAGTGCCGAGCTTCGCCGCCATGCCGTTGATCTGCGCCGCGACGGCGGTGGCGCTGCGGAGCGCGGCGTAGTTATCCCTGCACACGCCGATCTGCACCATGAATTTCAGTTCAGGCGCGACGACTTCATGCCCCACCGCTGGACTTCCGGCGTCGGTGCCGAAGGCGATGGACACACCGGCGGCTGATGCCTTGACCAGACCGGAATAACGGGCAGGGTTGGCGACAGCCTTCTTGCGCTCTTCGATCTTCCATTCCGGGATGTTGAAGCGGCGGGCGACGGTCTCATTGGCTTGCATGACCAGCGGCGCGAAGGTCGTGACGATCGGAATCTTCCTGTCCAGCAGCAGTTGGATCGTCTCGTCGTCCATCGAGCCGCCGTGCTCGACACAGTCCACGCCGAACTGCGCCACCCGCTTGATGCAGTCGTTGTAGGTGGCGTGGGCGGTGATCGGCAGACCGTTGCGGTGCGTCTCGTCGATCACTGCTTCTAGCTCGGCATCGGTGAATTCCAGTGTGTCGTGGCAAGCCATGATCTTGATCAGGTCAGCCCCGCCGCGCACCTGCTCACGGACGGCGCGGCGCATCTCGTCGGCGCCGCTGGCTTCGCGGCAGCACCAATAGGTGTGACCGCCGGTCTGGATGATCGCTTCGCCGCAGATCAACAGGCGTGGTCCGGGGAAGATGCCCTGCTCGATAGCCTGCTTGGCGAAGAAATTAGTCTTGTTCATGCCCAGGTCGCGCACCAGGGTCACGCCGGCGCGCAGGTTCTTGAGCATGTTGGAGGCGCTCTTGTAAGCGCTGATCTCAACCGGATCGTCCATCGACTGGCGTGCCAGATCGTGAATGCCGTCCCAGGCGAGATGGGCATGGGAGTTGATCATGCCCGGCATGACCGTCATGCCAGCGCAGTTGATGACCTCGGCGGAAGAGCCGCCTAGATCACCCAGGTCGCTCATAGCGCCGACGGCGGCGATCTTGCCGTTCTCCAGGGACACGAAGCCGTTTTCAATGACCTGGTCGCCGATACAGGTCAGCACCCGCGCGTTCACGAACAGGCGCGCGCGGACCGGCAGGTCGAACATCGGGAGCAGAATTTTCTGGTAACGCCACGCAGCAGGTTCCGGCATGATTGGCTTCTCCGAGATTTATAGGTCCAGGATGCGTTTTTCAGGGGGATGCTGAGCAAGAAAACGGCTGGGCACCCGGGCTTCGCCGTCGGTGACGATCATTGAGTTGATGGTGCGGTAGCCGTCGATGCCGGGGCGGTAGATGCCGGGTTCATTGCTGAACACCATGCCCGGCGCGAGCAGGGTGCTGTCCCCCGGCGCCAGCCAGGGCGATTCATGTCCCTGCAATCCCATGCCATGACCGATGCGGTGGCGTATGGCAGGTTCCAACCCGTAATCGCGCAGGACATTCAGTGCGGCGGCATTGACCTGAGCGCCGGTATTTCCAGCCCGCAGCGCCATGACGGCAGCGTCGTTGCAGGCGGCGGCGGCTTCCAGACAGCGCATCTGGTCGCCGACCGGTTCGCCAATGATGAAGGTAGCGCCGCTCTCGGCATGGTAGCCGCCGACATTGGCGCCGATCCCGGCAATCATCGGCTCGCCCCGCTGCGGCTGGCGCGCCAGCGGCGATCCGTGCGGCAGGGCGGCACGCGCTCCACTGTGGACAGTGCCGACGACCGACGCCCCGCGCAGTTGGAAGCGCTCGCCGACCTCGCGGCGCAGCCTGGCGGCGGCTTCACCCACGCAGAATTTCAGGATGTCGAGTTCTGTGCCGCCGTCGCGGATGATCGCCGGAGCGTGATCACGTACCATCTCCAGACAGTAGTCGGCATAATGTGCAGCTTGCTCGATCAGCGCCAGTTCTTCCGGGTCTTTGATCCAGCGCATGCGCTCGACCAGCGCGGTGATTCTGACCGGCGGCAGAAGCTCGTAGACATCGACGGTCAGGGTGTCGATGCCTAGCCGGCGGACGCCGGCTTCACGCACCATCCAGACAACCGGGTGCTCTTCGCCGGGGTACTCGAAATAGGTGCGGATGTCGCCGACCCAGGTGTCGCCGGCGTTCTCCTGTTCCAGCAGCGGCACAAACAATGCCGGTTCGCCCACGCGCGGGATGAATGCCGCCAGCGGGCGCTCCGACGGGATATGGTGGAAGCCGACGGCGTAGCTGACGTTGACCGCGTCGAGCAGCAGCAGACCATCCAGCGACTCTCGTTCCATTGCCTCCTGAATCTGGGCGATCTTGCGGCGGTAGAATTCGACGGGGAGGATCATGTCAGAGTCACCTCACGGCGCGCGACTCCGGCGCGCGGCGATCCTGCCTCAACGGTGATCGTCGCGCCGGCGGGGGCGCGGACCAGCCACTCGGCTTTGCGCTGGGGGCTGGTCCACTGCCGCAGCCAGGGCGACCACGTCGCGCTGCGCTCGTCGCGCCCGGCTAGGTGTCCTAGGTCCTGACACGGTTCGCCCATGATCAGTTCCACGCCATTGGGCAGGTGGAGCGCGGCGGTGGTCGTCTTCGCCACCCCCTGCTTGACTGCCATTTCGGTCAGATTGGTGGGCAGGAACCCCTCGTTCTTGATCACCGCCGTAATCTTGTACAGATCAGCGCCCAGGATCTCGGCGGTCAGCGCCGGGATGCGCACCAGTGGGGCGCAGGCGGCATGCCTGAGCGTGAACAGGCAGTTGTTATGGATCGTCTCGTGCAGGAAGCCGCGCGCCTTCTCGGACGTCGCCCAGCTGGCAGGCGGCGGGTTTCGGAAGGTGTACATGTGCGTCCAGCCGCCGATCTCGATCGGGCCCAGCTGCGGATGGTCGAAGGCTGTCCAGGGGATGAATCCCCTGCCGCCCAGATGCTCGTCGTTGTACTTCAGCAGACGGATTTCGTCGTCGGTCGAACGGGCGCGCACCTGATATTTCTCCGGGTGTTCCAGCCCTGCGGCGATCTCCGGGTTCCACAGCTCGGTCGAGAAGGTGATGATGCCCATCTCGTCGTAGGTCCACTGCATGATCGAGCCGGTGCGCGCCTGCGACGGGTCGGGCGTGAATTCTTCGTAGACCGAGATGACCGGATAGCCCGTGATCGAGTCAGCCATCGCGCCGATTGTCTTGTAGATAGCCAGATCGGCGCGCGGGATGCTGCTGTCCGGGGCGATCAGCGAGGGGCGCAGGTGCAGCCCGCCGTGCGTGTGATAGCACTGCATGCCGCTGATGTTGGTGTGATCCATGATGAAGCGGGCGGCAGCCATCGCCTCCGGCTCGCTGAGCGGATATTCGCCCGCGCCGTACTGGCGGTTTTCGGGATACCAGCCCGCCGGGAAGTTGCGGTTCATATTGCCGTCACGCGGCTTCTGGATCTCGAAGGAAACGCCATCCCAGCTGCCGCGGATCTCGCCCTCGCGGTACAGGCGATAGTACGTGCCGCCAACTTCGCCCGGTTCGCGCAGGACCATCAGGCGCGGGTCGACTTCGGAGACCTTCCACTCGCCAGCCGGGTCCATGATGCGCATCTGCACGATGGTGCCGTCGCCGTTGATGTCCCACTGACACAAGCCGCGCGTCTGCTCTTCGCCGGGCAGGTAGCGCCCGTTGCCGCACCAGTGATGTCCGGTGGTCAGGCTGATCTCCGCGCCATCCGGGTTGAGCCTTGGCAGGATGTAGAAGGTCGTGTTGTCGAGCAGCCACGTCACCAGCGGATCGCCGCCGTAGTTTTCCAGCAGATACCAGGCGGTGTAGAGGGCGGTGTGCGAGGTCGCCACCTCTTCGGCATGGATGTGCGCGTCGATGTAGAAGGCGGGCTTACGATCGTGGCTGCCGGTAGCCGGGTTGGTGATCGTCAGACACCAAACGTCACGACCGCGCCAGCTCTTGCCGATCGACGCCAGATGGGTGAACTCGGCGTGCGCGGCAGCCAGACCCTGCAGGTGTGCGGTGAGTGCGTCGTAAAGGAAATATTCGCTGAAGTCGATCGGATAGCGCATGGGTCAGAATCCCTTGTAGATGTTTTCGCGAACTGGGCGCACGAACCTGCCCCAACCGGGTTCGCCGATGACCTGCCCATCGTGGAACACGGTTCGGCCGTTGACGATAGTGCGCAGGACCTTGCCCTGAAAGGTCATGCCCTCGTACAGCTTGTCACAGGCTTTGGCTTTGCTGAACAGCATGTCCTGCGCGATGGTGGTGGTCGTGTTCGGATCGTAGATGACCAGATCGGCGTCGGAGTTCACGGCGATCACGCCCTTCTGGGGGTAGATGCCATAGCGCTTCGCCCCATTGGTGCTCATCAACTGCACGGCGTGCAGGAGATCCAGCTTGCCGGTGAGCGCGAAATCCATCACCGCCAGGACAAGCTCCTCGACGCCGGGCGATCCGGGCGGCGTGCGCCACAGATCGGTACGGGCGCGCTCCTTTTCCTCGGCTGTAAAGGGCGAGTGATCGGTGGTGATAGCCATCAGGCTGCGATCTCGCAATCCCTGCCATACCGCCTCCTGATCTTCCCTGGTGCGCAGCGGCGGGTTGATCTTGGCGTAGGGACCGGTCCTTTCCATGTCCTGTTCTGTGAAGAGCAGGTAGTGGGTGCAGGTCTCGGCGCTGGCTGTCGAGCCGGTGCGCTTGAATCGATTGAAGGTCTCAAGCGCTTCGCGGGAGCTGACGTGGACGATATGCAGGTTGACGCCGATACTTTCGTTGAGCGTCATGAGCGTGGCGATGGCAAGCGCCTCAACGTGGGGCGGACGCGACTCGTTATGGGCGCGTACGTCATTGCGCCCGGCGGATTTAAGCTGTGCGGTGTGCCATTCCAGCAGGGCGTTATCTTCGGCATGGACGGCACAGACCAGACCGGTCTCCGCCACCAGCTTCAGACCCTCAAACAGCCGATCGCTGGAGGGCAGGCACAGACCATCGAATTCGTCATCGCGGCCGGCTGGGGCGGCGGTCATGAAGATCTTGAAACCGATCGCGCCTTCGTCCGCCATGGCGTGCACTTCTTGGCGCTTCATCAATCCCGGCGCCCCGAACAGCGCGAAATTGACGTAGGCGTTGGCTTCGCCCAGCGCCCGCCGCGCGCGGAAGATGTCGCCGGTGGCGCAGCACGGCTTGCTGATCGGCATTTCGAAAACGGTGGTCACCCCACCGGCGGCGGCGGCGCGCGTTTCAGTGGCGAAGTCGCCGCGCTCCGGGTAGGCGGGGGCGCGGCAGTGGAAGTGGATGTCCACCGCGCCGGGGAGCAGCAGTTTGCCGCTGGCATCGATTCGTTCGGAAGCCAGGAGCGGGACTCCCCGTGCCACGAGTGCTGCGACTTTGCCATCTTTGAGCGCGACATCAACCGCGTGCACGCCGGTTTCGGTGACGACATCGGCATTAGCAATCACGGTGTCAAAAGGGGGTCCATCAGTAGTCATGGGAAGTTCATCCAGTGAATAGCGTCGCATCGACAAAGCGCCTCAGAATGCTGGCTGTCGCCTGAAGCTCGGCGATCTCGACATACTCGTCGAAGCCGTGTGCCACTTCATAGCTGCCCGGACCAAAGATGACCATCTCGCCGCGCACGATACCCTTCAGGTGCTTGGCGTCACTGCCGGGAAGGTATCCCACAGGACCGGGTTCGGCGCCCAGTTCGTCGCGGACGCAGGCAAGGAAACTCTGCGCCAGGGGCGAGTCGACCGTCGAGCTGTACCAATCTGACAACAGGAAGTCGCCGATCCAGGCTTCTGCGGGGTCTACCGCTGTAGAAGTCACGACCTCGATCATCTCCTGCTGCACGACCTCCGGGTTTTCTCCCGGAATCATCCTGCGGTCCAGAAAGATCTCGCAGGTATCCGGCACGGCATTGGCTGTGCTGCCCCCACGGATCACGCCGACGTTGCAGGTGGGGACCCCGACCATAGGGTGTACTCGCTCGGACAGGCGGCGGTGGTAGCCCTCCAGCGCCAGCACTATGCGCGCCATTGCCGTGATAGCGTTCACCCCGCGATCCGGGTTGGTGGCATGGACCGACCGTCCGGTGGTGCGTATGGTGGCGCGCATCACCCCTTTGTGGGCTGTGGCGACGCGGTTGAACGTCTGCTCGCCGACGATGATGAAGTCGCATTGCGGGAGATAGCCGTTATCGGCGAGCCAGCGGGTGCCTAATCGTCCGCCAACCTCTTCCTCGGCGGCAGCCACCAGGACCAGCGTGCCACGCAGCGCTTCCGGCGTTTCCGCGGCGTGCAGCACAGCCCGCATCATGGACGCCAGCGGAGCTTTGTCGTCGACGCTGCCTTTGCCATAGACGCGGCTTTCCTGCACCACGGCGGCGTACGGGTCGGTGGACCACTTCATCCGCTCGTTGGCGTCGATCGGCACAGTATCAATGTGGGCATGCAGCATGATGACCGGATCGCCCGATCCCACGACGGCGATCACGTTGACTGCTTCCTGCTTCTGTTCCGGCGACGGTGTGGTCACGGCACATCCGGCGTCGCGCATGACCCCGGCGATGTAGGCGGCTATCGCCCGGGTGTCGCCGGGCGGGTTGGGCGAAGGGATGCGAACCAGTGCTTGCAGGAGTTCGACCAGTCCGATCATCGTCAGACCTGCGACTCTACACGGTAACGGTCGATGATCGGCTTCATACGCTCCAGCGCCTCGCGCAGCAGGTCGCCGGACTGCAACACGCTGATGCGCAGGTAACCGCCCCAGTTCTCGCCAAAAGCGTTGCCGGGGAAGATCAGCACGCGCCCTTCCTTGAGGAGCAGATACGATAGCTCGGTCGCGTGGATACCCGTCGGACTGCTGTTCGTCCACAGGAAGAAGGCGCCGCGCGGGTCGCTGTAATCCAGCCCGATCTCGCGCAGTCCGGTCATCATCAGCCGCCGCCGCTCATCGTAGATTCGATGAAATTCGACGATCGGCGACTGATCACCGGTCTGTGCGGCGAGCGCCGCCCATTGGCTGAGGCTGGCTGCCGGACCTGTGGTGACTGCCTTGACGCGCGACATGGCGCGGATCACATCGATGGGTCCGGCGATGTAGCCGACCCTGAAACCGGTCATGGCATACGATTTGGAGAAGCCGTTCAAGGTGATCGTACGCTCCGCCATGCCCGGCAGCGAGCCGATGCTGAAGTGCTTCCAGCCGTCGTACAGAAACTTCTCGTAGATCTCGTCGCTGATGACGATCAGATTGCGGCGGATGGCGATCTCTGCCAGGGCGCGGGCGCGATCCTCGGTGATGATACCGCCGGTGGGGTTGCTGGGGCTGATCATCAGCAGCGCCTTGGTCTTCGGGGTGATGGCTGCTTCGACCGCATCAGGCTGAAGATTGAAGGCGTCCTCGTGCGTGGTCGGCACCAGGATCATGCTGCCGCCAGCGCTGGCAATCGCCTCGTCGTAGGAGGTGTAACGCGGATCGGGGACCAGGACCTCGTCGCCGGGGTCGAGCAGCGCCTGCATGATCAGATAAAGACCTTCTTGCCCTCCGGTGGTGATGATGATGTTGTCGCGTTCGGCAGCCAAGCCATTCTCAGCGCGCAGTTTGGCGGCAACTGCTTCGCGCAGTTCCGGCAAACCGGCGACCGGCGTCAGACCGGCTTTGCCGTCGCGAAGGGCGGCTTTGGCGGCTTCGATGATAGGCTGCGGCGTCGCCAGGTCCGGGTCGCCGCGTCCCAAGGCGATGGCATCCGGGTACTGGTTGCTCAGTTCCATCAGTTTGTAGCGCAGTTGGGTGCCATCGGCGGCGACGGCGCGGACGTCCTCTGGTATGTTGGGGTTGGCGAGTCTCATACCGTCGCTACTCCTCGCTTGCGGGGTCTGCAATACCCATAGCCGCCCACTGGGAAATGCTGGGCGTGCAGATAGTGATGCTCTGCTTGTAAGCGCGGAGGGCGTTGGCTGCCTTCGACCCTGCCAACCAGCCGACACGCCAGCCGCGGTGCGCATCGCCCACGGCGCCGATGGTGATGGTGCGTTCGGCAAGCGATGGGTGCAGGTGTGCGGGATGAAACGCGCTTCCTGCGTCCGGGGACATGTCCCAGATCAACCAGATCGATTCGCGGCTAATCGCGGCGCCGGCGCACGCTTCCACCCGGTCGGCTGGATCAGCGCTGTTCAGGTAGATCAGGGCGATGCCTTCGGCGTTCGGGTCGTCGGTAAGCGCCGCGCCGATCAGCGCCGCCGGTCCCTGGACCGCCGCGCCGCTTCCTGCGCACAGGATTTTCTGTCCGGGCTTGACCAGCTTCTTGATGGCGACGAATCGGGCTTCGGTCGCGCCGCAGGTGATGGTTGCCTCGTCGGCGCTCAGTTCCAGACCGCAGCGCCGTCCGATTTCGGCGACGGCTTTCTCGCGCAGGGGCAGAATGCCGGGACGGTCGGTGTAATGGGTGCGTCCCGCGTCGAGAGCCTCAAATGCCGCCTGGATGACGGTCTTGCTCGTTTCCGCTGCGCCCTGCCTTGCCATCGGATCAGGCGGATCAGGCAGGGACGCAACGCGCGCAGACAGGGGGCGTGACAGCTGCTGAGGGGCGCTCATGGCGAGACAATCTCCCGCTCGAAGCGGAAAGGAATGCCCAGCTTGCTCGCCAGATCTTCAAGCTGTTCAAAGATCATCAGGTCGAGCCGGGCGCCGGTGGCGCGGTAGTTCTGTTCGCGGCGATAGTCGATCTCTCCGGGAACCAGGATCTCGTCTACGCCGGGACGTTTGACCGCCGCCTTGATGTCGTGGATGAAGCTGCCCATGCGCGCTTTGAACGCATCCACCGGCATGAACCAGGCGATGTCGATGGCGATCATGGTGTGCGAGACGTCCTGCTTCGCCGGGTTGCTGTAGGGATCAAGACCGAAACCGCCGCCGGAGATCACGCCGGTGATCACGTCGGTCATCAGCGACAAGCCGTAGCCCTTGTGCTGTCCGATGCCGAGCAGCGCGCCCTTCATCGCCGCTTCGGGGTCGTCGGTCTCGTAGCCGTCGGGTGTGAGCGCCCAGTCGAGCGGCATCTTCTTGCCTTCTCGCGCGTACCACTGCATCATGCCTTTGCCGGCGGTGGTCAGGGCAATGTCGAGCACAACCGGGAAGGGTCCGTCGGACGGCGCGGCGATGCCCCAGGGATTGGTGCCGACTACGCCGCTGGCAGCGCCCCATGGAGCCATCTCAGGACCAGCGTTGGTCAGCGCCACCCCGATGCAGTCCTGTTCGACGGCGCGCAGGGCAGGCACAGCCGCTGAGCCGAAATGGGTGCTGTCGCGCACGATCACCGTGCCGACGCCGCTGATCCTGGCTTTCTGTACAGCCAGTTCCATCGCCTTCTGGGCAATCACCGACCCCAGACCATTGTGTCCATTGACCAGCGCCAGAGCCGGCGATTCTTTGACGATCTCGAAGGGCGCACCGGGCTGGATATAGCCTTTGGAGATGCGCTCATAGTAAACGGGCAGACGGCGGACGCCCTGACCCTGACCGGGCAGGCAGCGCAGCTCGCTGTGCATCAGTCCGCGAGCGCAGTATTCCGCTTCCTCGCGGCTGACGCCCATCGCCATGAAACATTGCAGTGTGAAGTCATGCAAAGCATCGACCGGGACACGCACCAGAGTGATGCTCATGGCTCAGATGCCTTTGATCGACTTGTATTCTTCGAGCTGTTCAGGGGTGTAGACCTGCATCATTTCGATCTCGATGCCGCCTACATCCTGATCCAGGAAGGCGACCCAGCCTTCGGGGTGGAGGTGACTGCCTGTGACCTTGCAGGCGCTGCATTCCTTGAGAGTCGCGCCCTTAGCTTGCGCTTCGGCGAGCGCCTCATCGATGTTCGGCACGGCATAGCAGATATGGTGCAGCCCCTCGTAGCCGCGTTCCTTGATCCAGGCGTCGAAGCGCCCGCCTTCGTCGAGCGACTGGCAGAGCTGGTACTCGACATCGCCGACCCAGAACTGCGCGACGCGGTTGCGCGATTTCGGATAATCCTTCACGACGCCGTCCAGCCCGACGCCCAGAAAATCCTGGTAGCGTTTCAGAGCGGCGTTGGCATCCTTGACGGCAAATGCCATATGTTTGATGTAGCGTCCATCACTGCTCATAGTTCAGTCCTTAAGTCCAAAGACATCCTTGATGTTCACGCCGGGGCTGACCACCGGATTGATGCCGCCCGTCACGCTGGTCATGATCAGCGTGATGCCGGGACCATAGCCGGAACGCGGACTGTCGCCCTGTCCAACGACGCCGATGCCGACCGCGCCGCGCAGGTAGCCGTGATTCCAACTGCTGTCGTAGTCCGCCAGTGCGACCACGTCACCCAATCGCAGCTGGTCCAAGCCCCGCTCGCGCAGCTCGTCGCGATCCTGGCTCTGGAGGTGAAGCGATCCGCCTTCGCTGGTCAGACCAGCGCCCGCGCCGAGCAGGTGCGGGGGGAGGACCGCCGTGACGGGAACGTTCAGCTTGCCATCCGGGGCGGTGGTCACTTCCAGTCCATCGAGGAGCTGTGGGGAGCAGCTCTTGAAGTTGATGGTGGGGTGGGCGTCCAGGATCATGCCGACGCCGAGCGCCTTGATGTTGATCTTGTCGCCGATAGCCAGCTTCTCGCGAACCGATTTCTCGAAGTGCAGGATGACATGCTCGCTGAAGCGACCACTCTTGCCGGTGACCACGCCCTTCGCGCCTTTGCCGTCGCCGCTCATGACCATCGCCGTGTTACCGACGCAGGCGAGAAGATTGAGTCCGCGATTGCCGTTGTCATCCTTCAGGCTGATGCTGACGCCCGGATGGACGCAGTCCGCTAGCCAGCCGTAAGCCGAGTCGCCGACCGAGACGTTGTAGACGATGCCGCCGTAAGTCGGCAGCAGAAAGGGTCTGCCATGCGCATCGAGGCGGTAGGGTTCGGCAGGCAAGCCTGGGAACCCCGGAGAAGCGATCTGTCCCATAACCGAGACGCAGATGAGTTTGTCGGCATTGCTCTGCATGTTCATACAGCCTCGCGGATGTTCAGGTAATTGGCAATATTGGCTTTAGGGTCGATCACCCATTCGATCACTGGTTCAGCGGCAGTCATTAGCGTCAGAATGCCGGGACCGTGTCCGGTCATGACGGAGTCGCCGTGAATGCACAGGGCGATAGCTGCTGCGCCCTTGCGGAAACCGCGTCCGTAGCGATGGTCGGCGTCAGGGATGACGACCAGGTCGCCCAGCCGCATCTTGTCGATGCCCATCTCAGCCATGAGGGCGCGGTCGCCGCTCATCAGGTCCTGGTCAACGTACTCGCTGTTCAGTTCCGCGCCGCTGCCCATGATGCGCGGCGGCAGTTCCATGGTGACCGGAACGCGGATTTTCCGCCCCCCGTCGGCGACCTCAATGGGGATGGCGTTGAGGAGCTTTGGGCTGACTTTCTTCAATTCGATCTGCGGGAAGTCTTCGAGCGCCAGTCCGCGCCCGTGAGCGATGATCTGCACCGTGTCACCGACGCAGAGCAGATCATGGGCGTCCGGGGCGAAATCAACCAGCATGCGGGCATGCTCGCCGGTGACGATCCCTTCCGCGCCCTTCGCCAGACCGGAAGTGACGACGGCGCGATTGCCGATGCAGGTCAGGTAGTGCAGAGCCATATCGTGAGCGGGGTCGCTGTTGCCCAGGCTCGCGCCGGGTTCTACATGATCGGCTGCCCAGCCGAAAGCAGGATCGCCGACGCGGGCGTTGTAGACGATGCCCGACATTCCGGGCCAGACCTTACCGACGCCATTGTTGTCCAGGGTGTACCCCGGATAGCGCAGGCTGGGCTGGCTGATCGTGCCGTAGACTGCCATGGACACCAGGTGAGCCTCATTCGTTCGTAGTGACATCGTGCCGTCCTTCTGTGCGCCGCGTGAGGCGATGCAATATTTCAGAATATTTCAGATGTCCTTGACAGTTTGCCCAGGCTATGTTAACTCTATCTGCGTAAATGGTCGTTTGTCGACAGTAGACAGTCCACAGACGACAGGGATTATAGGGTGTAGACAAAATCATGTCAAGCAAGGCGGCGCCTCTTTCACAGATCGACAACAAGCCGCTTCGTGCGCGGGTTCTGGACAGCCTTCGCGAGGCGATTGTTGCCGGCGATCTGAAGCCGGGGCAGCCCCTCCTGGAAAATGAGCTGGCGGCGCAGTTGGGGGTGAGCCGCGCGCCCTTGCGGGAGGCTTTCCAGATTCTCAGCCATGAGGGTCTGGTGGAGACGGTCGCCTATCGCGGGACGGTCGTTCGCAAGCTGACCAAACAGGACATCGAAGAACTCTACAGCCTGCGCTGCGTGTTCGAGCAGTTCGCCATTCGCCGCATCATCGCCGCCAACAACCCGCTGGATGTCGCGCTGCTGCGCGAGCTGTTCGACGCCATGCTGCTCGCCGCCGAGTCGGGCGATCTCAAGCAGGTCAACCTGATCGACCGCCAGTTCCATGACACCCTGATCGAATTGAGCCGCCACCAGCTGCTGCATCAAGCCTGGAGCATGGTTACGCTGCGCGTGCGCCAGGTCATGGCGCTGCGTAATCGTCGTAACAGCGTGCTGACGCAAATCGCCTATAACCATGTGCCGATCATCGAGGCTATCGAAGCGGGTGACGAAGCGCGGGCAATGTTCTTGATTCAGGAGCATGTGGTCTCCGCGCGCGACCTGATTGTCGAAATGTGGGACAACGGAGACGAACCGACGCCATGAGCGGGCTGCCGGCGACCATCCTGGTGACCGGAGCGGGCGGATTTGTGCCGCGCGCCATCACCACTGCGCTGCTGCGCAAAGGGGCGCATGTCGTTGCCCTGGACCGGCAGTTTGATCTGCCTATGGTGGCGGCGTGGCGAGCGATCAGCGACAGGGTCACGCTTCTTCAGGGGGATGTGCTTGATCTGCCCGACGAGGAAGTTGACGCGGTGATTCATGGCGCGGCGCTGACAGCGTCCCCCGAAGAAGCCGGGCAGACCGTCGAAGACAACCTGCGAGCCAACGTACTGCCGCTGCTGCACGTCCTGGAATGGGCGCAGGCGCGCGGCGCAGGACGCATCCTGCTGATCAGTTCCAGCGGCGTGTACCGGGCGACTCCTCCTGGTCCCGTCGTAGAGACGCATCCGGTTTCCCCGGAAGGGACCTACGCGATTGCCAAGGCGATGGCGGAGTCGCTTGCCGAGACGCTCAAACGAGTGTACCGGCGCGATGTCGTCTGCATCCGGCTGAGCAGCATCTACGGAGAAGGCGAGTTTCCCCGCCCCTCGCGGCCGCGGACGAGCAAAGTCGCGCAGTTTGTGCGTCAGGCGCTGGAGAGCGGGCGTATCGACGTGAGCCGTCCGAACGAAGCGCGCGACTGGACCTGCGCCGGCGACATCGCCGAAGTCGTCACGCTGCTGATGGCGGCAGATGCCCCGGCGGAATCCCTCTATAACGTGGCGTCGCAGGAGGTGCGCAGCAACCGGCAGGTCGCCGACTCGGTCGCGGCGGCAATTCCCGGCACCGAAGTCTACGCCCGCGAGCCGTCAGAATCCGACGGTCCACCGCTCACCCGCCTGGGTTATCTCTCCAATGCCCGTCTGGTGCAGGAGTTTGGTTTCACCGGATGGACCCCTTTCGACGTGGGGATTCGTCGTGTCGTTTCTGCAACCATGCATTCTATGGAGGCTGCTTCGTGACGATGCGCCTGATACTTGCCGGGCTGGGGGTGCGCGGACGACACTGGGCGGAGGTCATCAATCGCTCCCCGCGCGCCGAAATCGTCGCCTACGTCGATCCTAATCCGACGGCACGCGACATCGCCGCCGCGAAATACGGCATGCGCCCCGGATTCGACTCGTTGGAAGAGGCGCTGGCTGCCCTGGACGATGTCGACGGGCTGGTGCTCGCCAACCCGCCGATCGGTCGTGAAGCGCAGGTGCGCGCGGCGGTCGAACGCCGCCTGCCGATGCTGATCGAGAAGCCGCTGGCGCTGACCGTCGAAGAGGCGGCACAGCTCGTCTCGATTGCTGAAGGGACCGGGGTTCCGCTGATGGTCGGGCTGAATTTTCGCTACCTGGGCGTCACCAGAGCGACCCTTGAGTTGTTCGCCGGCGGGGCGGTCGGCGTTCCTTCGTTCGGTCGCTTCACCTATGAGCGCTACCGCGATGGCAACCGGCCCGACCTGAATAAGTATCCTCTGACGATGGATCAGCCCATGCTGTGGGAGCAGTCGATCCATCACTTCGACCTGATGCGTTACGTCTACCAGTCGGAGCCGGTGAGCATCATGGCGCGGACCTGGAATCCGCCCTGGAGCATGTATGCCAGCGATGCCAATGTCGCCGCGCTGTTCACCTTCGCCAACGGCATGGTCGTGAACTACCAGGGGACATGGCAGAGTGGATGGTCGGAACCACAGTTCGAGTGGCGCACCGACTGCACAGGTGGGGTGGTTTCGCAGCGCCATCAGTTTGGTGAACTCTTCTATGCCCGTCATGAACAGGCGATGCTCACCCCTGTCTCGCTTCCGGTCCACGAGCAGTGGATTACGGAAACAGAGGGACTGCTCGACGCCTATCTGAACACCATGCTTGATGGCGCGCCGCTGGAATGCAGCGGACGCGATCACCTGCACTCGCTGGCGATGGTGCAAGCCTGCGCCGTATCGAGCCGCGAAAACCGATGTGTATCCCTGTCCGAGATTCTGCCGGACTGATCTCGACAGATACAGCTCAATCGACCATGTTTTGGAGAAGGGAGGGGCATCCTTTCGGGTTGATGAAAACCCAGGGCATTTAATCGTTGTGCAGGTTTATCGTTCTTTGCATCAACCAGGAGAGTGCAATCCCATGGCACGTTCACGATACATGATACTGCTGGTCGTGGCGCTGGCGCTGGCGGTCGTTCCCGCTTTCGCCCAGATGCCCGACGAAGAAACGCTGATTATCGGGCAGTCCGTCGATGTCGGCGCGTTGGACCCCGCCAGCGTCAACTCGCGCGCTGAAGCCAACATCTTCTTCCACGTCTTCAGCACCCTGTTTGAAATCGGTGACGATGGCGCCCTGCGTCCGTATCTGGCGACCGAGTACTCGATCTCCGAGGACGGTAAGGAATGGACGTTCACGCTGAACGAAGGTCTCACCTGCCATGACGGTGAAGCGCTGACGGCGGAAGATGTCGCATACAGCTTTGAACGCGCCGCCGATCCAGCCAATGCCTTCACCGGCAATACCGCCGGCTTCGCGCTGCCCGCAATCGGCTACCAGGGAATGCGCGTCGATAACGATCTTCAGGTGACGGTACTCACCGACCGCTACCAGACCCCGAATCTCAAGCTGGCGCTGATCTCGGAAGTGTACATCCACTGCAAGGATTACTATGCGTCGGTTTCGCTGGAAGAGGCGGCGCAGAACCCGGTCGGCTCTGGTCCGTATCGCTTCGTCGAATGGGTGCCGGATGATCACATCCTCCTTGAAGCTGTCGAAGGCTACACCCTGCGCCCGACCAACTTCCAGACCCAGATCTGGCGCGTCATCCCCGAAGCATCCACCCGCGTGGCAGAACTCATCGCCGGGAACGTGGATGTGATCGCCAATGTGCCGCCGGATCAGATCGAAGCGGTCAACGCCTCTGGCGTCGCCGAGGTTCAGGCTGTGGCAGGAACGCGCCGCATCTATGTCGGCTTCCAGTTTGGCGAAAACTTCGCTGATGCGCCCGGTTACGACGCGCTGCAGAAGACCGAAGTTCGCGTTGCGCTCCAGTATGCCGTCGACGTTCCAACGATCTGCGCGACGCTGCTCGGCACCGAATGCGAGCGCGCTTCGAGCATGGTCAACCCGCCGAACAACAACCCGAACCTGGAACCCTATCCGTATGATCCCGCCAAAGCCGAAGAACTGCTCGACGCGGCTGGCTATCCGCGTGGTGCGGATGGCGTTCGCTTCGAAACGGTCCTGATGGGTCCTCGCGGACGTTACCTGAACGACGCCAACGTCGTCCAGGCGATTGGTCAGTATCTGACCGACATCGGCGTCAACACGACCGTGGACATCCGCGACTGGGCGGACTACCGTCAGCTTATCAGCCCGAAGGAAGTCGGTCCGCTGTTCTTCCTGGGCACGGGTGGCGGAACCTGGGAAGCGCTGTATGACATGGCTGACCTGAGCGGTCCGACCGCTGGCACCAACTACACCAACTGGAACAATCAGGAGTGGTTCGATCTCTGGAACAGCCTTGCGGACATTCGTGACGTTGAGCAGGAACGCGCTGTCGTCAACCAGATGCTCGAAGTCTTCTACAACGATCCCCCCTGGCTGCTTCTGTACTTCCAGCCGGACTTCTACGGCGTGAGCAACCGCCTTGACTGGCAGTCGCGCCGTGATGAATGGATTGTCATCTACAACGCCACCCTGAAGTAAGCGGGAAGAGAAGGGTAGGGGTTCATCCGAACCCCTACCTTCGTGAACGGCTGAAGACGATGCGCCGGCGTCTTGCGGGGCGGATGCGCCGCTGCACAGTCCTGACCGTCTTTTCCGTCGGATTCGCGGCGGCGAAATGCGTATTTTCCGCCCTCCTGCACGGCATTGATTATGGGGCGCCGTATCCCGATTGGACAATTGACACATGGGTAGTTACATTGCGCGGCGCGTGCTGCAATCGGTGATCGTCATTTTCGGGGTGACCCTGCTTTCCTTCCTGACTCTGCATCTGGCGGGCGACCCGACCTATCTCTACGTCAGCGAACGAGCGTCAACCGAAGAGATCGCAGAGACGCGCCGCAGGCTCGGTTTCGACCAGCCCTTGCCCGCACAATACGCCAAATTCATCACCGGCTTGGTGCAGGGCGATCTGGGCATGTCACTGCGCTCGCGCAAACCGGCGCTCGACCTTGTGCTCGAACGCCTGCCAGCGACGCTGGAACTGACTTTCTTCGCCATGGTCATTTCGACGGTGATCGCCATCCCAATTGGCATCACTGCTGCCGTCCGGCGAGGTACGGCAACCGATGGAGGCGTCATGCTGCTGGCGATGCTGGGACAATCCATGCCCGGCTTCTGGCTTGGTATCATGCTCATCCTGTTCGTTGGGCTTCAACTGCGACTGCTGCCCATTTCGGGCCATGTGCCGGTGCTCGACCCGATGCTGGAAGGCAACTGGAGCGAAGGCATAGCGAACATCCCGCGCGCGATCACCTATCTGATCATGCCCGGCATCACCATCGGTCTGTTCTCTCTTTCGCGCAACGCTCGTCTCGTTCGCTCGGCAATGCTCGAAGTCTTGTCACAGGATTATGTTACGACGGCGCGTTCAAAAGGCTTGGCGGAGCGCAACGTCGTTATCAGGCACGCCTTCCGCAATGCGCTGATCCCGGTGGTCACCATGCTCGGACTGGAATTCGGGTTCCTGTTGAGCGGAGTTGTCGTGACCGAGACCGTTTTCTCATGGCCCGGTGTGGGGCGATTGGTGACCAACGCCATCACGCAGCGGGACATCCCCGTTGTGCAGGCGGCTGTCGTCATGTTTTCCGTGCTGTTTGTTTCCCTCAATCTGCTGGTCGATCTCATCTACGCGCAGCTCGATCCGCGCATTCGACTTCGGTGATATGCTATGGTAGCCACTTCTTCAACTGAGCGCGCGCAACCGATCAGCCTGATCCCCAAGCAGCTTTCGACCTGGAAGCGCGCCCGGATCAGCCTGCTGGGGGCGCGCTGGCCGATCCTTGCTCTCTTCATCCTCGGCGTAGTGATCTTCATGGCGCTGTTCGCCAGCGCCATCTCCCCGGCTGATCCAAATCGGCAGAGCCTCGTCGAACGACTAATGCCGCCGCTGACCCGCGACGAAGCCACCGGTCAGATGCGCTTTCTGCTCGGCTCTGATGGTCTGGGGCGCGATCTGTGGACGCGGATTATCTACGGAGCACAGATTTCCCTCGCTGTGGGTGTGCTGGCGGTGGCTGTGGGCGGGCTGTTTGGCACGTCGCTGGGGATCATCGCCGGCTACTTTGGCGGGCGTGTGGATGACTTCATCATGCGACTGGCGGACATCCAACTGGCGTTTCCCTTCATTCTGCTGGCGATCATGGTCCTGGTAGTCCTGGGTCCGGGCGTGTGGAATCTGGTGCCGGTGCTGGGGATCGGCCAGTGGGTGACTTACGCCCGAATCGCGCGCGGTCAGACGATCGCTCAGCGCGAGAAAGAATATGTCGAGGCAGCCCGATGCATCGGCGCGTCCAACCTGCGCATCATGGTCCGCGCCATTCTGCCCAACGTGCTGGCTCCGCTGATCGTCATCGCTTCGTTCAACGTCGCCAGCGCGATCTTGGCTGAAGCCTCCCTTTCGTTTCTGGGGCTGGGCGTGCCGCCGACTGTGCCCACCTGGGGGGGCATCCTGAACGAGAGCCGCGATCAGATTCTGGCAGGCAAGTGGTGGCCTGCATTCTTCCCTGGCTTGGCGATCATGCTGACAGTGCTGTCGCTGAACATTCTGGGAGACTGGCTGCGCGATTTCCTTGATCCCCGACTGCGCGGTCGCTAGAGGGTGTTTGATAATTCATCAACGCTCTCGTAGGGGCGGCTCGCGAGCCGCCCGCACTGCTGAAAAATCGTCACGGTTACGGCGGGCGCGTCGCGACGCGCCCCTACCAAGGGAAATTATCAGACAGGCTCTACGGCGTGCCGTAGCCGCCGACCGGTTTGGCATCCTCCGGGTAGATGTCGTCGATGTTGTCGTGATTGATGAAGACGTGCTCCATGTAGATCGCCGGCGGCAGCGGTTCGCCGGTCAGCCGCTTCAGGGCGATGTCCAGGATGCATTCGCCGTAGCGTTCGGGCATGAACGCCGTCGAGCCGATGATCGGTGAGCGCGCCTTGCGGATTTCGTCGCGCATCGGGCGGTCTGCCCCCTGCCCGACAATCGCCGTTTGAAGCTGGCGGTTGAGCTGTTTGACCGCCGCGAGCGCGCCCAGGGCGGCGTCATCATTGAAACAGATGAAGGCGGTTTTCGCCCGCCCCGGCAGGCGTTCCAGCGCTGCCAGGGTGTTGGCATAGCTCGTCTCGCGGTTGTTGCCGCTGTCCAGATAGAGCGTCTGATCGGTCGGCAGGCTGCCGAGCGCCTCGTGCAGCCCGTGCAGCTGTCCCTGAATGCGGGCGGCAGGCTTTGTGCCGGCGCGCTTTTCTTCCAGCACGATCAGCGCGTCGAACTGCCCATGCCAGTGTTCGCTGATCCACCTGCCCAGGGCTTCCCCCGCCAGCTTGCCGGCGACGAAGTTGTCCACGCCGAAGTAGGTCGCGCCGACCATCGGGATGTCGATGGCGATCACCGGGATATGCGCCTGCTTGAACTTGTTCATGATGATGTGCCCAGCCGATTCGTCGATCTGGTATTCGATGACCAGATCGACCTGCTGGGCGATCACATCGTCGGCGGCGCGGATCGCCGTCGCGCCGTCCAGGGCGTTGTCCACGTAGATCAGGTCGATATTGCTGGCTTTCTGCGCCGCTTTTTCGATGCCGCGCCGCACGTCTACGGCGAAGGGGATGGCTTCGCTCAGGTTGGCGAAACCGATCTTGTAGGCGGCGCGTTCGGCGGGCTGGCGGATCAACGATTGGACGGTGTGCTCCCCGCAGATGGTCAGGCTGACCCTGGCGGCGCGCAGGCGTTCGACCATCTGTGGGGCGATGCCGTCGTCGGTCACGATGTGAGCGATCTGGCTGACCGAGGCGAACGGACGCAGCCCCACTTTGCCGAACTTCGACGAATCCACCAGCGCCACCACTCGTGACGCCGACTGAAGCACCTGCATCTTGAGCAGCGCCTCGTCGATGTCCGATTCCATCAACCCGGTCTCCAATGAGAAGCCGACGCAGGAGATGAACGCCGTATCCAGATGCAGATTGCGCAGCACCTCCTGACCGATCACGCCGGTGACCGCCATGCCGTCGGCGCGCATCTGCCCCCCCAGCAGGATCACCCGCTTGGAAGGATCGACCGCCAGCAGCCGCCCGGCTTCGATCTGATTGGTCACGACGGTGATGTTGTGGCGGTCTTGCAGGAAGGTCGCCATGTGATAGGCGGTCGTGCTGGCGTCCAGGAGCAGGACATCGCCGTCGGTCACCAGTTCCGACGCCCAGCGCGAAATCTTCTTCTTCGCGTCGGCGTTCTTCTGCAGGCGGTTCTGAAAGACGGCGGCTGATCCGCTTGCGCCGTTGGGCAGGGTGGCTCCGCCGCGAATGCGGACAAGCTGCTGCTGGTCTTCCAGGTAGTTCAGGTCGTTGCGCACCGTCCCTTCTGACACGGTGAAGTGATCGGCGATCTGCACGACCGACAGAGTCCCATATTCCTGAAGCAATCGTAGGATTTCCTGCTGCCGCTCGTATGTGGTCATGCCCAGCCCTTCAGATGCGCGATTCCCGACCATTATAAGAGATGTTGAAACTACTTGTTGAAATCGACAAAATTCGTTAAAATTCAACAAACTTCGACAATTCGGGCGGTATCCGGTCGAAGTGAACTTCTCACTTTGGAGGAATATTTCATGACGAAGCGGATTTTTTCAACTGTGGCGCTCGCCTGCCTGGTCTTTTCGATGATCCTGGCGACGCTGGTCCCGGCTGTGCGCGTGAGCGCGCAGGACGCCTGCCCGACGGCAAAAGACAGCTACACGATCGGCTTCGCGAACCTGACTGAGGACATCGTCTTCACGCAGCTGGTGCGCGAAGGGCTGGTTTCGACCTCTGAAGCGATGGGCAACGTCGAACTGGTGCTGGCGGACAACCGCCTGGACGGCGCGACGGCGCTGGCGAATACCGAAAACTTCATCACCCAGGGCGTCGACGCCATCATCCATTTCCAGACCGATGAAGCCTTCGGCAACGTCATCATGGCGCGTGCCCGCGCCGCCGGCGTCCCCGTCTTCGCCATCGACATCCCCATGCCCGGCGCGACCTTCTTCGGCGCCGACAACTACTATGCCGGTGAGCTGGCAGGCGCGGCACTGGCGGAGTGGGTGAACGCCAACTGGGACGGCGCGGCAGACGCCATGCTCGTCCTGGAACTGCCGCAGTC
>JAEURA010000127.1 GCA_016789005.1 Anaerolineae bacterium
GGCGCAGCCCGCGCAAAGTGTCGGCGTCAGCGGGATGCACCCCGCCCTCGCCCTGCACCGGCTCGATGACGACCGCCGCCGTCCGCTCGTCGATGGCGGCTGCCGCCGACTCCAGATCGTTGTAGGCGATGTGAGTCACGCTGTCCAGCGCCCACCCGGCGAAGGGTTCGCGGTAGTCCTTGTTCCAGGTCAGACCGAGTGCGCCCAGCGTCCGCCCGTGAAAGCCGCGCCGCGCCGCCACGATCTGGTCGCGCCCGGTGAGCAGGCGGGCGGCTTTGAGCGCGCCTTCGGTCGCCTCGGCGCCGCTGTTACACAGGAAGAAGCGGTCGAGTTCGGCGGGCAGCAGCGACGCCAGCAGGGCGTAAAGCTCTGCCCGGCGGTCGTTGTAGAAGGCTTCGGCGCAGGTGATCAGTTGTGCCGCCTGCGCCGTCACCGCCGCGACCACCGCCGGATGGCTGTGACCGATCAGCGCCACGCCCTGACCGCTGGTGGCGTCGAGGTAAGCCCTGCCGGCGTCGTCCCATACGGTGCAGCCCGCGCCGCGCACCAGCGCCAGCGGGCGTTTGCTGTACGCCCCGGACGTGTGCCGATCTTCGAGCGAGCGCAGGGTTTCCGTCCTATCCTTGTCGGCGGATGCCGCCGCTGGGATCGGGTTCATCGGACGAACTCGGTACCGGCGCCTGCCAGCGCCCGCGACACCGGATGGTTTTCCCGCCCATCGGCGATCAGCACGCGGGTCACGCCGCCTTCGAGCGCTTCCTGGGCGCCCAGGACTTTGCGTTTCATCCGCCCCTGCGCCCAATCCAGCGCGACTTCGATATCGCGCCCGCCAACCTGTTCCACAAACGACGATTCATCGCCGAAGCTGCGGTACAGCCCGCGCACGTTGCTGAGGATGATCAGGTCACGCGCGCCCAGCGCCGCCGCTGCCGCCGCCGCTGCCCTGTCGCCATCGACGTTGAGCAGACCGTCGGCGCTGTTCGCCAGCGGGGCGACTGCCGGAGTCAGCCCGTCCGCCAGCGCCGCGCGGATCGCCTCGGCACGCACGGCGGTGATCGTGCCGCTGAAGTCGTCGCGGATCAGCCGGACGCGCCCATCGACGACGGCGCGGATCGCCTCTTTGCGGCTGGCGACCAGCGGAGTGCGCTCCCCGGCGAAGCCGACCGCCTGCGCCCCGAAGGCGCGCAGATGGCGCACCAGATCGCTGTTGACCGACCCCGCCGCCTCGACGTAAAGATCGCGCGTTTCCGGGTCGGTATAACGCGAGATGTGCCCATTGGGCGAGGTGACGGTGCGCACCGGTACGCCGCGCGTGTCGCACAGCCGGTTGAGGTGGTCGCTCACGCCGTGAACGACGACCACCGGTCGCACGGCGGCGATGCGGGCGATGTCCGCCGCGCATGCCTGAAGGTCCACCCCTGCGCCGCCGCCGATCTTCACCACCAGCAGGTCGGTCTCCCGCGCTGCGATGCCGGCGTCGAACACGAAGTCGTTCTGATAGCTCATGGGTACACCCCCAGGAAATTGAGACCGTCACACTCGTCGAAGTTCATCATCAGGTTGAGGCACTGTACGGCGCTGCCCGCCGCGCCTTTGCCCAGGTTGTCCAGCGCGGCGACCACCACCACGTGGCGGGGATCGTCGGCGTCGAGTTCGAAACCCACGTCGCAGAAATTCGTCCCGGCGACGATGCGCGGCTCCGGCAGGCGGTGCAGACCGCTCTTGCTCGCCACCAGGCGTACGAACGGCTCGTTCCTGTACGCCCCGCGATACAGCCGCCACAGGTCTTTTTCGGCGACGGCGGTGTTCAGAGTGACGTGCGCCAGCACATGCACGCCGCGCACCATCTCGATGGCGGTGATCGCCAGATGCGCCCGCACCGCGCCGCCCAGGATCATGGCGACTTCTGCGCTGTGGCGATGCCCGGTGGCTTTGTAGGTGCGTACCGCGCCGCTGCGGATCGGATGGTGCGACCCGGCGCTGACCGCCGCGCCCGCTTCGCTCGACCCGACGCTGATGGCGCAGGCGGCGTAGTCGATCAGCCCGGCGCGCGCCAGAGGCAGCAGCGCCAGATTGACCGCCGTCGCGTTGCAGCCGACGCCGCTGGCATAACGCGCGCCGCGCAGCGCCTCGCGGTTGACTTCCGGCAGCCCATAGACGAAGCGTCCCATCCACGCCGGGGCGGGGTGGGCTTCGCCGTACCAGCGGGCATAGACGGTGGGGTCGCTCAGGCGGAAATCGGCGCTGAGATCGACGATGACCGGCGCGAGCTGAGCGTAACGCTCGATCTGCCGGGAGGCTTCGCCGTGCGGCAGGCACAGAAAGAGGGCATCACAGGGTTGAAGCGCGTCCGGGTGGATGAACTGAAGCTCGACGCCGCCGCGCAGGTGCGGATGGACGGCGTAGACGTACTGCCCGGCGTACTCCCGGCTGGTGATCTGCGTCACCTGGGCGCGGGGATGGGCGTGCAGCAGGCGGAGCAGTTCGCCCCCGGTGTAGCCGCTGCCGCCGACGATGCCGACGCGAACCCGCTCGCCGACCGCCGTCATGCCTGAACGCCTGTGTTCGCCCGCGCTGCTTCCAGGGCGTAGGCGGCGACTTCGGCGGCGATGTCCACGCCGGTCGGGGCGCTGCTGTTGCGGAATTCCATGGTGTGGTTGATCTCGTTAATCACCAGCCCATCGGGCGACTCGAACACGTCCATCGCCAGCACCCCGCCGCCGACCGCCGCCGCCGCTCGCCGGCACAGATCGTCCAGTTCCGGCGTGACCGGGCAGTTCGATGCCTGCCCGCCGCGCGCCGTATTGGTGATCCAGTGGGCGGAGGTGCGGTAGATGGCGCAGATCGTGCGCCCGCCAACGACGAAGGCGCGAATGTCGCGGTTCGGTTTGTTGACGTACGCCTGGGCGTAGATGGTGTGGTGCTGGTAATCGCCGAGGGTGAATTTGTGCTCCAGGATGGACTCGGCAGTGTGGGCGTCATCGACGCGGGCGAGCAGCCGTCCCCATGAGCCGGTGACCGGTTTGAGCACCGCCGGGTAGCCGAGATCGGCGATGGCGTTCAGCGCCGATTCTTCGGTGAAGGCGACCCGCGCCGCCGGTTGGGGCACATGCGCCCGCGCCAGCGCCAGGGTGGTCAGCAGCTTGTCGCTGCACACCCGCGCCGTCTCGAAGCTGTTGATCGTTGGGATGCCCCAGGCATTGAGGACCGCCAGGGCATACGTCCCGCGCGAGGTGCTGACGGCGCGCTCCAGGATCAAGTCGTAGGCGCTCCAGGGGATGCCGGACGGCGTGGTCTGCTCTCCACCCGCGGTGAGATCGAGGTTCAGGTCGCGGTCGAGGATCACGTCAGGCGTGACGCCCGCCCGCTCAAAGGCGGCGATTAGCAGTTTCTCTTCCGGGCGCACGGTGGTGACGAGGATGCCGAGACGCACGGCTATTCGCCCCAGTCTTCTTCGACTTCGGGCGCGCGTTCCAGCGTCAGCGGGTTCAGGCTGACGAGTTCCAGTTCCGCGCCGCAGTCGGGGCAGGCGATCAGTTCGTTCTGCACGGCATCGCCGGGGATGCGCACGTCGGCTTCACATTCTGGGCAAAGAGCGGTGCTCATGATCGGGTCTCTCCTGGTAGACAAATAAAAACCGCCCCGGTCCGGGGCGGTTCGTTGGCTGCGCGTGTCGCGCTGTCATCAGAACGCAAAAAGCCCGGACGCTTAGGTCGGGTAAGGCTTCTTGCTCTTCTTGACGAACAGGGCGCGATTCATGATGTGACAGACTCAACTTGTGTTCAAATGGGAACGGCGAAAGGATAGCGACGACCGGCGCGCCGCGCAACCGGATAGATC
>JAEURA010000131.1 GCA_016789005.1 Anaerolineae bacterium
AGCCATGACCGAACCGACGCGCTGCGCCTGGGTCAACCTGGGTGAACCGCTCTACGTGCGCTATCACGACGAGGAATGGGGCGTGCCGATCCGCAGCGACGACCGCCGCCTGTTCGAGCGGCTGTGCCTGGAAGGCGCGCAGGCGGGGTTAAGCTGGCTGACCATCCTGCGCAAGCGCGAGAACTACCGGAAAGCCTTCGACGGGTTCGACCCGGCGGTCGTGGCGCAGTACGACGACGCCAAAGCCGCCGCCCTGATGGCAGACGCCGGCATCGTGCGCAACCGGGCGAAGATCGCCTCTGCCATCAACAACGCGCGCTGCGTCCTGCGCCTTCAGGACGACCTGGGCAGCTTCTCCGATTTTCTCTGGTCGTTCGTCGGGGGGACCACGCTTCGGAATACCTGGGCGGCGCTTGCGGATATCCCGGCAGAGACAGCAGAAAGCCGCGCGATGAGCAAGGCGCTCAAGTCGCGCGGCTTCACGTTCGTCGGACCGACGATCTGCTACGCCATGATGCAGGCGACCGGGATGGTCAACGACCACACGGCAGACTGTTTTCGCTACGCCACCGTCACCTCGTCGCAGAGGTAGACATCCTGGATGGCGTTCAGAAGCGCCGCGCCTTCTCGCATCGGACGCTGGAACGCCTTGCGCCCACTGATCAAGCCCATGCCGCCGGCGCGCTTGTTGATCACTGCGGTCTGTACGGCTTCGGCGAAGTCGTTATCGCCGCTGGCGCCGCCGCTGCTGATCAAACCCGCCCGCCCCATGTAGCCGTTGGCGATCTGGTAACGGGTCATGTCGATGGGGTGATCGCTGCTGAGCTGGCTGTAGATGCGCTCGTCGAGCTTGCCATAGCCGGAAGAACCGGTATTGAGCGCCTTGTAGCCGCCGTTGATCGTCGGCAGCTTCTGCTTGACGATGTCCGCCTCGATGGTGACGCCCAGGTGATTCGCCTGACCGGTCAGGTCGGCGGCGGTCTCGTAGTTCTTGCTGCCCACCTTGAAGCCGGGGTTGCGCATGTAGCACCACAGCACGGTCGCCAGCCCCAGTTCATGCGCCTGGTAGAAGGCTTCCGCCACCTGCACCAGCTGCCGGGTGCTTTCCGGTGAGCCGAAGTAGACCGTCGCGCCAACGGCGACCGCGCCCATGTCCGCCGCCTGCTTGACCTTGCCGAACATCACCTGGTCGAACTGGTTGGGATAGGTCAGCAGCTCGTTGTGGTTGATCTTCACCATGAAGGGGATGCGGTGGGCATATTTGCGCGCCACCGACCCCAGCACGCCAAACGTCGAAGCGACGGCGTTGCAGCCGCCCTCCATCGCCAGCCTGACGATGTTTTCCGGGTCGAAGTAGATCGGGTTGGGCGCGAAGGATGCTCCCGCCGCGTGTTCAATGCCCTGGTCCACCGGCAGGATGCTCAGATAGCCGGTCCCGCCCAGGCGTCCGTGATCGAACATGGCTTGCAGGCTGCGCAGGACGCGCGGGCTGCGGTCACTGCTGAACCAGACACGTTCGATGAAGTCTGGTCCTGGCAGATGCAGATCGGCTTTGTCGATGGTCTGGCTGGTATGCTTGAGGAGATAGTCCGCCTGGCTGCCAAGCGCCTCGGCGATTTTGTCAATCGTGTTGTAGGTCGATGTCTGCTGCTTGATGGCGGCAAAAACCATGAGTACACCTCTTTGTACACTCGCCTTCATGAAACGCGCACGAGTATAGAGAAAAGGCGGCGGCGTTTCCACCTGCGATCTATCAGGTCTTTTTCACCCCATCCCTCCTCGTTTTCTCAGGTTTCAGCACGACGCTATAATGTGCATCGTTGTGATACGCTGGAATTCCCTTGATGGTCAGGCGTTGGCTGGCATCCCCACCTCTTCAACCTGTCATCCAGAAGACGCTCCGCCTGCTGGATGCGCCAGCATCGGTTACGGACCGCCGCGCGCGCTCGCAAACCCTGCTGTTGAACGGGCTGTTGGCTTTCACATCCATCGCCCTGTTCGGCGGCGTGCTGCTGGATCGCTTCGTCTCGGCGCATGATCCGATCATCTTCATCACGGCGGTCCTGTGCGCGGCAGCGCCGCTGCTGGTGCGAGCGGGATACGCTGACGCTGTCAGGAATACGCTGGGTATCGTCATCGCCATCCTGCCTCCTATCCTGTGGGTGATAAATCCCATTCCGCCGCAGGTCCTCGCCGCTTGGAATCTGACCTGCGCGACCAGCGCCTATCTCCTCTTTGACCGCAAGGCGATGATCTGGGTCACCATCCTGAGCCTGGTCGCCAGCAGTACAGCCATCCTGATCTCACCCTGGAGTCCGCAGGGTTTGGGGACTTTGCTCTACCTCGATCCCCTCGTCATGCTGATGCTCTACTACGCCGCGACCCTGCGCGACCGCGCTGATCGGGTGATCGAAGAACAGGCGCGTACCCTGGAACAGGAGCGTCAGCGCACCACCATCCTCCTGGAGGCGGCGCAGGAAGGCATCGTCATCCACAGAAGCGGGACTATCCTGCTGGTCAACCCGGCGGTCAAGCAGATGTTCGGCTATTCCGCCGAAGAGGTGATCGGCAAAGAAATCTCCGATCTGGTCGCGCCGGAAAGCAAAGCCGAGGTGCTCCGGCGCTACCACGAGGAAATCGAAGGTCCCTTTGAAGCCGGGATTCTGCACAAGAACGGGGAAGTGCTGACGGTCGAACTCAACGGGCGCAGCCACTTCTATAACGGGGAGCGGGTGAGGATCGTCACCCTGCGCGATCTGACGGCGCGCAAGCTGGAGCAGCAGCGGCAGATCGAGCTGATGGTCGAACGCGAAAAAGTCCGCATCCTTCAGCGCTTCATCAGCGACATCTCGCACGATCTGCGCACGCCCCTGTCGGTCATCAACACCAGCATCTATCTGATCGGCAAACTGGCGGACAACCCCGAACGCCAGCGCGCCCACACCCAGGTCCTGCAGGCGCAGGCGGCGCACGTGCAGCGCCTCCTGGAAGACCTGATCAGCATGTCCCGGCTCGATAAAGCCGAAACCGGTGACTTTCATTTCCGCCTGATCGACCTGCACGAGCTGCTGAGCCAGTCGGTCAGCGACGCCCAGAACGAAGCGCTGCGCAAACATCAGACGCTCACCTTCACGCCCAGCGTCGATCCGATCAGCATCGTGGTCGATCCTGCGCAGATCAAGCGGATGATGCGTCATCTCATCATGAACGGTTTGAGCTACACACCGGAGGGCAGCATCATCAGCATCGCCACCTCGCGCGCCGAAGACAGCGTGATGATCAGCGTCAACGATAACGGTCCAGGGATCGCCAAAGAAGTTCTCCCCCACATTTTCGAGGAGTTCTATCGAGGCGACCCGGCGCGCGGCGGCGATGGCGGCTTCGGTCTGGGACTGACCATCGCCCGCAAGATCGCCAGGGCGCACGGCGGAGACATCGCCGTCAGCAGCAGCCTGAACCGGGGCAGTGAGTTTCGCATCACCCTGCCGCTGCACCTCGCCGATCGCGCTGCCAGAACGCCGGAGCAGTTACTATGACCAATACCTCTTCGGCACACGCCAGGCAGGTCTCGTACGCTGCGCTGGCGCGCCTCTTCCTGCGCATGAGTCTGGTCGCCTTCGGCGGACCCGTCGCCCACGTGGCGATGGGCGAAGACGAGATTGTCACCCGGCGGGGGTGGCTCAGCCGCGAGCATTATCTCGACCTGATCGCCGCCGTCAACCTGATCCCCGGTCCGAATTCGACCGAGGTGATGATCCACGTCGGCTACGTGCTGCGCGGCATCCCCGGCGCGATCCTGAGCGGCTTCTGTTTCATATTCACGGCGTTCCTGCTGACGCTGGCGCTCGCCGTGATCTACGTGGCGACCGGGGCGCTGCCGGCGGTGGAAGCGGCGCTGTGGGGCATCAAGCCGGTGATCGTGGCGATCATCCTGGTCGCCGGCTACCGTCTCGCGCCGACCGCCCTCAAGACGCGCCTGCATCTGCTGATGTTTGCGGCGGCGCTGATCGGCATCGTCGTGCTGGACATCCCCGAAGTGATCGTCATGCTGGCGACCGGGGTGATCTACGCGATGATCGTGGCGCGGATGAACCCGAACCCCCTGGCACTGTTCGCCTTCATCCCCGTACCGCTGATCGTTCAGGCAGCAGCGGCGGTGGGCGAAGCGGTCAGGGCGGGCGCGTTCGATCTGTTCTGGTACTTCCTGCGCATCGGCAGCGTGCTGTTCGGCTCAGGCTACGTGCTGTTCGCCTACATCCAGGGCGATCTGGTGAGCAGCTTCGGCTGGCTGACCAACACGCAGCTTCTGGACGCCATCGCCATCGGGCAGTTCACGCCCGGTCCGGTCTCCACGACGGCGGCGGTCGTCGGCTACCTGGTCGACGGCGTGCCGGGAGCGGTCGCCGCGACCCTCGGCATCTTTCTGCCCTCGTTCGTCTTCGTCATCCTGACCGCCCCGCTGATCCCCCGAATGCGGCGCAGCCCCTTTCTGAGCGCCTTCCTGAGCGGGATCAACGTCGGGGTGATCGCGGCGATCCTGGTGACGGTGGTAAACCTGGCTATGGAAGCCCTGCGCCCGCTCGACGGCGCGGCAAACGGCGCGCTCGACCTCACCTCAGGGGTGGCGGCGGCGCTGGCGGTCGGTTCGATGGCGGCGCTGCTGCGCTGGCGGGTCAACGCCACCCTGCTGATCCTGGTCGG
>JAEURA010000177.1 GCA_016789005.1 Anaerolineae bacterium
CATCGGCGGGGCTGGGCTGCACGGATCGCAGGGCGATTCCCCCCTGTCCCCAGTCGATGGCGACCGCCAGATCGATGCCGCACAGGATGTCGGTGTTCAGCGCTGCGATCACCCGCGTCTGCCGGGTCTCCACGTCGTAGATCACCAGGCGCTTGGGATCGGCTTCGTCCCACACAAAATCGCTCCAGGCGATCTGCTGCCCGTTCGGCGACCAGAAGGCATGTGACAGGAACAAGCCGTATTCGCCGCTGTTCCGCTCGGAGTCGGAGAGGTTGTTGGGCGGCGTCGTATCGACTGACACCCGCCGCGCCGTCCCGTCGACGAGATCGCACACCCACAGATCGCCGGACGGCGATGGCGCGAAGCCTTCGCCGAGCATCCAGCGTTCGTAGACGTAGAAGGCGAGCCGCCGCCGGTCAGGGGAGCGGAGCAGCGGCTGCCAGGGCACGATGGCGTTATCGCCGCCGACAGCGCAGCCAGCGTAGGGCGTGAGCGTCTCGGTGGAGGGGCGGTAAACATACAGGTCGCCCTCGCTGGAAACGAACAGCGCGTCATCCGGCAGGTCCTGCTGGAGGGGCTGCGCAGCGGTCGAAAGGCTGAAGCGGCTGATCAAGAGGATGGCGAAAGCGGCGATCAGCATGAGGCGAAAGCGAAGCATGGCGGGGTCGCTCCTGGCGTGGGATGCGGCGAAACCTGCAACTTCGATGATACTCCCGGTTGGCGGTTCGGGCGAACGCGCCAAATCGGCGAAGGATGTTCTATAATGACAGAAAATGCCGTCGTCGCAGCACAGGAGCGAATCGGCTGTCCTGGATTTTGTGAGGAATATGCCATGCTGTCCTTTACACCCCCAGCGCAAACAGCGTTCTCTGAAAACGGCGCGGAGCCGCGCAACCCCGGCATTCCGCTCGACCTTGGGTGGGTGATGGACGCCCACGTCAACCTGAGCGCGACCGAACGCCGCGCCGCCACCCTGGGCACACGGCGCTCGGTCAAGAAAGAATGGCAGGCGGCGTGGCTGCTGCGCGCCATCACCTGCATCGACCTGACCACGCTGAGCGGCGACGACACCCCCGGCAACGTCCGCCGGCTGTGCGCCAAAGCCCGCCAGCCCGTGCGCCCCGACCTGCTGGAGGCGCTCGGCGTCGCCGACCTGACCATCACCACCGGTGCGATTTGCGTCTATCACAGCCGCGTCGCCGACGCCGTTCAAGCGCTGCAAGGGACGAATATCCCGGTCGCGGCGGTCTCCACCGGCTTCCCGGCGGGTCAAAGCCCGTTCAAGCTGCGGGTGCAGGAAATCCGCGAGTCGGTAGCGGTGGGCGCGCGGGAGATCGACATCGTGATCAGCCGCGAACACGTCCTGACCGGCAACTGGGTGGCGCTTTACGACGAGGTGCGCCAGTTCCGCGACGCCTGCGGCAGAGCGCACATGAAGTCGATCCTGGCGACGGGGGAACTCGGCACGCTGCGCAACGTCGCCCGCGCCAGCCTGGTCTGCATGATGGCGGGGTCAGATTTCATCAAGACCTCGACGGGCAAGGAGAGCGTCAACGCCATCCTCGAAGTCGGCTTGATCATGTGCCGCATGATCCGCGCCTACCAGGAGCGGACGGGCGAGAAGATCGGCTTCAAGCCGGCGGGCGGCATTCGCACCGCCAAGCAGGTCATGAACTGGCAGATCCTGATGAAAGAGGAGCTGGGCGACGACTGGCTGTTCCCCGACCTGTTCCGCGTCGGGGCGAGCGCGCTGCTGACCGACATCGAGCGCCAGCTTTCGCACCACGTCACCGGGCGTTACGCCGCCGAACATTACATGCCGATGGGCTAGTGGGCTGGAGATCCGTACATGGTCACTGTGGCTGAAGTATTCAAGACGATGTCTTACGGACCCGCCCCCGAGGCGGCGGATGTGGCGAAGGCGTGGCTCGAACGGCATCAACGCCAGTTCGACCTGGTCATCGACAACAAATGGACCGCGCCCAAGAGCGGGAGCTATCTGGAAAGCTTCGCCCCGGCGACGGGCGAGCGCCTGGCAGCCTTCGCCGACGCCGGCGAGGCGGACATCAACGCCGCCGCCGCCGCCGCCCGCATCGCCTTCGCCACCTGGAGCCAGACGCCGGGGCATGTGCGCGCCCGCCACCTCTACGCCATCGCCCGCGTCGTGCAGAAGCACGCCCGCCTGCTGGCGGTGCTGGAAGCGCTGGACAACGGCAAGTCGATCCGCGAGACGCGCGATCTCGACGTGCCGCTGGTCGTCCGGCATTTCTACCACCACGCCGGATGGGCGCAGCTGATGGACCGCGAGCTGCACGGCTTTCAACCCGTCGGCGTGATCGGGCAGATCATCCCCTGGAACTTCCCGCTGCTGATGCTGGCGTGGAAGGTCGCGCCGGCGCTGGCGATGGGCAACACGGTGGTGATCAAGCCCGCGCCCGCCACCAGCCTTTCGGCGCTGCTCTTCGCCGAAATCCTGGTCGAGGCGGGGCTGCCGCCGGGCGTGGTCAACATCGTCACCGGCGGCGATCAGACCGGCGCGCTGATCACCGGTCACCCGGCGTTCGACAAGATCGCTTTCACCGGTTCGACCGAGGTCGGCAGGATCATCCGCCGCGCCACCGCCGGCAGCGGCAAACGCCTGTCGCTGGAACTGGGCGGCAAATCACCCTTCATCGTCTTCGATGACGCCGACCAGGACTCCGCTATCGAAGGGCTGGTCGATGCCATCTGGTTCAACCAGGGGCAGGTCTGCTGCGCCGGGTCACGCCTGCTGGTGCAGGAGAACGTTGCCGACGCTTTCCTGGCGAAGGTGCGCCGCCGCATGAGCACTCTGCGGGTTGGGCACTCGCTCGACAAGAGCATCGACATGGGCGCGATTGTCGACGCCCGCCAGCGCGAGACCATCGACCGCTGGGTGCAGCGCGGGCGCGCCGAGGGTGGCGAGGTGTATCAGGCGGACTGCCCGCTGCCCGCCCAGGGCTGCTGGTATCCGCCGACGCTGATCACCAACGTCAGCGCGGCGTCGAGCGTGGTCACGGAAGAAATCTTCGGACCGGTCGTCGTCGCCATGACCTTCCGCACGCCGAGCGAAGCCATCGCCCTGGCGAACAACACCCGCTATGGGCTGGCGGCGAGCATCTGGAGCGAGAACGTCAACCTGGCGCTGGATGTCGCCCACAAGGTGAAAGCCGGCTCGGTGTGGGTGAACTGCACGAATCTGTTCGATGCCGCGTCCGGCTTCGGCGGCTACCGCGAGAGCGGCTATGGTCGCGAAGGCGGGCGCGAAGGCTTGCTGGAATACGTGCGCCCGGCGTGGCAGGCGCGCCCCCGCCCCGCCGCCGATCCTCCGCGCGCCACTTTCCAGGCGAAATCGGCGCCGATGCCCGCGCCGATCAACGGCAGCGCCTTCACCGTCGGCTTCCCGACCATCGACCGCACGGCGAAGCTGTTCATCGGCGGCGCGCAGAAGCGCCCGGATGGCAGCTACAGCCGCCCGATCTTCGCCGCCGATGGGCACGTCCTCGCCCAGGTCGCCGACGGCAACCGCAAGGACATCCGCGACGCGGTGGAAGCTGCCGCCAAAGCCGCGCCGGGCTGGGGCAAGAAGAACGGGCACAGCCGGGCGCAGATCGTCTACTACATCGCCGAGAACCTTAGCGCCCGCGCCGAGGAATTCGTCCAGCGGCTCACCGCGCTCACCGGCGACTCCGACTCTGCCCGCCGTGAGGTCGAAGCCGCCATCGAGCGGCTGTTCACCGCCGCCGCCTATGCCGACAAATTCGGCGGCACGGTGCAGGAGACCACCCTGCGCGGGCTGACCATCGCCGTGCATGAGCCGGTCGGCGTGATCGGCATCGTCTGCCCGGATGAAAACCCGCTGCTGGCGTTCGTCTCGCTGATCGCCCCGGCGGTGGCGCGCGGCAATGCCGTCGTCGTCGTCCCCTCAGAGCGTCATGCCGTCGTCGCGGCGGATTTCTACCAGGTGTTGGAGACCTCCGACGTGCCGGATGGGGTGATCAACATCGTCACCGGCGCGCGCGACTCCCTCGCCAAGACGCTGGCGGACCACGACGCGGTGGAATCGGTGTGGTATTTCGGCGGTTCGGAAGGCAGCGCGCAGGTCGAGAAGCTTTCCGCCGGCAACATGAAGCGCACCTGGGTCGGCTATGGCGTTGCGCGGGACTGGTTCGACGCCGAGCAGGGTGCAGGCGAAGAGTTCCTGCACGAGGCGACCCAGGTCAAAAACATCTGGGTGCCGACGGGGGAATAACATCAGAGAGGGCGACCCGCCCGACGTTCGAAACGTCGGGCTACCCCTGAAAAGCGCGAGAAACCCCCTGGAAGGGGGTTCGGCGAGCGCAGATCGTCGGATGAGTGCCTCTCGGCGGTGAGCATGCAGCGCAACCGGCTTCAGCCGGTTTCCCGACCTTGGGGGTAGCCGGAGAATTCTATTCTCCGGCGGTGTCATGTTCGAAACGTCGGGCTACCCCTGAAAAGCGCGAAAACCCCCCTGGAAGGGGGTTCGGTGAGCGCAGATCGTCGGATGAGCGCCTCTCGGCGGTGAGCATGCAGCGCAACCGGCTTCAGTCGGTTTCCCGCCCTTGGGGGTAGCCGGAGAATTCTATTCTCCGGCGGTGTCATGTTCGAAATGTCGGGCTGCCCCTGAAAAGCGCGAAAAAAAACCTGGGCAACCTGCCCAACCGAAGGCTCACGAAACTATTGTCTGCACACCATAATCGCTGTAGGATGAAGCTGAATTTCATGCTATGGCACTTTTGGATAAAGAAAATGGATGGCATTTTGGTGCAAATGACCGACCGCGCCTGGACGACTTCGGCGGTGCGGGCGGCAGCGGAATATGCCGCAGCGAATGACACCTGGATCGTCCTGGCGCGCATGCTGCCGACCTCCAGCCCCCGCTGGTGCGGCGACCTTGCCCGAAGCTACAAACTGACTGAGACTGAACAGCGCGACCTTGCCCAGTATGAGCAGATTGCGGCGGAATTTGGCGTGAATCTGGTGGTGCGTGTGGTCGAGGTCGAAAGCAGCGACTTCGATCTGGGCGTGGTCCGCGCCGCCGATGATCTGGGCGTGGATAAAGTCCTGGTCAAGATTCCAGAGGCGACTCTGCGCCCGGCGCGGCTGCGGCACATCCACCAGTTGAACGCCCTCCTGGGAAACCACCATCATCAGCTGGTGATGATGCCCGCCTGAGCGCATTCGGCGTCACCTATGCCGTTGATCAGCCTGCATCCCTGTTAAACTTCACTAGGGATTGCGGGCAAGTGCGTTTTCAATAGGATTGTGAGTGAACGACTTCCTGGAGAAGACAAACGACGATGAATGGCATCATGGTACACATGGCGGACACCAAATGGACGACCGGGGCGATCCGCGCAGCCTGCGCCTTTGCTCAGGGACATGCTGAACTCGGCAAGTGGGTCGCGCTGGTGCGCATGCTTCCGTCGGATATGCTGCACTGGACGGGCGACGAAGCCAAAGACTATCACTTCACCGAATCTGAGCAGGAAGACATCGCTCACTACCGCGCCATCGCCGAAGAGCACGGCTTGCGCATGACGGTGCACGCCTTCGAATACAACGAGCACAGGTTCGATGAAGGCGTGGTCAACATCGCTGATGCACTGGACATTCAGGATGTCCTGGTCGAAATTGAACCCTCTATTCTGCCGTTCCTGCATTCCCGGCACATTCGCCATCTGGGGCATCTGCTGGAGACGCATCATCACCACCTGCTGACGATGGATCACCAGCCGGCTGTCGATGCCGATTGGAAACCGGAGGTCGAGGAATACGAAGAATAGAACGCCTGAACAGCGGCGCGACTCAAAGCTGCCGGTTACGCCAAGCCATCCACGATGCGCACGGCGGCGTGACCGTCCCATAGTTCCGGGATACGTCCGCGCGGCGGATCGTTCAGCACGGCGCGTGCGGACTCCACGATGACGTCGCGCCGGGGGGCGACCAGCCGGTTGGTCCCCTCGGTGAGGGTGACCGGGCGCTCGGTGTTCAGGCGCACCGTCAGGCAGGGGACGCCCAGGGCGGTCGTCTCTTCCTGTATGCCGCCCGAATCGGTGATCACCAGCCGGGCGCGCGCCATCAATCCCAGGAATTCGAGGTATCCCAGCGGATCGACGATGTGGACGCCGCCCAGCCCGTTCCAGATGTCGCCGCCGCGCGACAGGGTGCGCGGATGAATCGGGAAGATCAGCGGCAGGTCTGCGCCCAGCGCCCCGATCGCCTCGGCGATCTCGCGGGCGGTCTCCGGTGTATCGACGTTGGACGGGCGGTGCAGCGTGACGACGCCGTAGCTGCCGGGGGTGAAACCGTAAGTCGTCCAGGGCTGCTGCGTCAGCGCGCGGTCCAGGTGCGCCCGCAGCGAATCGATCATCGAATTGCCGACATAGCGCACTTTGTCGCCACTGATACCCTCGCGCGCCAGGTTTTCCGCCCCGCTCGGTTCCGTCGTGAACAGCAGATCGCTGAGATGATCGGTCAGGACGCGGTTGATCTCCTCCGGCATGTCGCGGTCGAAGGAGCGCAGCCCCGCCTCGACGTGCGCCACCGGAATGCCCATCTTGGCGGCGGTCAGCGCGCAGGCGAGCGTCGAATTGACATCGCCGGCGACGACCAGCCGCTTGAAGGCATAGTCGCCGCAGGTCTTCTCGAACGCCGTCATGATGCGCGCCGTCTGATCGGCATGTGACCCGGACCCGACGCCCAGATAGACATCGGGCTGCGGCATGCCGAGCTGGTCGAAGAAGATCTCCGACATCCGCGCATCGTAATGCTGCCCGGTATGCACGAAGACCTGTGGAATGCCGCGCCGCCGCAGTTCGAGGATCACCGGAGCCATCTTCATGAAGTTGGGGCGCGCCCCGACGACGGTGCAGATCACGCTTCTAGCCTTTCTCAAGCCGCGCGATGAATGCGCCGGCGATCTTGTCGCGGTTGTAGTGTTCGAGCGCGGCGCGCCGCCCATTTTCCCCATACTGCCGGCACAACGCCGGATTCGCTTGCAGGCTTTCGACCGCTCTCGCCAGCCCGGCGACATCGCCGGGTTCGACCACAATGCCCGCCTGCGCCCGGTTCAGGATGTCCGCCGGTTCGCCGGAAGCCACCAGGATGACCGGCAAGCCGGTCGCCAGCGCCTCGTAGATCTTCGACGGGACCGCGCCGGGGATGAACATCTTGAGCGTGACCAGCACGACATCGGCGGACGCCAGCCAGGCGGGGACCGCCTCTGCCGGAATCGATTCCTGAAAGGCAAGGTTGGTCAGGCGCTGCGCCCTGGCGCTTTCCATCAGCTGCGCCTTTTCCGGTCCGTCGCCGACCAGCACGAAGGCGGCGGGGTGATCGCGCAGCAGCGCCGCTGCCTCGACCACCTGCTCCAACCCCTGCGCCAGCCCGTGCAGCCCGGCATAGAGCGCCACGAAGGCGTCCGGTCGACCGCCGGTCAGGCGCGCCCGGATCGCCTCGTCGCGCAAGCCCGGCTGGAATTTCTGCGTATCGACGCCGTTAGAAAGCAGGAATGTCTCTTTTTCCGGGAAGCGCGACTGGATGTCGCTCAAAATGCTGCGTGACTGACCGCTGATCAGCCAGGCGCGGCGGTAGCACAGCCGCTCCAGCCAGGCACTCAGGCGGTGGGGCAGGCTGCCTTCACGGATGATTCCCAACCGGACCGCGCTTTCGGGCCACAGGTCGGACACGTTGAAGATCAGCCGGCTGCCCTTGAACAGGCTCAGCCAGAGCGCCGAGAAACCCAGAAAGAGCGGCGGACTTTCGACCAGCAGCACGCCGCCGCGCGGCAGCAGGAACGTCCCGACGATCAGCGAGCTGAGCACGAAGGAGAAATAGTTCCACATGCGCGGCAGCAGCGCCGCCTTCTGCGTCGGGTAGATGAAGGTGCGAATCACGTTTGCGCCACCGAGTTTCTCACGACTCAGCACTCTGCCGTATCCTTCGAAGATCGCGCCGCGTGGATAGTTGGGCATAGCGGTCAGCACGGTGACCTCGTGACCGGCAGCGGTCAGCCGCTCCGCCAGCTCTGAAAGCCGCCGCTGCGGCGCGCCGGTCTCCGGCGGATAGTATTGGGTCAGAAAGACGATCTGCAAGCGCACTGCCCTCGCTTCATGGGGAAACGGCTCACGGCTTCACCTTCTTCAGGTCCTCCGGCGAAAGCTGCGAGACGACCGCCTTGAACTTTCCTGCCTTCGTTCGTTCAATAGACTCCACCAGATCGATCTCGACCTGCATCTGATCGGTCAGGCGCTGCTGGATGCGCTGCACGATGTCGGCGCGGTCGGCGTCGCCAAAACCGGGCTTCGGCACGACGCGCACGCGAATGCGGTTCAGCGCCTCCTGCACAATCTGCCCCTCATAGACGTGCGGCTGGTTGACGAAGACGCCGTGAAAGCGCACCATCCGCCGCCCATCCACGCCGTAGACGGTGTCTTCAACCCGTCCGACGACTTCTTTCAACACCGGCATTTGCCGTCCGCATGGGCAGGGTTGATCGTCCATGATGGCGATATCGCCAACCCGGTAGCGGACCATCGGCTGATGCGGGCGGATGAAACCGGTCGCCAGGACTTCGCCGGGCTGCCCGGCGGGGACGGGGCGCAGCGCCTCGTCAACAATTTCGATGATCCCGGCATCGGGACTGATGTGCTTGCGCCCATGCTGGCAGTCGCAGGCGTACATCAGGTCTTCGACGGTTCCGTATTCCTCATAAACCTTCGTCTGAAAGACGCGCTCGACCACCGCGCGCATTTCCGGGGTGATCTTCTCGCTGGTGGTGATGACCGCTTTCAGAGACGGCGCTTTATGCCCGCCGTCCTCTGCCAGCTGCGCCAGCTGGTAGATCGAATTGGCGTAGCCGGTGACCCACTGGATATGATGCCGTTCCAGGGCGCGCAGGTAGAGCGGCACATTCTTCGGGCTGAGGTGAAACGCCGAAAAATAGACCTGCCGTTCGACCATGTTGAAGCGATAGAAGGGACCGCTGCTGTCGGGGTTCGGCTCGACGATGCGCCCGCTGAAGGTGGCGCGCGGCATGCGGTAGCTGACGCCGGCGAACCCACACGAACGGGTTTCGCGCAGCGCCAGGGAGCGGCGCAGTTCTTCCGGCAGCCAGTAGGCTTTGATCGGCGTCCCGGTGGAGCCGCTGGTATGCTGAATTGTGTGCTGCTTCAGCGGCGCGCCGTCCAGCAGCAGGGCGACCGGATCGTCTCTCACCGCTTTCTTTTCCAGCACCGGCAGGCGCGTCAGATCAGCAGGCGTGAAGCGCTCCAGGTCTTCGCGAGTGACCAGCCCTTTCCATGCCTGCTGGTAGTAGGGAGCGCGGTCGAATGCCTGAAGCAGGAGCAAGCGCAGACGCTGCGTCGTATCTTCCTGCCACTGCTCGGCGGTGTACCCCTCCCGCCGGCGAAACCCCGCACATTCTTCTTCAAACGTCCCGCCAAAGCGCAGTCGGTGCCAGTAGATCCCGTACGCGCTGACCATCAGGTGCTGAAGTGGCACCGGCATAGCCCGATAGATCTGATCGGCGACTCCTGCCACGCATTTCCTCCAAGATTTCGGTGCCGAACCGGCTCTCACCGTCATTTTAACCCGAAGCAGGCACAATATGACAGGCAGGATCGCTGCCGCCTGTCGTCTTGCGATTGAGTCTCACGCATGGGATAATCCTGTGGCGCAATCAGCGTTTCCCGGTGAAATTAGCGATCCTGCTGCAACGCTCAAGTCGGGGTTCGAACGAAATCCTTCGGCGGGCGACCTATCGGTCCTCTTCTGAGTTCGGCGTCTGGCTGGGGTATCTGGTCAAAACATCCGCGATGCGACTTCAGGGGAGCCATGATTGCCTCTACGGACAACCCTGAACAGACCGGCTATAATGGTCGAAACTAGCATCGCTGCCAGGAGAAGCGCCGCCCGATGATGGTTGTTTCCAGGACCATGCTCAGTCCAACTCATGAAAATTGACCTCATCCTCCTTGATGCATCTCCGTCCGACACGCCGTTTCACTGGCAGTGCGGCGAGATTCATCACGCCGCACTTCAGGTATCCAGCCTGGCGGAAGTTACGCGCCGTGTCATAGCGGCAGCGCGCGCCGATGCTGTCCTGTACTGGGATGCAGCGCTGGGCGCGCCTGATCCTGAGACCATGCTGCGCACGGCGGAACTGCCGGGGACGCTGTGGCATGCCGGGCTGCGCCTGGGCGCAGGTGGGCTGCCCCGCATCATCGATCACATCCTGCCTCTATGGATGCTCAATGCCGATCCCGACGCGGGCATCGAGGCGACTTCCTGGCGTCTTTCGCTGCGCGCCTGTCTCATCCGGGCTGCTGCTCTGCGTCACCTTGGCGGCATTCACCCAGGATTCGAGACGCCCGCCGCCGCCGCGCTGGACCTGGGTTTTCGCGCCGTGAGCGCCGGCATGCTGCCGCGACACATCCCCTCCCTTCTCCCATCGGATATCCCCCTCTCAGGCAGGGAGACGCACGATCTGCCGCTCGAAGATGAGCTTCTTTTTGCCCGCCGCAATTTCAGGACCTGGCAGTATTTCTGGGGCGCGCTGCGCAAATTCAGCGCCGAGTCGCACCGGGTTACTGCGCTGAAGCCGATCCTCGACACGCTGCGCAGCGCTTCTGGCAGCCCTGCCGCGCCGTATCCTCACCCGGAGATGTCGAAGACTGATGCCCTCAGCGCTGCCCCTCCGGCGCGCATCACGGTGCTCATTCCGACTATCGACCGCTATCCCTATCTGCGGACCCTGCTGGCGCAGTTTCGGACGCAAACGCTGCCGCCACACGAGATCATCATCGTCGATCAGACCGAACCTGAGCGGCGTGACAATAAGCTGATAGAAGACTTCCCCGACCTGCCGATCCGCCTGTTCGTCATGGATCAGGCTGGACAGTGCCGGTCGCGCAATCTGGGTCTTCAGGAGAGCACTGGCGATTACGTCATGTTTCTTGACGATGATGTCGAAATTCCGCCTGACCTGCTGGAAAACCATCTGAACAACCTCCAGCGCTTCCGCGCCGATGTCTCGTCCGGCAGCGTCTTCGAGCCGCCCCAGACGCCTCAGGAGTGCCAGAAGGACCGCATTCGCACCAGCGACGTCTTTCCGACCAACATCACCCTGATCCGGCGCGAGGTTCTGAGGAAGAGCGGGTTGTTCGACCTGGCATTCGACCACCGTTCGCGCGCCGACCACGATCTGGGCACGCGCATCTACCTGAGCGGCGGCGTCATGATGATGGATGAACGAACGCCGATCCTGCATCATCATGCCCCGCGCGGCGGTCTGCGAACGCATGGAGCGCGGGTCGTCACCCGCCTGAGCAGTCGTCGCAGCATCTTCCAGCGCAACCTGATGACGTCAAGCTCTTATTACATCGGGCTGCGCTACTACGGGGAAAAGCACACGCGCGAACAAGCCCTGCTGTCGATCCTCACGACCTCGCGGGTCGAAGGAAACATCTGGATGAAATTCGCCAGGGTGGTCGTCGCTGCTATCCAGCTTGCCGATACCCGCCGCAGGCTGAACGCCAACCTGCGTGAAGCCCGGGACATGATGACAACCTTTCCGCAGATACCGACGCTGAAGCACAGACCGGAAGATCAAGAGACGTGATTGTTGTGAGCGAGTCGAGTCGCAGGTTGCGAAGCTCGATCAGGACGAAGGATCGGCATGCATGAACGTACAGCAGGCGAAACCCCTCAACGCGCGTGAACGCGCTATCGCCCTAAAACAGCAGCATGATCAGCGCGCTTTTTGGCTGGATGTCGTCCTCGACAGCCCGGTGCTTCTGGTAATCCTCGGCGCGGCGCATTTCGCGCTCGCCTTCTACGTCAGAGAGTCTCAGCCGGGATGGAGCGCTCTGCACAGCCTGATCCCGCTGGCGGTCGGGCTGTATTTTGCCACCAACCGGCGCATCCCGGTCATCTACGCCGCCTACATCGCCGCTTATATCGCCGGGTGCGAGGTGATGTGGCGACAGAACGAGTTCGCTACCTTCTGGGAATCGGGCAAGTACTTTTCGAGCCTGATCCTGTTCGCCGCCTGGCTGCGCGACAAAAAGCCCAAGCTCACCTGGGCGCCGGCGCTGTATCTGCTCTTTTTGCTGCCGGGGATTCTGCTGACCGTCGTTCAGCTCTTCGACGTGAAATCGATGCTGTCTTCCAATGCCACCGGTCCTCTCTCTCTTTTCGTGATGGTGGTCTTCTTTTCGACGCAGCGCCTGACCAGCAGCGAGATTCGCCGCTTGTTCACCGCCTTCGCGCTGCCGGTCGTCGGCATCGCCGGCATCGTCATCTATCGTGTGAACAACCTGGACATCACCTGGACGGGCGACTCCAACAATGAAGTATCGGGTTTCGGCGCCAACCAGATTTCGTCGGCGCTTTCGATGGCATGGTTCTTCCTCGCCGCCATGACGCTCGGTTTTTTCAGCGGGCGCGAGCGCTTATTGAACTATGCTCTGGCGGTTGGTGTGGCGATCTGGATGGTGGTTGCCACCTTCTTCACCTTCTCGCGCGGCGGGTTGATCGGGTCTGGCGCCGCGCTGATCGTCATGATGGTCTTGATGCTCGGCGTGCCCAGCAGGCGGATGGCGGTGGCGTTCGCCCTGGCAGGCGTCGCGCTGTTCTCCGCCATCATCTTCCCGTCGCTCGACAATACTACTCAGGGGCGTATGGCATCGCGCTTCAGCGCAGAATCGACCGATGAAGACCTCACCACCCACCGCGCCCGGCTCATCCAGCAGGAGATTCAGGTCTTCCTGAAATACCCGATCACCGGCGTCGGAGTTGGTCAGGGCAAGGCGGTGCGCGACGCCGAATTCGACTTCCTCTCGTCATCGCACACCGAATACACCCGCCTCCTGGCGGAACATGGAATCCTGGGGTTGGGCGCCAACATCGTGCTGGTGATCATCGTCATCCAGGCGATTCGCAAACAGGAGACCTGGCAGGGACGCGCGCTCTCTGCTGCGCTGATCGCCTGGGGGTTGATCTACATGACGCACTCGGCGACGCGCACCGTGGAACCTTCGCTGGCGATAGGGCTTGCCTGCGCCGCGCTGGCAGTGGATAGGACTGAGAGCGCCGTCGCCAAAGCGGAGCCGCGCGACGTTTCGCTTCATCAGGGGGCGCTGGCACGTAAGCGCGCAGAGCCGATCACCCCATGACACCGCAGTCGACGAAGTCAGTGCTTTTCCTGGGATACATGGCTTCTCAGGGGACCGGGCTGTATCGGTTCGTCCTTGAAGAACTGATCGAGCGGCTGCCGGCGCTGGGCTGGCGGACTTTGGGCGCATCCGCCAGACACAATCGTGCGCTGCGTATGCTCGACGTGCTGGCGACCATCTGGCGCGCGCGGCGTGAGTATCAGGTTGCCCATGTGGATGTCTTCAGCGGTCTGGCGTTCATCCAGGCGGAATTGAGCGTGGGGCTGCTCCGTCTGCTTGGAAAGCCCGTCGTTCTGACGCTGCACGGGGGAAGTCTGCCCGAATTCTCGAAGCGGCATCCCCGCCGAGTGCGTCGCCTGCTCAACGCGGCGGACCGGGTGACCGCGCCGTCCGATTATCAGCGGCAGGCTCTCGGAGCACTTCGCGGTGACATCATCGTCATCCCGAACGCCGTCGCCCTGGACAGCTATCACTTTCGCCCGCGAGAAAAACCGTCGCCCAATATCCTGTGGCTGCGGGCGATGCACGCCATCTACAACCCGACGCTGGCAGTCGAGGTGATCGATCGCCTGCGCGGGCGCTACCCTGACATTCACTTGTGGATGGTTGGACCCGACAAAGGCGATGGCACGCTGGAGAACGTCAAAACCGCCATCGCTGCGGCGAAACTGGACCAGCACATCGAGATCATCGGCGGCGTGCCCAAAACCCAGGTTCCCACCTGGATGGACAGAGCCGACATCCTCATCAACACCACCAACGTCGATAACACCCCGGTCAGCCTGATCGAGGCGATGGCAAGCGGCTTGTGCCTGGTCACAACCAACGTCGGCGGCATCCCGGCGCTGATTCATGATGGCGTCGACGGGCTGCTGGTCCCGCCTGCCGATGCCGAAGCCATGGCAAACGCCATCGTCCGTCTGATCGAAGAGGCGGGACTGGGGGCAGCCTTGAGTCGTCAGGCGAACGCCTATGCCCAGGGTTTCGACTGGTCAGGGGTCCTCAGGCAGTGGGACGATCTGCTGTCTCGTGTCTCACGCGGCGCGTCAGGCGGCGGCGGGTGAGAAATATCACACATTGAATCTTGTCGTTCAGGCGTGGGCGAACGCTGAGGTCGAAGCCATAGTCGAAGAGCGCCCGCGGGAGCGAAGGATCGAAATTGCTGGCTTCGATGAACATCCAGCGCAGCACATCCTGCATCACCTTCAGCGCGGTGGCGTCCGAATAGACCCAGCGCTCAACCTCCGCTGTCAGGGGCATTCCCAGCGCCTCATGTGCCAGCAGCAGCCCGACCCGCACCATGCGTTCCGTCCGCATGGCTTTCGCCCGCTCGAGGATGGTGTTCCACTTCAGGTCCGGGGCGCGGATGACCAGCTCCGCCAGATCGGAGACCCACTTCAGGCGTCCCCAGCGGTGCTGTGTGCCGTGCGCCGAAAGCACCAGGATGTAATCTTCGAAGGACAGGGTCATGGCACGGCTGTCAGGCAGTCCAATCGTCTGCCGGCGCGCCCACAGCTCGCTAAAACTCAGGTCGAATGAGGAGAAGCGCAGACCGAAGCGCTCCTGCAGGTCCACCGCAATTCGACCATCCCGGCTGACCAGGTCATAGCCCTGGTAGGAACGATCATGATCATCCTTTTGCATACTGCGATGTTCCGGGCTGGAGATGGCGACATATTGCTGTTCCAGCAGCAGGTTCTTCGCTTTGACGAGATCAGCAGATGACACCAGCAGATCGATATCGTTGAACTGCCGCCCCCCCACGCCGTCGAAGGCGAGCAGCGCCAGCGCCGCTCCTTTGAAGGTCAGCATTTCGATCCCCGCTGCGCTCATCAGTTCGGCGATGCGGATGGTCTCTTTCGCCATTTGCAGATTCCGCGCCGCCGAAGTCATGACCGTCCCCTTGCTGGTTTGGATCAGGTCTTGCGGAAGCGACTCTGGGCGAAGGGCGAGCAGATGCTTGTAGGAAAGCGCCAGGACGCCATGCGCTCGCGCCGTGTCCACCACGCTGCGCCAGTCGATCGTGTGATTCGCGATGAACTGCCGCGCCTCGGCATAGCCAGCCTCGCCGATTCTCGTGCGAGCCAGCAGGAACAGGAGCTGATGTTCAGGGCGCGGAACGGCGGCGAGGACTCTTTCCGTGAGCATGGTCAATCGTTCGATTTTCCCGTGTGTCCGGTTTCAGGCGCTGTGATGGCTCGTTAGCACGTTTGGTTGAAACAGGAATCATACCAGATATTTGCCGTCTTTGATGGTTTCCAGAAAACCTTGCGCCCTACCAGTCCGTCACTCCTGCCGGCTATGCCGATGCCGCAAGACGTCCCCGCACAGCTTGCTGGAGACGACGAGCGACCGAAAGAATGCGCTCGCGGATCGCGTCGTCAAACGTCACAAACCAAAGGATCACCATGTTGATGACGAAGCTCAGCCCGATGACGACAGATGCGCCCACGAGTCCTTGAACGGATTGGAAGATCATCTGAACAGCGACCGACACCGGACCGATGAAGATGATGGCTTTGAGGATGGGGATCGTCTTGGCGGCAAGGAACGGAAGGTAGGGACGCTTGAGCGCGCGGCTGACCAGGTACGGCAGATAGAGCAGCGAGGTGAAGGCAGCAGCCAGGGTTGTGCCCAGGATGACCCCGGCGATCCCAAAACGCTGCGCCAGCAGGATCGACAGCGTCAGATTGAGCGCCGCTTCCACCAGGCGAATCACCGCCTGCTGACGGGCGATCATCAGCGAATTGAGCAGCGAAATCTGCGGCTGCACCCAGGTGTTGACCAGCAGATTCAGGGCGAAGGCAAGTCCCAGCCAAACCCCGCCGTAGTTTTCCTCTCCGACCCAGGCGCGGGTGAAGATGGCGTTGCCTGCCCACAGCGCAGCGCTGACGGCGAGCGCAACGCCCGTCGACAGGGTGAACAGCTGTCGATAGGTCTCCTCAAGGCGCTCCCAGTCTTTCTGACCAATGAGCTGTCCGAGCATGGGGCGCGCAGCGCGCGCCAGGCGGTGCAGCGCTGAGGTCGAGAGCGTGAATGTTCTCCCAGTCAGGACCATGACGGTCACCGCCTCCAGCGATATCACCCGCGCCGCGACGATCTGATCGCTGCTCTCGATCAGGATGCCGGCGACATAGGTAACCGTCCACCAGAAGCTCAGCGAGAGTATTTCGCCGATTCGCTCGGTCGAAAAGGAACGCAGGCGAAAATCCAAGCCGGGCGTGAGCTGATAAGCGCGGCGAATGGTGAAGATCATCCCGATGAAGGCGCCGACAGCGATGCCCAGGGCGATTGATATGACATTGAAACCCGCCAAAAGAAGGGTGACGCCGACGGCGGTACGAATCAGGAGCGAAAGAAGCTGCATCAGGCTCTCGTAGTACATCTGCTGATGAGCAATCAGCAGCATCGAGAAGGGCTGCTCGATCAGACCACAGATCACCGCCAGAAAGACCAGGATGGCAACCAGGCTGGCTTGATCCTGAAGCGCCGGGCTGATTTCAAAGAGCGAGGTGAAATTGAGGGCGACCACCACGCCAACGGCGAACGTCGCCACGACGGCGATGATTTGCAGGGCGGTCACCGTGCTGAAATGCTTGTTGATTTCCTCGACCGATATGGTGTCGATGTGCTGCGCCAGATACAGCGACAGCCAGGCGGGAAAACCGAGCGTGGCGATCTGCGTCCACAGCACGATACTGCCGATCACCGAATTGATACCATAGGCTTCGGCGCTGATATATCGCAGCGTGAAGGGCGCGAACCACAAGGCGATGAGGATCGAAGCGAGCGTGGCAACGTAACCTGTCCCCACCCCAAGCAGATAGTTCCTTGTGCGGTTTTTCGTCATTTCCTCAACTTCAGATGCCCGCCGGCGTAGCAGACGATACCCGATTGCCCGACCAGAGCTTGAGGTTGATCAACACCCACAGCGCATTGACGTGGTTGACAGAACCGCTGAGGAATTCCCGGCTCATGCGCTGCAAGGTGGGGCGGTGCACGGGCAGACCCATGAAATCACTGGCGGGCAGGACCAGATCTTCGATGAGCGGGCGCAGCGGACCGCGCAGCCATTGGGCGAGCGGAATGCTGAAGCCGCGTTTCGACAGAGTCTGCTGCTGGACGTGCCGCGCCAGCGATTGGCGCAGCGGCTGCTTGCCGATTTCTGCATGCGGATCGAGGCAGGTCCGCCAGTCGATGCGAGTCGCCACGTCGATCACTTCCCGATCCAGGAGCGGGACGCGCACCTCAAGCGCATGGTGCATGCTGGCGCGGTCCACTTTGAGCAAGACGCGGGTCAGATGTCCGACAAACTCATTCCAGCGCAGCCATTGGGCGACGTGATCGACCCGGCTGTCGTCGAAATCGAAGAGGGTGATCTCCGACGACCATTCCGGCAGCGTCGGGAACAGCGAGCGCGCCAGCGCGATCGGCATGAAGCGGTGGGCGGAACGATAGCGTTCGCCGACCGTGCGCGAAACAATGTCGTGCGTGGCGCTGCCGATCTTCAGGTATTTCTTCGCGCCATAGCGAGCCATGCGCACCAGGTGAGGCTGGCTGAACTGTTCAGCGCTGCGGATCACCCGGCTGAAGCGTCGCGCGTAACCCCAGAACAGCTCGTCGCCGCCGTCGCCAGAAAGCGCAACAGTGACGTGTTGGCGCGCGACCTGCGAGACAAGATAGGTGGGCAGGATGGAATAATCGGCGAGCGGCTCGCTCAGGCAGCTCAGCATCTCCACAAGATGGTCAAGCATGTGCTGAGGGGTGATATCGGCGACGATGTGCTGAAGACCAAGCTGCCGGGCATAGCTGGCAGCATCGGCAGATTCATCCATCTCGTCGCCGGCGATCCTGATGGTGAACGCCTTGAACGGCTCGTTGACCAGGCTGGCGATTTTGGCGGAGACCAGGGGCGAATCGATTCCCCCCGAAAGGAACGTGCCGACCGGGACATCGCTGATCAACTGGCGTTTGACGGCGGCGGCGACGGCATTATCCACCGCCTCGTAGGCGGCGTGCCCGCTCAGGTCCGGCTCGCGGTAGGCGGGGAATTCGTAGAAACGCCCCTGACGGACTTTGCCCTCAGCGTCGATCTCCAGCCAACCGCCCGGCTCCAGCATCGCCGTGTCTTCGTACAGCGCGTAGGGAGCGGGGATATACCCCTGTTCCAGATAGATCGCCAGCGCGGTATTGGAAACATCCAGGTCTGCGCCCCAGGGGTGCGCCAGCAGTTGGTCGAACTGCGAGGCGAAGACCAGCCCGCTCGGTTTACGCAGATAGTAGAGCGGCTTGATGCCGGCATGATCGCGGGCGATCAGCAGCGTCCGTCGTTCGCGGTCGTAGAAGGCAAGCGCGAACATGCCGTTCAGCATCGCCAGGGCGTCTGTTCCCCAGCGCGCCAGCGCATAGAGCAGGGTTTCGCTGTCGCCGCTGGAGCGAAAGCGCACACCTTCCTGTTCCAGGCGGCGGCGAATCTCCTGATAGTTGTAGATTTCGCCGTTGAAGACGATGGCATAGCGTTCGTCCGGGGTCAGCATGGGCTGGTGACCGTTCGGCGAAAGGTCGAGGATCGCCAGACGCCGGAAGCCCAGGGCGCAGACGTGGTCGTCGGTCCAGATGCCATCATCGTCAGGACCGCGCCGCGACATCATCCCGGTGAGACGCCGAATCACCTGGACATCGACTGTAGAAGAAAATTCACCGACGATTCCGCACATCTGCTTTCCTCGCGATCACGACGTAGCCGAGGGTATATTGGTCGGAAGGGTCAAGCTGCCGTGCCAGCCCGGGCAGCCGCTTGTGAAGGGCGAAGACCAGATTGGCGACCCCCCACTGCGGGGCGATGATGAACACTGCCTGCAAGGCACGCAGCGCCCCGCCGCGCAGCCCTGTCGCTCGGAACAGCCGGCTGAGAGATGAGCCGACAGCGCGAAAGAGGATGTCGCACCAGACGGTCATCGTGCCGCCGCGCGTATGCAGTTCGACGACCTCATAGCCTGCCTCTTCCAGAAGGAAGCGCAGCGCAAATGGACTGTAGCGGAAATAGTCGTGCGGTGTCTCATGCAGGCGAAAGGTGAAGGGCACAGACAGAATCAGATAGGAACCGGGCATAGAGACCCGCGCCATCTCATTCAATGCCTGCTGCGGCGTCCTCAGGTGCTCCAGCACTTCGGTGCAGAGGATGGTATCAAACGCCTGATCGCGAAAGGGAAGCTGCGAGGCGTCGGAAAAAACATCGATCTGCGTGTTCTGATGAATCGTCTGGGGCCAGTCGATGCCGATGTGCGCGTCGGTGGCGAAGAATGGACGGTAGGGTTTGCTGGAACAACCGACATCCAGCAGCCTGCCGCGCCCAAAACGCCGGGTCAACGCCATTTTCTTGACCAGCCAGAATGTCGAGAGATAGGAGGTGGGGTTCACCCTCGCCGCATTGACATGCGCCTGTTCGGTGGCTTCGTTGAACTGGACGAAACTCATGCATCACCTAACAGATTAGCGTCGAAGGAAAGCGCTCAGGGCTGTTGTATGGATGTGGAACGACGGAATCATATCACCGCATCGTTTCCCCCGTCAATCACAGAATGGCAGAGGCAGCGCCGGGCTGACGCGAGACGGGCGCGCCGGATCGAATCCTCACAGCCATACAGGGTGAAGATTCGACGGGCGCGCCCGCCGCGAAGGATTGTTGTGGTGCGAACTACATGTCGCCCATCATCATCTCGGCTTCGGCGACCAGATGCGCCAGCAGGAAGCGCTCCACGTCAGCACGCAGAGCCGTACAGAATTCCGGTTCCCCTGCGACGACACCGGGCTGCAAAACCGTGCTGCTGCTGCCTTCCATCATCATCATCTCGGCGTAAGCGGCGAGGATGCCATTGACATCCATCACCATCATGGGGGCGACCATCTCTTCCATCGCTGCATGTTCTGCCATCTGCTCTTCGGTCATACCCTCCATCATCTCCATCATCATCGCCATCGTATCGTTGATGATCAGGTCGTACTGACCGAAATCGACGTTGGGCAGCCCGGCTTCGCTGTCTATCTGAGCGGACAGGTAGTCGTAGTCGTGTTCGGCGATGAAGAGCAGCAGAGCAAGGGTCGAATCGCAGACGACAGGGGTTTCGTCCTGTGCCTGTGCTGCGTTCACCGTGGCGAAACCCGAAAAAAGGATCAAGACTGCGACGAGCAGCGCCGACGCTGCAAAGCCAGTACGCTTCCGCATGAGGTTCTCCCTGTATCCAGCACAAAAAAACGAGTTGGCTGCGCAGCCAACTCGATTCAAGCGCCAAATGCTTTCAGAAGCGTTATGAATTTCTTGCGGAAAGCTTACGGCAGGCGGGTCTCGGTCACTGCGGCGAGTAGCGCGGTTTTGAGCGACTCGAAGTCGTCGATGACGCCGTCCGCGCTGTTCAGGATGCCGCTGTCCATCCTCAGATAGTTGGCGCGTCCACTTTCACGTTCCTGAGGACGGTAAAAGTGCGGGATCGACAGGTTGACACGCATGATGATCTTGTCGCGCAGCGCCGCCGCCCGTTCCGGCGTCGTCACCAGCACCAGCACTTCGGGTTCAAGATGCCCCAGGAATTCATCCTCGGTTCCGCCGTCGCGCAGCAGGTTGCGCACCATCAGGGTCACCGCGCGCAGCACTTCGTCGGCGGCGACGAAACCGTAATTTTCGCGCAGCTGGTTCAGCCCGACCAGCGTCAGCGCCACCAGCGACCAGGGCGTCGTGCTGAACAAGAGACCGGTCAGTTTCTCTTCAACCAGCGGCTGATCAGGCAGATCGGTGATCGGGTTGATGGTCGCCGTCTGCGCCGCGCGGTTGATGGCATTGCGCACCCGCAGGCGGAGTTCCTGAATGTCGAACGGTTTGGTCACGTAATCGACCACCCCCAGTTCCAGACCGTGCAGCTTGTCCACGCGGTCGCGCTTTTCCGTCAGGAAGATGATCGGCACATCCTGGGTGCGGCGGTCGCGGCGCAGTTCACGGCAGATGTCGTAGCCGTTGATGTCTGGCAGGCGGATGTCGAGCATGATCAGGCTGAAAGTATGCTCGCGGCTCAACCGAAGGGCGTCTCGCCCCCAGGCTGCGGTCATGACATCATAGTTTTGCACACGAAAGTAGGCGTCGAGCATTTCCGCCAGATCGTGATCGTCTTCGACGATTAAGATGCGCGATTTGGTCATTACGCAGCAGCCTCATTTTTGAATGACGAATGTGCAGGTATCGCCCCCGGCGGCAGTGCAGTGCGTTTCGCGCACCAGATAGTCGCGCCCGTTGGACGCCCAGCGCAGGCACTCCTGAAGCAGCCCAACGAGGACGTGACAGACCGGACGCTCTTCCTGAAGCCCGGCGGCGAACGGCGAATGTTTGATCACGATGCGAAAGTCGCCGGCAGTTTCTTCGAAAATGGTCGTCTGGTCGCTGAAGCGGGTGAAGATTTCCGCCTGGGCGATCAGCGCCACGCGGCAGCGGTTGGAGATCGTCAGCACACGAAACGCCGGATCGCTCACGCCGACCATTGCGCCGAAGCCGCGCATGCCGTTAGAGAACCAGGCTCGCCCGGTGCGCAGCGCCATGCCGCGACCGCCGCGTTCTCCGTAGACGGTGTTGAGGGCGCTGTTGATCTGTCCCAGCGCGGTGAATGGATAGGCGCGTTTCAGCGAGGTGTCGGCAGGGCGGGCGACATGATGCACCCCCAGCGTCTCGTTCAAACCATATTCGCCCATGACTTCAACCATAGCCGAAATCAGATCAGCGGCGAAGTGGTTGGGATAGCAGAGTTCGGGCACGATGCAGGTTCAACCAGGGGAATCAGATCATCTTGACCAGGTCTTGGACGGCGCGGGCGACATCCAAGAAGATCAAGCCAAGTCTCGCCTCTTTGCGCGCCAGGACGGTCAGCACGGCTTCCGTCCCGACGGAGGTCAGGATGACGTAGCCGTTCTCGCCTTTGACGTACAGCTGATGAAGCGCGCCCCGGCGGAGTTCGGTAGCGATTCGTTCGCCGAGCGAAAGCATCGCCGCCGACATGGCGCTGACACGGTCCTCTTCGATGTCGCCGGGCAGCGACGAGGCAATGCTCAAGCCATCCACACTGACGATGGCTGCCGCCTCGACATCGCCGGTGCTGCTTTGGAGATCGCGCAGGCGTGTGACGAGTTGTTCAGTACGTGACTTTGCCAACGGTTTTTGCTCCTATCGCCGAGTAGGTCAGCGCGACTCAGTCGGGCGCCTTCGAAACGTGTTGATAGCCCAAGTGGGTGACTGCGCAAAACACCAACTGCGCGTAAAGTAAAGTATAAAGGGGTTTCGCCCCTGCCACAAGAAAAGTTTTGCGGCGTTCATGTTATGCTCTTAAGGATGAGCGCCGACCGGAAGGAGCGCCGGACGAGGGCAATGTTCGCGCCAGTTGAGATGTTGTGGTGGTTGAGCCAGGAATATGGGCAGCGCCTCGCCAGAGCCAATCGCTATCTGGAGCTGCTGGAACGCCTGCTGACGGAACGGATTCCGCCGCAGTCTTCGGACTCGCTGCTGCACAGCCTGGCAGAGTCGCGCGGGTTTCTGGAGACGCTGCACGACGAGTATCGCGATTGGCGCTACAGCTACTTCTACCAGACCCCTGATACGCGGCGGATGGTCAGCGCAGAAGCCGATGTGCAGCGGGCGGTCGAACGTTTTCGACGCATGCGTGCCCGCCACCTGGAAATGCTGATCACTTTTGGCGGCTATTTCGAGGACCTGCCCCGCCCGGAAGGGATGATCACCCACGTGCCGAACGGAGATCTGTGGGAGATGGTCCGCGAGGCGCTCGCCGCGCTGATCGACTTCGACCGTGACGAGGTGTCGGGCTAAGGTGGTTTCTCGAAGGAAGCCCACGAGCGGGAGACCCGCCGGGTCTCCCCTACAACCAACGCGCCGTAGGGTCGAGCCGCTGGCTCGACCGTTGAAGAGATGCGAGACCTGGCATAGAAGCACGAGCGGGAGACCCGGCGGGTCTCCTCTACTGACCGTGCAGCTCTTCCAGGAGAATCTCGCCGTGCCGCACCGCTTGCAGCGCCGCTGCATAGCGATCTTTGGCGTTCATTTTGTCCATTGCGCCGGCGATGACCTCGATCAGATCGGTGAGCGACATACCCATTCGCTCGGCGATGGCATCATTCTCGTAGCCGCCGGCGATCAGCAGCAGTGCCTGCCGTTCCAGATCATTCAGCTTCTCCTGATCTTCCGGTCCGCGCAGCATGCCGGTGACCACTTTTTCGGCGACGCCCCGCCCCAGCACCAGCTGCCCGCTGAAGACCTTCTCGATGGCGTCGACCAGTTCCTCTTCCGAAGATGATTTGAGCAGGTAGCCGTGCGCGCCGGCGCGCAGCGCCCGCATGATATACCACTCTTCGTCGCGCCCGGTCAGCACCAACACCCGCACACGCGGCGCTTCGGCGCGGATGTTCGGCAGGATGTCCAAACCGCCCTTAACCGGCATGTTCAGGTCGAGCAGCACCACATCGGGCGACAGGCTCAGGATGTCGCGCAGCGCACTTTCGCCGTCACCTGCCTCGCCGATCACCACGTACTGGTCGTGCTGACCGATGAAGCTGACGAGCGAGCGGCGCAGCACTGTGTGGTCATCTGCCACGTAGACCCGCGTGACGCGCTGTTCGTCGGCATGGGGGTTGACGGGCTGCGAGGGGCGCGTCGGCTGATCTGCCGCCGACTCGGAGCGGATGGAGACCGCCAGCGCTTTCGCCATCGCCTCGCACGATTGGAAGCGGCGGGACGGGCTTTTTTCCAGGGCTTTCAGGATGACATTTTCCAGCGCCAGCGGCAGATCGGGCACATACTTGCGCGGCGATGGCGGCGGTTGTTTGACGTGCTGAAGCAGCAGCGCCGGGATGTCGTCGGTGGCGAAGGGCAGCTCGCCGGTCGCCAGCTCGTACAGCACGATGCCGAGCGAGTAGATGTCGGTGTGATAATCGAGCGCCAAGCCCTGCGCCTGCTCTGGCGACAGGTAAGCGGGTGTGCCGATGATCATGCCTGCCGCCGTGACGCGCTTGGCTTCGCGGGGGAGCGCCAGCCCCAGGTCCATGATCTTGATCTGTCCGGTGGGCGTCACCATGATGTTCGCCGGTTTGATGTCACGGTGGATGATCTGGCGGTCATGGGCATATTGCAGCGCTTCGGCGATCTGCCGCCCCAGTTCGACGACTTCGTGCGCCGGTGCCGGGATGTATTCACTGAGCTGCTTGCCTTCGACGTATTCTACGACGAGGAAGGCTTTTCCGTCTTCTTCGTCCATGTCGTAGATGCCCATGATTCCGGGGTGGTTCAACTGTGCCACCGACTGCGCCTCCTGGAAGAAGCGTTTGCGGGCGGCTTCGTTGACGTGCGGCAGCAGCATCTTGAGCGCGACGACGCGGTTCAGGCGTTCATCGCGCGCCAGATAGACGGCTGCCGTAGAGCCTTCGCCCAGCAGCGACTCGATGTGATAGCGGTGACGCAGCGTCTTGCCGATCATAGCTCGTGCAATCCTTACCGTTTGCGCGCGGTGATGCACATTATGTCAAATGGGTTGATGTACAGCGCTCGTTCAGAAAGATGGAATGCGCGTTCAAACACCGTCAGAACGCGCGCCAACAGCGGCGAGTACATGCCGAGTCGGTCTAGAAAGAGGCGCATTGTGATGAATTTGCCGATATGTCGGTGTTCGACAATCTCCAGACCGGCGGAGTCCAGCATGCAGGAGAGCGTCGCAGCAGAGAAGTAGAAGATGTGTTCCGCCGAAAGTTTATAACCAACCCAGCGCCGTCCGGTCATGCGGGCGGGCAGGCTGCGCACATCTGGCGTGCTGAGGACGAGCACCCCGCCCGGTTTGAGTAGTTGCGCTGCCGCTTCAATATAACGTTTTGGATCCGGCACGTGTTCGATAACATCCCACATCGAGACCAGATCGAAGGACTCCGGCGCGTAATCTGCTTCCAAGAGGCTGCCGATTTGCAGATCAAAGCCGAAGCGCTGGCGGGCGTAATCGACGGCGTAGGTCGAAACGTCGATGCCGGAGACCTGCCAACCGCACGCTTCAGCTTCGCTGAGGAAGAAACCGGCGGCGCAGCCGACATCCAGTGCGCGCCCCGGTGGGCGTCGCCAGCGCTCGATGCGCTTCAGCCGACCGACAACCGTCTTGCGGATGTTCGCTTCGTCGCGCAGATAATTGGTATAGCCAACAACTCCTGAGTTGTCGTTTTTGAAGTAAGACTCTCCATAGATCGCATACAGCTCATGCGCTTCTGGGCGGGGGCTGACGTAAACCAGTCCGCAGTTCTGACACTGCACCAGCCCCAGTCCGTTTTCTGGGCAGAACGGCGCGCGCGCTTCGCTGTCACAGAGATTACACGGGATGCGCGCTTGAACCGCCTCCACACGCATTGAATTTGTGAAAGATGCTGCCTGAGTTGCGACAATATTTACTGTGTCTGCCAACGCATATGCCCCTGCAATTTCGATCGCACTCAGCGCCGCATCCGAGCGATTCTTGTGAAACTCCCTCCGCCCGACCCACGCAAGTGGGGAGAGGGGAGGACTGGTGATGGCATCACCTGGCGGAGGCACCACCAAATGGAATCTCGGTGGAAGTCCACGAGCGGACGACTCGCCGGGCAAGCCCTGCACTTGCCATCTCGTAGGGGCGAGCCGCTGGCCCGCCCCTACAGCACATTGGTTGTAGGGGAGACCCGGCGGATCTCCCGCTCGTGGAGACTTCACTTTAGCGAATCGGAACCTGATAAATCTCGCCACGCACCGTCACCCAGCGCGCATCGATCCAGCCAACAACGCCGTTGTAGCGAATTTGCAGCCAGCGCAGCGTACCAGCCTGCACAGTGCGCCCGATGAGTTCGGCTTCCGCGCCCCAGGGCAGGCTGCCCACCTGTCGGGTGCGCGGGCTGGGACGCAGGCGAATGTTCATGACCGCGCGAGGATACGCCCGCGCGCCGATGTCCGGGGCGTTGTCGATAGTGTCGAAGTCGCTGCCCTGAAGCGGCAGGGTATTGCGATCCACGCTGATCGTCAGGAAGCGTCCAGACGCCCAGCCTTCACGTTCCCCCACACGCAGCTTGTACCAGTTGTAGATGCCTTCGTCGGCGTTGCGCGCCAGCACCGGGTACGCCGTGCCGCTGCCCAGGGTGGTGATGTACGATGCACCGAGGTATGGACCGGTGCGCAGCGCCAGACCGCGTACGCCGGTGACGGTCGCTGTCGGTCCCGTGTAGACGGCGGTCGCCGGCGTCCCGACCGGGGTGACGAAGATACCGCCTCCGCCGATGGGCGTGCCGGTCAGTGTGCCGCTGATCTGAAACCACTGGAACTGGATCGCCGCCTGGTCGATGCCTTCGAAGTACTCGACGACCAGTGAATGCGTGCCCGCCGTCAGGGTGTACTGGAAGCGGTCGGTCGTCAGGCTGCGCCCGACGAAGCGGTCCAGCACCAGCACGCCGTCGATGAAGACGCGCGCGCCATCGTCCGACGACAGGATGAATTCGTAGGTTCCGGAGTTGAACAGCTGCACGGATGAATAGCGCGCCGAGAAGTTGTCGTCGTTGACCACGCCGGCGCGCGGGCTGGAGGTTCCGAAATTGAAGTTAATGCCGCCGGCAAGCGCTTCAGAGAGGACAGGGCTGCCGCTGAGATCGGTATTGTTGAAGTACTGCGCCGTCCAACCCGTGCCAAATTCCGCCTGCACTTCGCTAGTCGGAATCAGGACGATGGCGAACATCAGGCTCAGGATGATGAGCGGGATGATGCGGCTTCGAGTCATGGGTACAACCCCCTTTAACACGCCGGTGTCCAGTCGATTATAGACTCACCCCGCAAAGTACGCGACAGGACTTTTCTGCGCTGCTGTGCAATGCAAAAAAGTGGGGGGAAAATCTGCTGCAACTCGTCGGCGATAGGCTGCGTATAAGTCTACAGAACGCGCAAATGAAACAAGACCGCGCGCCAGTCCGAAGCGAATACTCCCAAGGAGGGGATGCCATGTCTGAGGAAAAGAACAAGATCATGCCCGTCGAAGGTGAAAGCGGCAAGAAGACTTTCAGTGAGGAACTGGAAGTGACCGGGAATCAGCTGGTTGAACGAATCAAGGAACTGATCGAGCAGGGCAACGTGCGCCGGTTGATCATCCGCGATCAGGAAGGGCGCACCCTGCTGGAGATCCCCCTGACCATCGGCGCGGTGGCGGGCGGCGCGCTGCTCTTCTTCTACCCGCTGCTGGCAGGGCTGGCGGTGGTCGGCGGTCTGCTGGCGAAACTGCGCGTCGAGATCGTCCGCGAGGTCGATGAAGACGGCGACAACGGCGGCAGCACCCCGGCGTAACCTACTTCCCCATAGCCGGCAGGGCAAACGCGCCAAACTGCGTAACAAGGGTACTGTTCAAAACGAGGCTGCAGCACGGACGTCCAGTAGGACGTCCGTGCTGAATCTGCGATAATACGACGGAAGTTGACAGCCGAGGAACTTCTATGAACTTCGAGTTTGACGGCACGATCTGGTTTTGGCGTGGACCTGCCCCCTGGTACTTCGTGACCATTCCAGCGGAGTACAGCCGCGATCTGAAGGCGATCTCGTCCTCCGTGACCTACGGTTGGGGCGTGATCCCGGTGACGGTTCAGATCGGCGGCACGCGCTGGAAAACTTCATTGTTCCCCAAGGATGACCTGTACGTCGTGCCCATCAAAGCAGCCGTTCGAAAAGCCGAGCGGCTCGATGAAGGCGATGAAGTGACGGTGTGGCTGGACGTGAACATGTTTCCGGATAGGACGGATCGCCTATGAAGCCGTCGTCATGTCGCGCTTGCGCAGCTCGCCGTCGTCCGTCAGCCGCGCGTTTGTGTCATCGGCATACTCGTCGGCAGGCAGTTCCAGTTCGGAGTTTCCCGCCCGCCAATCCTCTGCGCGTCCATCCTCCGACCCGGCATCACCGCGCAGCCATTCTGCCGAGAGGATCGTCTTCTGACCCGGCGCGTAGTAGAGGCGATATGGGTCGTGGTTCTTGAAGGTCAGAAATTCTTCCTTCCCGACCTTGAAGCGCACCCGCCCCAGTTTCACGTAGTAGATCGTCTTGTTATTCTTGGCGCGGGTATCCAGCGCCACCCGCCCTTCCACCTCGGCGACCGGACCCCGCAGATCGCGGGCGATCTGGCTGACGCTGTGCGCCGCCGCCATCAGCCCGGCGATGAGGATCAATCCCGTCAGCACCGTCAGGACCAGCGCGACGCTTCCACCGATGGCGCCGAACAGAAACATGAACAGCGGAACGGAGACGATCAGCAAGACTGCGCCGAAAGCCAGCAGCCGGCGGCGGGCGCGCATCCTCACGATCTGCCGGTCGCTCCACGCGCCTTCCATATTGGCTGCCAGGTCGGCGTCGTCGAAGTGGAGCGCCGCCATCAGCAGGTCTTCATACTTCTTGGGCTTCTCAGCTTCACGTCTCACGGCGCACGCCTCCTGCGGACTCGCTGATAGAGGATACGCAGGATGCCCCGGCGGAGTTGCTGGATGCGCCCGCGCGTCGATCGGCGCTATCCGCCGCTCTGCCGCTTGTGCCAGTCCTCGACAAACAGGTTGAAATGCGTGCCCCGCGTCGGATGCGCGGCGATCAGGTCTTCATCCAGCGTGACGCCCAAGCCCGGTCCGTTGGGCAGGGCGAAATAGCCGTCGATCACCGGCGGCACACCCGGCGCAGCGTCCATCACGTGCTGGTCCACGAAGTCATTGAAGAATTCTTGAATCTTGAAATTGTGCGTCGCGGCGGCGAGGTGCAGCGCGGCAGCCGTCGAGACCGGACCGCCGACGTTGTGCGGAGCCATCAGCATGTAGTAGGTCTCGGCGGTCGCCGCCAGCTTCTTGGCGTTCAGCAGACCGCCGTAGTGAGTGATGTCCACCTGAAGGATGTCCGCCGCCTGCAATTCGAACAATTCGCGGTATTCATACGGCGTGTGCATCCGTTCCCCGGTGGCTACCGGGATGCCCATCGGCAGCACCGCCTCTTTCACGTCGCGCAGCGCCCGCAGATTCTCCGGCGGGACCGGCTCCTCGATCCAAGCCGGCTTGTAACGCGCGATCTCCTTCGCCAGCTCGACGGCGGTCACCGGGTTGAAGCGCCCATGCATCTCGATCAGCAGGTCCACCCCCGGACCGACCGCCGAGGCGACCGCCTCGATCAGGTCGAGCACGCGCACCTTCTCCGCCCGATCCAGTTCGTAGAAACCCGCGCCGAATGGGTCGAACTTGAGCGCCGAATAACCTTTCGCCGCCACCTGCTGCGCCGCCTTGTGGAATTCCTCCGGCGTCCGTTCGACGCGATACCAGCCGTTGGCATATGCCTTGATGCGGTCGCGCACCGCGCCGCCCAGCAGCCGGTAGACAGGCTGATTCAGCGCCTTGCCCATGATGTCCCAGCAGGCGATCTCGATCAGGGCGATGCCCGTCATCACGACCTCGCCCGCCCGTCCGAAATCCTCCCGAAACATGCGATGCGTCAGCTTCTCGACCTCGAACGGGTCCGCGCCCAGGACGTAGCGCGGCAGGACCTCTTTCAGATAGCCCAGCAGCGTCTCCGTGCGCCCCAACGGGCGCGCCTCGCCGACGCCGACCAGACCGTCATCCGTCTCGACCTTGACGAACAGCAGCTCCCGCCAGGGCGTCCCCATGACCAGCGGGGTGACTTTTGAGATCTTCATTGGGACTCCTCCACGACCGGAATGCCGAGATCCGGCGCGCCCACCTCTGACGCGACCGCCTCCGGGCAGTAGCGCTGGATCATGTCCTGTACCAGTTCGGCGCGGCGCACCCGCTCGCGCGCCAGTTTGACCGCCCCGTCTTCGATGTGCATGCCCGACGGGTAGATGTCCGGCGAATTGCGCACGCCCAGTTTGACGTAGACCGGCGCGGCGATGCGGATGATCTCCGGGACTTCGTAGTGGCGCACGAAGCCACCGAAGTTGTCTGGCGCTTCGACGTAGATGTCCAGCGGCAGCGACGTAGCGGCGCGGATGGCGGCGATCTGCGCCAGGCTGAGATCGGTCGGGATGTTGTAGGTCGTCGCGCCCAGACCCTCGATCAGCCGGATGGAGATCGGATTCGCCGCGCCCATCTGCACTGAGATCTTAAAGACGAAGTTGGGCGGCAGCGCTCCCGCCTGTTTCATGGCGTTGACCAGCCAGAGCTGACCCTCGTCGGCGATCAGCACCGAGCGGATGCCGAGGGCAGCGGCGCGGCGCACGTCCTCGGTGGCGTACACCACCTGATCCATCCCGCGCAGCCGAGCGCCCAGGTTCTTTCCGGCGCTGGCGGTGATCTGCGCCCCGGTGTCCCAGGCAGCGCGCGGTCCGACGAACAGGCTGACCTCGATCCCGGCGGCGTGCGCCAGCGCCGCCATCTCGCGAATCTCGGAGTCGGTCAGCATCATGATGCCGCTGCCCTGCGAGACGCGGTGGATGCGCACGCTGCGCCGCGCGGCTTCATCCAGCACCCCCGCCAGCGCCTTCGGACCCTCCACGCTCGGAATCTCGATTCGGTACTGCGCGCCGTCGGGGAAGCGCTTCTCCGAAGTGGGCAGCGCCGACAGATCGCCGCCGGGGAGTCCTAATCGTTCCAGAAATTGCCGAGTCTCGTCCATACGATCCCCTGAAGTGAGGCGAATGTTGTCACGAGCATAACGCCGGCGTCGCGCAGAAACAAAAGCGGGGAGATCGCTCCCCCCCGCCGTGTGACGACAAATTCGGCAAAGCCATGTTCCGGAACAATTCAATGTCCTCACCCCTGCTGGGCTTCGCTTAGCTTCCCCTCTCCATGAAAATGGAGAGGGGTCGGGGGTGAGGTCTTTCGTGGCTGATCTTCGATTACTGGCTTAGAGCCTCCTCAGAGGCGGGCATTTAGCGCAGGACGGCGTTCGCCGGGACCCACACCGGGTCCGCCTCGCAGGCGATCCACAGCTTGGCGAACTCACCGCTGAACTCGCTGATGTACCAGTGCCCCGCCGGGATGTTGAAGCTGGTCTGCGTGGCGAGGTCGGCGGCATAGAACGCCGGAGCGCCTGCCGGCAGCTCGTAGACCACCGAGCCGGCAGGGAGCGGATTAGTGCAGCCGCTGCTCATGCCCGCAAAATACACGTTGCCGGGTCCGCTGATGGTCAGCGTGTAGCTGCCGCCGGCTTGGCTAAACGTATCGTCGAACGGCACGGCGTAGTACGTCGTGTTCGCTGCCAGCGCAAAGCTGACGCTGATCGTGCCGCTGTTGTCGGCGGCAAGGCAGTTCGGGAAAGCGGCTGCCGGGTTGAAATCTGCCGTCATCAGATAGAGCGACAGATTGCCGCTGGGGTCAGCCAGATCGAGTGTATAGACGCCTGCCGCATCGACCGAGAACGCATAGGCGTCATAGCCGACCAGAGCCGCGCCCTGCCCGGTGCAGTTGGGCGAACTGATGAAGACGACCGGCATCTTCGGCTCGCTGCCATCAAGGGTGCCGGACACCGATGCTGAGCCGGCGAACACCGACCAGACACCCAGCGCCGTCACAAGGATGAGTATGCCAAAAAGAACGACGCGGCGATTCATGCTTTTACCTCCCTAATGAACTATTTATGGAAACCATTGTCGAACGGCGAAATTCCAATCTTAATTATACCCGCTTCGCTGAGCAGCGCAATCAGTCCGCCGCCTGGGCATCAGGGACGATCTTTGGCAGATCGCCCCTGGCGCGTACGGAGGTTATCCCGAAGCGCCACCCAGGAGGGCGGCATCCTCTTCACGGGCAAGGCGCTGCCCTTCTTCGATGTTCACCCGCGTCAGCAAATACCCGCCGACGATGAAGAAGACGATCAGGCTGATGATCGCCGGTCGGCTGCTGCCGAACGTCGCCACCGCCAGGGCGAACAGCAGCGGACCCAAAATCGACGAGAAGCGCTCCATGATGCCGTACAGACCGAAGAACTCGCCGCTCTTGGCGGCGGGCGACATGCTGGCGTACAGGCTCCGGCTCAACGCCTGGCTGCCGCCCTGCACGATGGCGACCATCCATGCCAGGAACCAGAACTCGACGGTGGAGTTGATGAAGTAGCCCCAGGTCGCAATCACCGCGTAGACGATCAGCGACAGCAGGATGGCGCGGCGGGTGTCGATGGTGTTCGCCAGCCCGGCGAACATCCGCTGCCCGACGGTGAAGGCGAACAGCGCGCCGACCGCCTGCACTGCCAGGAGCAAGCCGAGGATGACCGGCAGGCTGTTTTCGCGGACGGGTTCCAGCACCTGCGCCTGGGCAATCGCCAGGACCGTCCCGCCGCTTTCGGCGTTCTGTTCGCCGGCATTGATCAGGCGCACGACGTGCTCGCCAGGTTCGGCGGCGGCGATCTCGACCGTCGCGCCATAGCGGACGGTCGCGCTGTAAGTGTCGAGCATGAGCGGCTCGCTCTCGCCTTCCTCGACGTACGGCTGACCATCCAGTTCCAGGCGCGCCCTGCCGCCATCGGGACGGGCAGCGTAGGTCACTTCGACCGTCTGACCGTTGAAAGTGATCTGGATTGCGTCACCCGGCGCGCCGCTGAGGGCGTAGACCACCTGATTCTCCGTGCCGGTCAGGTCGCCGCTGATCGTCTCCTGCGCCCACACGCCGGTGAACGCCAGCGGCGCGGCGTCCGACTGGTCGGTGACGCGATAAATCCCCTGTCCGACCGCCGTCGCCGTCGCTTCGTAGGGGGGCGGCTCGTCGCCGGAAATGTCGGCGGGCAGGGCGGCGCGCAGCCCGATCCCGACCAGCGGCAGAGCGACCAGGTTGAAGACGATGAATGCCAGATAGAGCGGGCGGCGCTGCGTCTCCTGGCTGGGCAGACGCCCGAAGATCAGGCTGAAGGGGATGCCGACGAACTGCACCAGCAGCAGCGCCAGGATCAGCTCCACCGAGCCGAAGCCGAGTTCCGCGCCGTAGATCGTCGCCACGCCGATGATCGTGCCGATGGCGTCGTTGTAGATCAGGAAGGCGATCAGGTACTTGAACAGCTCGCGGTAGTGGCGCATGTCGCGGAAGGTGGCGATCAGCCGCTTGACGCTCTCGCCGATCACCGTCTGCCCTGGCTGAAGATGCCCGGTCGCGGCGGCAGGTTCAGGGACCTGGCGGAAGATCGGAATGCTGAACACCGCCCACCAGACCGCCACGCTCAGAAACGACAGGCGCGGTCCCCAGGTATCCGGCAGGACGAAGATCATGACCACGTTGATCGCCAGCAGCAAGCCGCCGCCCAGGTAGCCCATCGCGTAGCCCCGCGCCGACACATTATCGCGGTCTCCCGGCTTGGCAATGTGCGGCAGCAGCGCATCGTAGAAGGTGTACGCCGCCACGAAGCCGATTCGCCCCAGCACGAACAGGATCGACGCCAGCACCCAGTCGCCCGTCCCCACCAGCACCAGCAGCCCAGTGGCGATCACCCCCGCGCCGGTGAAGAAGGCGAGGAACTTCTTCTTCCCGCGCGACACATCGCTGATCGTCCCCAGGATGGGCGCGAGGATGGCGGTGACGAACAGCGAAATGCTGAGGTTCAGGCTCCAGTAGGCGGTGGCGGTCGCCTCGCTGGGGAGCGTTGCGCCGGCGACCTGGCTGAAGTAGACGGGCAGCACGGCGGCGAGGATGGTGGTGGCAAAGGCGCTGTTCGCCCAGTCGTAGAGCGTCCAGGCGCGGATGCGGCGCTGATAGGTGGCAGGATCAAGCGCGTTCATAGGAACGCCAGCAGTCGCCATGATAGGATGTTCTCCTTCTCCCCCCCGGTCAAAGACAGACGCAAAGTTTCGCAAAAGCAAACATTACAAACGTATCGCCTTTACTTTATCTCATCGTTAAGCGTCGCGCTCCACTGTCTTTTAGGCTTCCGGGCGTATAATCAATGTCTCGCAAAACGTGACGGGGTAAACCGAAGAACTTTGAGCGAACCGACCCATCACCACTTCGTCCTGCGGACCGAACGCCTCATCGTGCGCCCCTTCGAGCCGGGCGACCTGGACGCCATCACGGCGGTGCTGGATGACGGCTTTGGCGCCGCGCCGGGCGAGGCGCGTCAGCGCTGGCTGGCGTGGCAGATCGCGTCGTATACCGAACTGGCGCACCTGTGGCAGCCGCCCTATGGCGACCGCGCCGTCACCCTCCACGACGGCAGGCTGATCGGCGCGGTCGGCTTCGTGCCGTGCTGGGGTCCCTTCGAAAAGCTGCCGAGCTTCCGGGACCGGCTGAACGGCGCGCCGTCCGCCCACTTCCGCCCGGAATTCGGCTTGTTCTGGGTGATCGGCACAGCCCATAGGGGTCAGGGCTGCGCCACCGAAGCCGCGCAGGCGATGATCCGCTATGCCTTTGATGAACTCGGCGTGGGGCGGGTGGTCGCTACGACCGATCACGAAAACACGGCGTCGCAGGCGGTGATGCGCCGGCTCGGCATGTCGGTCGAGCGCAATCCCGACCCGGACCCTGAATGGTTTCAGGTGGTGGGTATTCTGGCGCGCCCGAACGACGCGCCTGGAGGATCATGAGCGCAGTTTCTACCGCCATCGCGCACCGCATCCGGGCGATCCCCGCCGGCTACCTCTACGTGCTGATCGCCATCCTGGGCGGCAGCGTCGCCTCGGTGATCACCAAGCAGGCGCTCACTTCGGAGATCGCGCCGATGCCGCTGCTTGCGGCGCGCCTGATCCTCTCGGCAGTCATCCTCTGGCTGATCCAGTTCTTCGTCTTTCGACAGCGCCCCTTGCTGGAACGTCGGCTGCTGCTCGGCGCGACGGCGGCAGGGGTCGCCAATGCCATCAGCCTGACGGCGTTCTACCTGGCGCTTCAGTACATCGACGCCTCGGTCGCCATGGTGCTGTTTTCCACCAACCCGCTGTTCGTCCTGGGCATGCTGATGCTGATCGGCAGCCGCCCGACGCGCCTCGACGCGGGACGGGCGGCACTGGGCTTGATCGGCGTGGTGCTGCTGGTCGGCGTCGGTGGGCAGGTGGCATGGCAGGGGGTGGTACTGGTGATGGTCACGGTGATCGTCTTCTCCGTCCACCTGCTCATCGTCCAGCGCACCCTGTACGGCTATTCAACCGCCCAGATCACCCCGCTTTTCATCACCGTCATGGCGGTCTGCGTCTCGGTGGTCTACTTCCTGACCACGCCGCCCGCCATCTGGTTCGATCTGCCTTCCGACGGCTGGATCGTGGTCGGCGTCACGGCGGTCTTCTCGACGGTCCTGGCGCGTCTCGCCCTGACCGCCGGCATCCAGCGCATCGGCAGCGGGCAGACCGCCCTGCTCAGCCCGGTCGAAACTGTGCTGGCGGTGACGATGGCGGCGGTCTTCCTCGGCGAACGCCTGTCGCCGCTTCAGCTGATCGGCGGGGTGCTGGTGCTGATCAGCGCCGCGCTGGTGATGCGCCGTCCGCTCAGCCCGTCCCGGCGGTAAGCCGGCAGAGCGCGCCTCAGGGCACGATCAGCACCTTGCCGCCGCTCATCTGCTGCGCGTAATCTGCCAGTGCCTCGCCGATGCGCGCCAGCGCAGTGCGAGCGCGCACCTCGGTGACGAAAGTCGTCCCTGCCGCCGCCTGCACCGCCGACCACGCCCGCGCCGCAGCCGCCGTATCGCGCAGCCACGACGACAGCCAGAATCCTTCGACCGCCTTGTTCCTGAAGATCAGGTCGCCGACCGCCGCCGAGACGCTTTCGCCGCCCAGACCGCCGTAGATGATCAGCCGGCTGCCGGCAGGCATGAGGCGCAGCAGCCGCGCTCCCAGGTCGCCCGCCACAGCGTCGAAGCATACCCGCACGCCGAGCTTGCGGCTGAGGTCGCGAAAGTCGTGGTCGAAAGTCTCCGCCTCGCTGTTCAGGACGTGTTCCGCGCCCAGCGCCCGCAGCGTCTCGACCTGCGACTCGCGCCGGACGATGTGCACCGCCGCGATGCCGCGCTCCAGCGCCAGCCGGGCGATCATCTGACCGAGCGCCGACGCCGCTGCCGTCTGGGCGATGGCGGGCGTCGCACCCTGTGAGTCGACGGCGCGGTCCAGCAGCGCCAGGGCGGTCAGCGGGTTGACCAGCAGGGTCGCCGCCGTTTCGGGGTCGATGCCGGCGTTCGCAGGAAAGCAGAACGCCGCCCGCGTCCGCATGACTTCCATCCAGGTCCCGTCGGAATCGGCGGCGAAACAGGCTGCCGTCCGCCCGATCAGCGCCGGATCAACCCCTTCCCCCACAGCGATCACCACGCCGCCGCCTTCAAAGCCCGGCACACAGGGCAGCGGCTTGCGCACGCCGTAGTTTCCGGCGAGGAACGCCAGATCGGAGGGGTTGATCGGCGCGGCGGCGATGCGGATCAGCACTTCGCCCCTGCCCGGCGGCGTCACCGGGCGCTCTTCCAGGGAGATGTGCGACACGCCAGCCGCGTACTGGTGGATCACGGCGGCGCGCGTCGTGGCGGGGGTGTTGAGCATCTTGTTCGCAGCCTTTTTCTCTCAATCTGAACAACCTGCACAATCATACCTTGCAGGGCTTGCATCCGCCGTAATGCGACGTTACACTGAATCAGAGTGGACTATACCACACTAGACCACAGGACTGTTCGGAGGAAAAAACCTATGAAGCGTTTGCTAGTATTGTTGCTCATCGTCATCCTCGCCTTGGGCGTCACGGCGCTGCCCCTGGCGGCGCAGGACGCCCCGCAGGGGACGTGGCTGGGGACCTGGCCCTATGCCGCGCCCGGAACGCATAATCTCAACAGCTTCGCCGCCGGCGGGCTGAACGACAATCTGGGTCTGGTCTACCGTCCGCTGGTCGAGCTGACTCCCGCCTACTACCTCTATGCGTCCAACGAGTACGTCGGCATCCTGGCGGAATCGTGGGGCTTCGTCGATGACAACGCCGCTTTCGAGTACACCCTCAAGGAAGGCGCGCTGTGGTCGAATGGCGATGCGGTCACGTCGCAGGATGTCGTCAATACCTTCGCCATCGGGCGCATCCTGGGCTGGGCGCAGTGGAACTTCCTCGCCAGCGTGGAAGCCGTCGATGAGCGCACCGTCCGCTTCACCTTCAACGAAGGCGCAGCCTCGCGCAACGCCGAGCGCCAGATCCTCAAGGAACACGTGGTCGCCAGCGCCAACTACGCCGACCTCGCCGCCCAGGCGATGGAAGTCGTCGCCGCCGGCAAGACCAAGGACGACGCCGAATGGCAGGCAGTGTCTACCGCCATCGCCGAATACCGCCCGGAGACGCTGATCGCCAGCGGACCGTACACCTATACGCTCGACGACGTGGGCGAAGCCTTCATGACGCTGCACTGGCAGCCGAACAGCCTGTACTCCGGCTCCGTCCGCTTCGGCGACCTCAAGCTGTGGTCGGGCGAGACGGAAGTGACCACCCCGCTGATCCTCAGCGGCGAGCTGGCGCACTCCACCAACGTCTACCCACCGGCGACCATCGAAGCCTTCGCCGCCGAGGGCATCCGTCTGGTCACCACGCCGCGCGGCTATGGTCCGGCGGTGCTCTTCAATTTCCAGGTCGAAGCCTTCAATGACGTGAACCTGCGCAAGGCGATGGCGCACGCCATCAACCGCGAGCAGAGCGCGCTGCTGACCAACGGTCTGGGCGCGATGGGCACGATGTATTTCTCCGGCATCCTGGATTCGCTGACCCCGCAGCTTCTGAGCGAAGAAGCCATCGCCGGGCTGGATGGCTACGAGTACGACCTGACGAAGGCTGAAGAGTACATGGCGGCGGCGGGCTACACCCGCAATGCCGACGGCAAGTGGGCGGACGCTGAGGGCAATACGCTCAGCTTCGAATACACTTTCCCGGCGGATTTCGCCGACTTCAGCGCGATGGCGCGCGACGCGACGGCGCAGCTCAACGACTTCGGCTTCGACATCACCGAGCGCGCCCTGCCCTGGCAGGAAGCCGCCCAGGCGATTCGCGAAGGCAACTATGAGCTGTCCGTGTGGAGCTGGGGCAGTGGTTCACCTTTCGCCTTCAACAACATGAACAGCCCCATTCGCCGCTGGAACAACCCGGTCCTGCCGGCAGAGCAGCCCGGCATGAGCCTGCCCCTCCAGTTCGAATGGAACGGTGAACAGGTCGACTTCAACGCCCTGATCCTCGATGTCAGCGTCGGTCTCGACCCGGCGGAATTGACGGCGAAAGCCGATTACCTCGCCGAGGTCATCAATGACACCCTGTTCTTCATCCCGCTGAACGAAATGCTGAGCGTGGAGCCGGTCAACGAACAGTTCATCGGCGGCGCGCCGGCAGATGGCGACCCGATCTACTCCAACCCGTCCAACGATCACTTCATCATCTACCTGATCCTGAACGGGACGCTGTTCCCGGCAGGGAGCTAACCCTTCACCCCCGCGCCGCCGCTTCCACATCGGTGGGAGCGGCAGTGCGGGCGGGTGAGCCGGCGGCTCACCCCTACGAACACCAACGTCGTAGGGGCGACCCGGTGGGTCGTCCGTGATCCCCGGCGGCGGGTGAGCCGGCGGCTCCCCCCTACGGCCTTACGGTATGTCGTGGCCCCCCGCCGGGTCGCCCGGCGCGTGCCCGAAAAGACCATTGGTAAAAACCTGTTCCCAGGACGAACGATGACTGCCCTTTCTGCCTCATCTCCGCCCGCCGCGCAGCCCGTTCCAACGCTGCGCGAGCGTCTGCGCCGCCTGCGACGCAGCTACCTCTTCAAGGTCGTGATCCAGGGCTTGATCACGATCCTGGCGGTGATGACGCTGACCTTCTTCATGATCCGCCAGATGCCCGGCAACCCCTTTCAGGTCCGCATCGAAGACCTGATGACTCGCCAGGGGCTGACCTACGAAGAAGCCTACCGGGCGGCGGCGAGCATCTTCAACTTCGACCCCGACCGCCCGGCGCTCCTGCAGTTTGGCGATTACATCGGCGATCTGCTCCAGGGCGACCTGGGCATGTCGATCACCAAGACGGGCACGCCGGTCGCCGAGCTGATCCTGCGCTACCTGCCCTGGACGCTCTTTTCCATCGGGCTGTCGGTGCTGATCAGCTTCACGCTCGGCACGACCCTCGGTCTGTCGATCGGCTACTGGCGCGGCAGCTGGTTCGACAACGTGGTCACGACCCTCGCCTCGATCATCTCCGGCATCCCAGACTACATCATCGCCCTGTTGATCATCCTGATCTTCGGCGTACAGCTGGAGTGGTTCAAGATCGGGCAGGTGCGCGGCGGCGTAGACCCGACGATCACCCCGGCGCTGTCGCTCGAATACATCGGCAGCATCCTGCAATACGCCTTCATGCCCATGCTCATCTACACGCTGTCGTCGATTGGCACCTGGATACTGGCGATGAAGAGCAGCACCATCAGCACCCTGGGCGAAGATTACATCGCGGTAGCACAGGCGCGCGGGCTGCCCCAGCGGCGGATTCTTTCCGCCTATGTTGGGCGCAACGCCATGCTCCCGCTGATCACCCGACTGGCGATCAACGTCGGCTTCATCGTCGGCGGCAGTGTGATCATCGAAGAGATGTTCCAGTACCCCGGCTTGGGGCGCAACCTCTACCTCGCCATCACCGGGCGCGACTACACGGTCATGCAGGGCATCTTCCTGGTCATCACCGTGGCGGTCGTCGCCTCCAACATCCTGGCGGACCTGGTCATCGTCTGGCTTGATCCGCGCGTGCGGCTGGACAAGGGAGAAGAGGCATGATCGGCTTGGAGACGGTCGCCACGCCGGCGGGGCTGATCATCGGCGCGATCTGCGGTCTGGTCCCGCTCGCCGCCGGGGTCTACTACCGCAAGATTGGCGTCGGCATCGGCGGCTTCATCGCCTGCCTGCTCAGCGGTTTCGCCTGTGGGCTGATCGGCGGGCTGCCGATGATCCTCCTGACCTACGCCGTCGTCGTCAGCTACGCTTACGTCAACCGGCAGGACCCGTTCACTTCGCGCGCCGCGCTGGAAGACGTGAGCTTCGAAGTCTCGCGGATTGAACAGCTTCAGCGCGCCATGGCGAATCTGGGGATCACCGTTCGCGCCTCATGGAAGGCGCTGACCCGCAACAAAGCCGGGCTGATCGGCTTCATCGGCATCCTCTTCTTCGTGCTGGTGACCACCTTCGGTCCCCTGTTCATCGAATACGACGGCGCGGCGCACATGGACCGGCGGACGCCGGGGTCACGGGCGCTGGTCGCCCCGCCCAGCGCCGAGTTCCCGCTGGGGCTGGACTGGAAAGGGCGCGACGTTCTGTCGCATATGGTGCACGGCGGGCAGCGCCTGATCCTCACCTCAATTCAGGCGGGCATCCTGGCGACGGGCATCGCCGTCATCCTGGGGTCCGCCGCTGGGCTGCTGGGCGGCGCGGTCGATCAGGCGATCACCACCGTCGCCAACTTCATCCTGACCATCCCGGCGTTTCCGCTGCTGATCGTGCTGGCGGCGCTGGTAGAGTTCGACAGCGATTTCCTGCTGGCGCTGCTCTTCGGCGTGCTGAACTGGCCCACGCTGATGCGGGCAGTGCGGGCGCAGGTGCTCAGTCTGCGCGAACGCGACTACGTACAGGCGGCGATGGCGCTCGATCTCGGTCTATGGCACATCATCAGCCGCGAAGTCTTCCCCAACATGGTGAGCTACGTCGCCGTCAACCTGATCTTCACCATCCGCGTGGCGATGTACTCCATCGTCGGGCTGGTCTTCCTGGGGCTGGTCCCGCTGCGCGAACCCGACTGGGCAGTCATGATCTACACCGGGCGGCAGCAGGGCGTGCTCTTCCTGCCCCAAGCAGCCGGCATGCTGCTCTCGCCGATCATCGCCATCGCCCTCTTCCAGCTTTCGCTCGTGCTGTTCAGCCGCTCGCTGGAGGAGATCTTCAACCCCCGGCTGCGGAGCGGGGTGTGATATGAGCCTGGACATGAACAAGGTCGTGCTGAGCGTGCGCGACCTATCCGTCAGTTATCAGGCGAGGCGCGGACGGGTGCGCGCCGTCAGCCGCGTCTCGTTCGACCTGCACGCCGGCGAAACGCTGGCGCTGATCGGCGAGAGCGGCTGCGGAAAATCGACCCTGAACCTGGCGCTGATCCGCCAGCTTCCGAAGAATGCCAGCATCGACAGCGGCAGCATCGCCTACACCTACCGCGATGGGCGCACCATCAACCTGCTCGACTTCGACAAGACGGCGATGCGGCGCTACCTGTGGTCGGAATGCTCGATGGTCTTTCAGGGCGCGCTCAATTCGCTCAATCCCGTGCTGCGCGTCAGCGACCTCGTCTACGAGACGGCGGCGGCGCACGGCATCGGGCGGCTGGAGGCGCTGACGCGGGCGCTGACGCTCTTCGAGCAGGTGCGCCTGGACGCCAAACGGGTCTTCAACAGCTACCCGCACGAGATGAGCGGCGGCATGCGCCAGCGGGTGCTGCTGGCGCTGAGCCTGCTGCTGCGCCCGCAGATCGTGATCATGGACGAGCCGACGACGGCGGTGGACATCCTCACCCAGCGCTCGATCCTGGATGTGCTCAAGCAGCTGCGGGCAGAACTGAACTTCAGCGTCATCTTCATCAGCCATGATCTGGCGGTCGCCGCCGAGATCGCCGACACGGTCGCCACCATGTACGCCGGCGAAATCGTCGAGATCGGTCCGGTCAACGATGTCTTCTACAGGTCGCGCCATGCCTACACGCTCAGTCTGCTCAACGCCGCGCCGCGCCTGAGCGCCGGAGCCGAAACGCTGGAGAGCATCCCCGGCAGCCCGCCTGACCTGATCGAACCGCCGCCGGGGTGCAAATTCCATGAGCGTTGCGCCTATGTTCAGCCGATCTGCCGCACCACGCCACCCCCGATGGTCGCCTACGACAGCGGCGCGGGCAGGGCGGCGTGTCACGAGACGGCGCGGGTGCTGGCAGATGCGCGGCAGAAGGTATGAGCCTCTCCGGGAATGGAGGGTAGAGCGATGGTGACGGACGGTGTGCAAACGATGACGACGACAGCGCGACCCCTCGTACAGCTTGAAGGCATCTACCGGTCGTTCGTCAAGGACCGCCAGGTGATCCCGGTATTGCAGGACATCAATCTGGAGGTGGGCGAAAACGAGATCCTCTGCCTGGTGGGCGAGAGCGGCTGCGGCAAGACCACCACCGGCAAGATCATCGCCGGGCTGCTGGAACCGAGCCGGGGCGTGATGCGCGTCGCCGATCGCCCGGTTGGCGATTATCGGGGGCGAGAAAAAGCGCTGCTGCGCCGCCAGCTTCAGATCGTCCATCAGGACCCTTTCGCCTCGCTCAACCCGGCGCACACCATCGGCGACATCCTCAGCTTTCCCCTCAAGCGTCACCGCATGACCGAAGGCGGCGCGGCGCTCAAGCGGCGTATCTGGGAACTGCTGACCATGGTCGATCTGACCCCGCCGGGCGACATGGTGAACAAGTATCCGCATCAGCTGAGCGGCGGGCAGCGCCAGCGCGTCAGCATCGCCCGCGCTCTGACCGTTCAGCCGAAGCTGATCGTCGCCGACGAGGCGGTGAGCATGGTCGATGTCAGCATCCGCATCACCCTGCTGAAGATGCTGCTGCGGCTGCGGCAGGAACTCGGCTTGACCATCGTCTTCATCACCCATGATCTGGCGCTGGCGAAGTACTTCGCCTGGGAAGGGCGCATCGCCGTCATGTATCTGGGGCGCATCGTCGAGATCGGGCGGACGCCGGACGTGATCGCCCATCCGGCGCATCCTTACACGCGGGCGCTGCTCGCCGCCGTGCCGGAAGCCGACCCGGAACTGACACGCCACAAGCAGACCATCGCGCTGCGCTCGGACGACATCCCCAGACTGACTGACATCCCGCCGGGCTGCGCCTTTCATCCGCGCTGCCCGTTTTACACGGAGGGGACGTGCGACGGACACACGCCGCACCTGAAGTCTGCGCCGGGACGGAACCAGCAGGTCGCCTGTATCCCGGTGCAGCAGGGCGCGCTGCAGGGTGGGTGATGCTTGATAAGGAGGCACTGACCGGTTATCTGCGCCTGGGATTCTTCATCGGCGGGTGCGGGCTGCTGATGGCATTCGTCCAGCCGCCGGGAAGCGCCGAATTCGTCCTCAGCGTGTGCAGCGCCCTGATCGGCGGTGCGCTGATCGTCGGGGTCGTGGCGCTGACTCGGCTGTGGCGAGGAAAGGGTTGAGCATGCAGACCAAACTGGATGCGGAGTCGGCAAAACCGCTCTACGAGCAGATCAAAGACTACATCCTGGACAACATCCATGCCGGGGTTTTCGCGCCGGACGCGCGCATCCCCAGCGAGCGGGCGCTGAGCGAGCAGTTCGGGGTCAACCGGCTGACGGTGAAGAAGGCTATCGACGAACTCACCCAGGCGGGGCATCTCTACGTCCAGATCGGCAAAGGCACATACACCCGCCGCGCCAAGTTCGATCAGCAGTTGGAACAGCTCACCAGCTTCACCACCGACATGTCGCGGCGCGGACAGCGGGTGTCCAGCGTCATCCTGCGGGCGGAAATCCTGCCGGCGACGGTCGAAGAAGCGCGCATCCTACAGGTTGCGCCGGGCGCGAACCTGGTGCTGCTGGAACGTCTGCGCCTGGCGAACCGCGTGCCGATGGCTATCGAGCAGACGCGCTTCCTGGCGAGCCGCTGCGGAGGCATCCTGGAAGGGCACGATTTCACCCGCGAGTCGCTCTATCAGGTCCTGCGTGACGACTACGATATCGTCCTCACCCATGCCGAGCAGTCCATCGAGGCGCGCCTGGCAACCCGCGACGAAAGCCGCCTGCTGCAAATCGAGCCGAACGGCGCTATCCTGCATATGACCCGCCTGACCTACATGCTGGGCGACTTCCCCTTCGAATACGCCCTATCGGCGTACTGCGGCATGCGGTATAAGTTCAACGCAATCCTGCGACACCTCTGAAGTGGCATCTCGAACGAGATCCACGAGCGGGAGACCCGGCGGGTCTCCCGTACAACCAACGTGCCGTAGGGGCGAGCCGGCGGCTCGCCTGTTAATGAAGATGCGAGACTTGGCTTTAGGACCATTCGGAATAGGATCGACCGTGACGCGAACATTGGAACGCAAAATCGGGCGGATGTGCTTCGTCGGCTTCGAGGGGCTGACCCCGCCGGGCTATCTCCTGGACTGGATTCGCGCGGGGCGCGTCGGCGGCGTCATCCTGTTCGCGCGCAACATCGGCAGCCCGGAGCAGGTGATCGCCCTGACCGACGCCTTGCAAACCGCCGCCGGGACCGAAGGCGTGATCGTCAGCATCGATCAGGAAGGCGGGACGGTCACCCGGCTGCACGCCGACAAGGGATTCAGCGAAGCGCCGAGCGCGATGTCGCTCGCCGCCGCCCAGGAGGGTGAACGCCATGCCGAGCGCGTGGCGGGCATCCTGGGGACGGAACTGCGCGCCCTGGGCATCCACTGGAACTACGCCCCCTGCGTCGATCTGTTCTACAACGCCGGTAATCCCTCGCTGGGGACGCGCTCTTTCGGCGACGAGCCGGAGCGCGCCGGGCGGCTGGCGGCTGCTGCCGTGCGCGGTCTGCAAAGCCAGGGCGTGGCGGCGTGCGCCAAGCACTTCCCCGGCTTGGGCAGCACCGCGCTCGATACGCACATCGATCTGCCCGTCGATGATCGCTCGCTCGATTGGCTGCTGGCGACCGATCTTGAACCCTACCGCCGGGTCATCGACGCCGGGATTCTCTCGGTGATGGTGACGCACACCCTGATCAGCGCGCTCGATGCGGCGCTGCCGGCGACCCTCTCGCCGGTGGTGGTGCAGCGCCTGCTGCGCGAAGAACTGGGCTTCGACGGGGTGGTCTCGACCGACTGCCTGGAGATGGGGGCGATCACCCGCCATTTCACGCCGGGCGAAACAGCCGTGCTGGTCGCCCTCGCCGGCATCGACGCCATCCTCTTCTCGCATACCTCCGCCCGCCAGATGGAAGCCTACGACGCGCTGCTGAGCGCCGCCCAGTCCGGTCGGCTGCCGATGGCGATCATCGACGCGGCGAACCGCCGGCTGGACGCCTTCCGCGCCGCGATCCTGAAGCCGCACGGCGACCGGAGCGTCATCCGTTCAGCGGCGCACCTGAAGGACTCGCTGACGGCGGCGCGGGCGGGCGTGGCGCTGGTGAAGGGCGAAACCGTGATCGATGGTGGGCTGCTGCATGGGCGCATCGGCGTCGTCGAATTCCCGTCATCGCTGGAAAGCGGGATCGTCGAGCAGGGCGGGCTGACCGGCTTCGCCCGGCAGATGCGCCAGTTCGCGCCGGAAGCCGACCTGCTGGTCTGGGGAGCAGCCGATCAGGAGGCGGCGCTGGCGCTGGCGGCGCGCTGCGATACGCTGGTCGTCGCGACGCGCAGCGCCCACCTGGATGAGGCGCGGGTGGACGCCGCCCGGCAGATCCTCAGGGCGAGCCGGCGGTCGGTGCTGGCGGCGCTGCGCAGCCCCTTCGATGCCGAACTGTTCATGGACGACGCCGGCGCAGTTCTGTGTACCTTTGGCGACGCCGAGCCGCAGCTTGCCGCCCTGGTCGAAGTGCTGGTCGGGCAGGTTGTCCCCAGCGGCAGGCTGCCGCTGGAAGCGCGCGCCCGGTGAACGCCAATCATCCCACCCTACCCGGCATCGACGTGCTGGTTCAGCAGAATTTTGCGCCGCTGCGTGGAAAGCGCGTCGGCTTGTTCACCAACCCCAGCGGCGTCACCCGCGACCTGGTTCAAACGCTGGACCTCTTTCGCGCCGCCGATGTGCCCTTCAGGCTCGCGGCGCTGTTCACGCCGGAACATGGGCTGACGGCGTCGGCGGCGGATGGCGACCCGGTGAAGTCCAGCGTCGATCCGATCAGCGGTGTGCCGGTCTACAGTCTGTACGGCGAGACCTTCGCCCCGACTTCGGCGATGCTGAACGGGATCGAGATGATCGTCTGCGACATTCAGGACATCGGGATCCGCTACTACACCTTCGCCTGGACGATCAGCCACATCCTGGAAGCGGCAGGGCTGGCAGATGTGCCGGTGCTGATCCTCGACCGCCCCAACCCGATCGGCGGCGGGGTCGATGGCGCGCTGCTGGACCGCTGCTTCGCCAGCCTGATCGGTCGCGCGGCGATCCCGGTTCAGCATGGACTGACCTTGGGCGAGCTGATGCGCACCTACAATACGCTCTGGAATGAGTCGCCGGCGGCGCTGAGCGTGATCCCCTGCGCCCATTACCAGCGCGCGCAGACCTGGGAAGACGCCGGGCTGCCATTCGTCCCGCCGTCACCCGCCATGCCCCACCTGAGTACGGCGCGCCAGTATCCCGGCGCGTGTCTGCTCGAAGGGACCAACCTGAGTGAAGGACGCGGCACCGCGCTGCCCTTCGAGATCGCCGGAGCGCCGTTCATCGACAGTGAAGCCCTGGCGGCGCACCTGAACGCGCTCGACCTCCCCGGCGTGCGCTTTCGCCCGCACGTCTTCGCGCCGTTCAGCAGCAAGTTCGCCGGGGAAGTCTGTCACGGTGTGCAGGTGCACATCACCGGTGCGGAGTTCCGCCCGCTGCGCGTCTGGATGCAGGTGATCCAGGCGATTCGCCTGCTCTACCCGGAAGACTTTCTGTGGAAGCCCGGCACGTTCGACCGTCTGTATGGGAACGAAGACGGTCGCGCCTGGGTGGAGTCGGGAGCGGGGATTGAAGATCTGCTGGAGAAATGGGAAGCCGATGCCGAGTCCTGGCGGGCGGCGCGTCAGCCGTTTCTGCTCTACGACTGAAG
>JAEURA010000182.1 GCA_016789005.1 Anaerolineae bacterium
GGGTGCGGACGCCGGAGCAGCAGCAGCCGCTAAAGCCGCCGACGGGCGCGGCGACAGGCTGCGCGTCAGCGGCTTCTCCTTCGGCTCCGCCTTCGACTTTTCCAGCGAAAGAACGATGCTGTGCCGCTCACCGGCGCTCAACCGGCGCACGTTGGAGGACAAAAACGCCTCGCGCAGGTCTTTCACCATCGCCGCCGCCGCCTGATAGCGATCTTCCGGGTCTTTCATCAGCGCGCGCAGCAGAACCACCTCGACGGCTGGCGGAATCTCCGGGTTGACCGAAGAGGGCAGCGGCGGCATCTCGGTCTGGTGTCCATGCAGCACCGTGTAGGTGCTCGACCCGCCGAAGGGGACCTTGCCGACCACCAGCTCATACAGCACCACGCCGAGCGAATACAGGTCTGATCGCCAGTCCAGCTCAGGAGTCCCCGCGCCCTGCTCTGGCGACATATACGCCGGCGTGCCGATCAGCATTCCCTGGCTGAAAGACGATTCGCCCGCCTGCACGGTGCGCGCCAGCCCGAAATCGGTCAGATACGGCGTGCCGTCGGAATCCAGCATGATGTTCGACGGTTTGATGTCGCGGTGCAGCACGCCCCGGCTGTGCGCGTAATCCAGCGCCGAGGCGACGGCGGGCAGGATGGTCATGATGTCGCGCAGTTCCAGCGCCCCGTCGCTGAGCGCCTCGCGCAGGCTGATGCCGGCGATGAACTTCATCACCAGGAAAGGCTGTCCGTCGTGTTCCGCGAAGTCGTGCACCGGCACGATGTGCGGGTGCTCCAGCCGTGCGACGATCTGCGCCTCCCGCTCGAAACGCGCCACGAACTGCGGGTCGCTCAGGAAGGAAGCATGCATCATCTTCACCGCGACGTAGCGATCCAGTCGCATGTGCTGCGCCTTGTAGACGGTCGCCATGCCGCCCGCGCCGAGCAGCGAAATCAGCCGATAGCCGCCGATCATATCACCGTCGTTGAACATCACAGCCCTTTCGCGGTCAGCCAGTCGATGATGGCGTCGGCGGCATCCTGCCAGCGCGCCTCCAGCATGATGTCGTGTGCTGTCTGTGGGATGATGCGCAGGTCAGCGCCCAGGGACTGCGACAGTTTTTCCATCGTGGGCGGCGGGAAAAGCCGATCGCGCTCACCGCCGACGATCAGCGTCGGCGTGCCGCGCTCGCGCACTGCCTCGGTCTTCAGCCGCTTGACGAACAGCAGTTCCAGGTATGCCCGGAAGGACTCGCTGCGCAGTTTGACGAAGGTATGCCGAAGCTGCTCTTCCGGCAGTTCCGGCGAGAAGAATGCCCGCCGCGCGCGCTCTGGCGTGCCGATCATGGGGTAGGTGCTCAGCGTCAGTGCGGCTTGCAGCACGCCGAGCGGCACGTAGCGCAGCCCGAACGCCGTCAGCAGCCATGCGCCGTTCGACGGCGCAGGCGCGAGCAGCACCGCCGCCGGCGCGGTCTCCGTCTCCAGATAGCGCTGAGTCAGGTATCCGCCCATCGAGTGCCCGATCAGGACGGGTTTCTGCGGCAGTTCGTCGATGATGTCGCGGACGTCCTCCAGATAGTCGTCGATGGAGAACCAGCGCAGTTTCTGTTTGCCCCGGCTGTGCCCGTGTCCGCGCAGGCTCAGGCTGTAGGTGGCAAATCCCCGGCTGGCGAAGTATGGGGCAAAATGCTCTTCCCAGCACCAGGCGGCATGCCACGCGCCGTGAATGAAGAGGATCGGCAGATGCCGGGTGACAACCTCTGGGGTATGTGAAACAAGTTCCAGCGAGTACATACAAAGCCGTCCTTTCACGGTGGCGAGCAGGGCGGTACCGTTCTCTTGTAATAGAGGTAATCTATGAGTCTACGATTATGGGGGTTTTACCGCGCAATGCAAGGAATCGCTCTGCAGATGGCAGGTCAAATGCCGCAAATCTCTGCGCAGCAGAGGCGGTTTGTGATCCGCCTCTACTGCCGTGACCCTGATGCGCCATCTGAAGAGGCGGCGACCAGCACGCTTTGCAGCGCTTTCACCTGATCGCCGTGCGTCAGGGCGATCACTTCGTCATCCGCCGCCAGCGTCACATTTCCACGCGCCACGATCAGATCGCCGGCGCGCATCACCGCCACCAGCACGCACTCAGGCGGCAGCCCCAGCTCGCTGATCTTCCTGCCCACCGCCGGGGCGCGTGCGCTCACCCGCTCCTCGACCAGCGAATAGGCTCCGCGCTGAAGCTTGAGCAGGATCATCATGTCGCCCAGCGACATTTCCTCCAGGATCAGTTTGCCGAGCAGCTCCGCCTGATGCACCGCCACATCCACGCCCATCTCCGGCGTGAACATCCAGGCGTTCTTCGGATTATTGACGCGGGCGATGGTGCGCGGCACGCCGAATTCCTGGCGCGCCAGATTGCTCACCACCAGGTTGGTCTCATCCCGCCCCGTCACTGCCGCCACGACATCGGCTTCCAGGATGCCGACCCGTTCCAGCAGCGCCGGGTCGGTGCCGTTGCCCAGGACCAACGCCTCTGCCGGCATCTCACGCTGAAGCTGCGCGAAATGCTCCTGACGATTCTCGATCAGGATGACGCGGTGACGCGCGTTCGTCAGCAGAGTCCCCAGATAGCCGCCCACTTTGCCGCCGCCCACCAGTATCACGAACATGGGATTGCCCTCCTGCGCACTGCGCCGCTCACCTGATCCCGATCAGCGCGCTCAGGCGGTCCATCGCTCCCGCCTGCACCGCCACATGCAGCGTATCCCCCGCTTCCAGGATCATACCCGGCACAGCCAGCAGCGCCCGGTTCTGGCGGGTGAACGAGACCACCGCAAATTCGCCGAATACCGTCAGCTCGTCCACCCGATGCCCGACCAGGTGCGCCGGCACATCCAGCCGCACCAGATGCACCTGACCGCTGCCGAAGGTGAATTCCGCTTCCATCTGCCGGTGGGTGAGCATCTGCATGAACTGCGCCGCCCCCAGCTCGACCGGTGAGGTGGTCGTCAAGCCCAGCCGGGCGTAAATCTCCGCCTGATGGGGGTCAAACACCCGCGCCACCACCTGCGGCACGTGAAAGACGTTGCGCGCCAGCAGCGCCGCCACGATGTTGGCGTCGTCGTTGTCGCTCACCGCTGCCAGCCCATCGACGCGCTCGACCCCGGCATTGATCAGCACATCCCGGTCGAACACCACGCCCTGAATCACCCGTCCTTTGAAGGTCGCCGGCAGACGCGCCAGCTTGACGGAATCGTCATCAATGACCGTCACTTCATGTCCGGCGCGGACCAGGGTCAGCGCCAGATACGACCCCTGCCGCCCGCAGCCCACGACGATGAACTTCATGCGTTTGCCTCCTCTCGACCTCGGTTCGCCAGCCGCCGGCGCACCAGCGCCTTGCGGATCTCATCCACGATGACCAGCACGGGTATCCACGCCGCCAGGAACAGCCAGTGCGCCGCCGGAAAGGGCGCGACGCCGATCAGGGTGTTGCCGAAGGGCGTGTAGACGATGATCAGGATCAGCATGAGTTCTATCAGGATGCCGAACAGGATCAGCCGGTTGTGGAACAGCGGGACACGCAGAGCCGGGACTGTCTCGGTGCGCTGGGCGAAGACGTTGCCGATCTGCGTCATGACGACCGCCGCCAGCGCCATGCCCGTCGCCGCGCGATACAGCGCCCCGTCGCCCGGCAGGTCGATCCACTGCCCCCAGTAGCCGCTCGACCAGTACATGAAGAAGAACGCCGCCATCGTCGCCAGACTTTGCGGGATGCCCAGCCACAGGAAGGCGCGCGCCAGCAGCGACCGCGTGATCAGGTGTTCGTCCAGCCTGCGCGGCGGCTGATCCATGACGGTCGGTTCCGGCGGTTCGACGCCCAGACCGAGCGCCGGAGCCATGTCCGTCCCCAGGTCGATAGCCAGCACATGCATGACGTTGAGCGCCAGCGGGATGCGCCCGCCGCTCAGGGCGAAGAGCGCGAAGGGGACCGCTTCGGGGGTGTTGCTGGTGAAAATATACGTCGTGAACTTGCGGATGTTGGCATAAACGCCGCGCCCTTCTTCGACCGCGTTGACGATGCTGGCGAAATTGTCATCGGTCAGGATGACATCCGCCGCCTCTTTGGCGACGTCGGTTCCGGTGATGCCCATCGCCACGCCGATGTCGGCTTTCTTCAGCGCCGGCGCATCGTTCACGCCGTCCCCGGTGACCGCCACGACCTGACCCATCGCCTGAAGCGCCGAGACGACGCGCATCTTATGCTCCGGCGCGACGCGGGCGAAGATCACCTCTTCCTGCAATGCCTGCTGCAGCGCTTCGTCGGAAAGGGCGTCCAGCTCCAGCCCGGTGATCACCCGCGCCTGTTCGCCGGCGACGATGCCGATCCGCCGGGCGATGCTCTGCGCCGTCAGCCCGTAGTCGCCGGTGATCATGATGATGCGGATGCCTGCGCGGCGGCAGCGCCCCACCGCCTCGGTCACCTCAGGACGGGGCGGGTCCATCATCGCCATCAGCCCCAGCAGCGTCAGATCCGTCTCGACGTGTTCGACGGTGTAGCGGCTCGCCGGCTGCCGCTGCTGCGGCGCATCCTCGGCGCTCCCATCCAGTCGCCGCGAAGCGACCGCCAGCACGCGCAGCCCTGCCCGTGCGTAGGTGTCGTTCGCCTCGCGCGCCGCCTCGCGCAGCGCCTCGCTCATCGGGACCACCTGCCCGTTCACCAGGATCCGCGCACACAGCGCCAGGACTTCGTTCGGCGCGCCTTTGACATAGGCGATCAGCCCGGCGGCGGGGACCTGATGCAGGGTGCTCATACGCTTACGCCGGGAATCGAAGGGCAGCTCGCGCAGTCGCGGGCGTTCTTTTTGCGCCGCTTCCAGATCGACCCCGCCCTTCGGCGCAGCGACCCGCAGCGCCGCTTCGGTCGGGTCGCCCAGGATCGTCCACGCCTCAACCGCTTCGTGCGGCGGCAGGACCCGCGCGTTGTTGCACAGCCCGGCGGCGATCAGCATCTCGCGCAGGTCGCCGGCGAGCGCTCCGCCGGGGTTCCTGCCGCCATCCAGGATGCTGCCCTGGGGCGCATAGCCGCCGCCTGTCACCTTCAGCGGTCTGCCGCCGAGCCAGACATCTGTCACCGTCATGGCGTTCTGCGTCAGCGTGCCGGTCTTGTCGGTGCAGATCACCGTCGTGCAGCCCAGCGTCTCGACCGACGACAGCTTCTTGATCAGCGCGCTGCGCTTCGCCATGCGCTGCACGCCCATCGCCAGCGACAGGGTGACGGTCGGCAGCAGCCCTTCCGGCACGAAGGCGACGATCATGCCCAGACCGAAGATGAAGCTCTCCGCCAGCCCCAGCCCTGCCAGCAGAATCGAGGCGGCGAAGAACAGCGCCCCAACCCCGACCGCGATGAAGGTCACCTGGCGCGTGACGATTTCCATCTCGCGCTGGAGCGGGCTGGGCGCTTCACCGAGCGCCTGCGTCAGCTGGGCGATCCTGCCGAACTGGGTATTCATGCCCGTCGCGTAGACGACGGCGCGCCCTGTTCCCGACGTGATGCTGGTCCCGGCGAAGATCAGGTTCGGCGTCTCCTGCGGGGCGAGGTCCGCCTGCGTCACGGCTTCGGCGAATTTGCGTACCGGCAGCGATTCGCCGGTCAGGGTCGCCTGATCGGCTTGCAGTTCCGCCGCCTGCACCAGCCGGCAGTCGGCAGAGACCCGGTCGCCCTCTTCCAGCAGCACCACGTCGCCGGGTGTGAGCTGATCGGCGCCGATCTTCTCCTCCTGTCCGTCGCGGATGACCCGCACCTGCGGCGGCAGCATCCGCCGCAGCGCTTCGGTCGCCTGCTCGGCGCGGTACTCCTGCCAGAAACTGAATGCGCCGTTGATCAGGTTGACCATCCAGATGGCGACCGCCAGTTGGGGAAGTTGAGCGATGAGGGCGATCACTCCGCCGGTCCACAGCAGGATCGCCATCAGATGTGTGAAATTGGCGATCAGCCGCGCCAGCAGCGGCTTGCCTTTGACTTCGCGGATGACATTGGCGCCGCAGCGCGCCAGTCGTTCGGCGGCTTCTACCGCCGTCAGTCCGGCGCTGCGGCTGTCCAGCAGCCGATAGACCTCGGCAGCGGGCTGCTTGCGCAGCGCAGCGAGGTCGGGGAGTCCATTCGTTCCAGCGCCCATTACGCCTCCGAAATGAGCCGCTCAAACGTTACAATCTCCATGATACGCCTGATTCACGGAGTTGGGGCAGGACTCCGTTACGCTGCTGACATGACAGATGGCACATCGCGACACGCCAGATCGCCCGATTTCGTCCCGTTCAACGCCCAAAAAACTGGTAAGCTTGTGCGCTGTTCCGCGCAGATTCAGCAGAAAGCGAACCCCAATGCCTATCGATGCGGTCATCTTCGACATGGATGGCGTCCTGGTGGACAGCGAGCAGTACTGGTGGGAGGCACGAGTGGAATTCGCCGCCGAGCGCGGCTTGCAGTGGACGATGGCATTCCAACGGCTGGCGATGGGACGCGGCACCGTCGAATGGGCGCATGTCATGCAGGAGCGCCTGCATCTGGACATGACGCTGGAGGCGATCATGGATGACGTGATCGGACGGGTGAGCGACAAACTGGCTGTTCGCTTTCCCGCCCTGCCTGGAGCCTTGGAGGCGGTCCACACCGCGGCACAGGACTACCCGGTGGCGCTGGCGTCCGGCTCACCGACGCGCGTGATCCAGAGCGTCATGGCGATCACCGGCTTGGACCGCGTCTTTCAGACCGTCGTCTATGGCGACGACATGGCGCGCGGCAAACCCGCCCCGGATATCTATCTCGAGACGGCTCGGCGGCTCGGCGTCGATCCGGCGCACTGCCTCGGCATCGAAGACAGCGGCAACGGTGTGCGCGCCCTGCACGCCGCCAGCATGAAGATCATCGCCGTCCCCAGCCCCGGCTTTGCCCTGTCCGATGAGGTTCTGGCGCTGGTCGACCTGGCGCTGCCCTCGCTGGAGAGTTTCTCGCTGGAGACGATCCGCAGCCTGGCGTAGGGGAGGTCGCTCGCCTGATCGACTCTCCCCTACGCTGTGCTGTCTGTCTCAGTACAGCACCATCGTGTTGTCCAGGGCGCGTCGAGCCAGATCGGCGTCACCTTCGACCTTCACCAACCCCTGTTCGAGCGCCTGCTGGCTGGTGATCCGCCCGGACGCCAGCCGGTTGAATTGCAGCGCGTCGAAGGTCAGCGCTGCGCCTGCCGGGGCATCCCCTCCGACCAGCCATTCGCCGCCTGCTCTGCCGGTCAGCCGGTAGAGCGTCGAATGACCGTCAAGCTTCACCGACAGCCGCCGGTCGAGATCACGCATCACCAGGGCGACGATGCGCCCGTCATGCTCCGCCGTCAGCGTCATGTCGCGCCCGGTCGCCATGCAGATGTCCACCCGATGCATCCACATGTCGCGCGTGAAAATGCTGTCGATCAGTTCGCCCAGGCTGAATTTCCCATCGAAACCCGGCGCGCCCAAACGGATCCAGCGCGCCGGCAGAGGGAATCGCTGCCTACCTGCGAGCGATTGTTCGCGATTGTCGCGCATCTCGGCGATCAGTTGGATGAGGGACCAGTCCGCACGCCGATCGACCTGGCGCTGGTTCGCCGCGTCCAGAGAATTCAACCTCCTGGCGCTGTAATCACGGAAGTTGAGCGGGTTGAACTGATCCATGAATTCGCCCAGGCGAGTCAGCGCCAGCACGTGGCTCGCCTGGTGGGCGATGATATCCTTGACCGACCACAGCGCGCAGTCGGTCGGCTGGCGTAGGTCATCGGTCGTCAGTGTCGCTGCCAGCGCCAGGAAGCGCTCCAGTTCGACGCGCGCCAGCGGCACGACTTCCTGACGGCTCAGCCTGGGAACGGCGGCGGCGTGCTGCGGAAGGTGCTGACCGATCAGCGTTGACGGGACTGCCATCTGTGGGTTCATGAGCCTCTCCTCTTTGTCTGCTTTTCCCAGGCGATACGCATCATATCGATCACGAGCGGGATCAGGCTGCCGAAGCGCCCCTGACCCACAGGTAGTTCCGGGTTATTGGCGAGATGCAGCGCCGTGATGCCATGCTGAAGGGCGATGAAGATGTCGCGCGCCTGTTCCAGCGTGACTACTGGATCGAGCCGAGCCGCGCTCAGTCCGGCTTCAAGCCGCTGCCGTCCCTCATCCAGCGCGCCGTACATCTCCGCCATGCTCTCGTCAGAGGGTGTGAAGCCGGGGATGTGCCGCTCGAACAGCAGTTTAAATAGGTCGGGGTTGGCGATTGACCATTCCAGGTAGGCAGTCATGTAGTGCTGAGCCTGATCCCAGCCGGCGGAGTCCTGACCCTCCCCAGCTCGTGTCATCGCGTCGCGAAAAGTGCGCGTACCAACCCGGAAGAGATAGTCATAGAGCGCCATCTTGCTGGCGAAGTATTCGTACAGCGATGGCGTCTGCATGCCGAGCGCCCGCGCGATCTCGTTCAGGTTGAGCGCGGCGACGCCCTGCTCGCGCATGATCTGGCGGGCAGCCTCGACAATCGCGTCGATCATCTCTTCGCGGTTGCGCTGGCGGCGCTGCTTGGGGGAAAGCACCTTCGACTCTGCCACAGAACCCTACCTTGATTTGGCGTGCCTAATTTAATTAGGAGTGCCTAGATGATATAGGAGTTTGCCCGCGTGTCAAGAGGTCAGTTTGCAGTAAAATAGAGGGTGATCCAGCAGGCAGAAGGATGCGCCATGAGCACAGCGCCGAAAAGACGATGGACGGTAGAGGAGTACTTCGCGGCGGAACGTGAGTCCGACGTTCGCCACGAGTTTCTGGACCACGAAATCTACGCGATGGCGGGGGCGAGTCCTGAGCACGACGCGGTTCTGCTTGATCTCGTCCTGGAACTGGGACTTCAGCTCAGAAAGGGCGGCTGCAAGCCGTTCTCAAACGACATTCGCGTGAAAACGGATGCCTCTGCCTACTTCTATCCCGATCTTTCGGTGGTCTGCGGCGAACCCCTCTTCATCATCGAGGCAGGGCTGAGTCATCTTCTCAACCCGACGCTGATCGTCGAAGTCCTGTCGCCTTCCACCGAGGCATTCGACCGGGGCGAGAAGTTCGCGCGCTATCAACAGATCGATTCTCTGCGGGAATATGTGCTGATCTCGCAGCGCCGACCGCTGATCGAAGTCTTCAGCCGCCGCCCCGACGACAAATGGCTGTATACCGCCGTGCATGGGTTGGACGGCTCGGCAGTGCTGGAATCGGTCGGCGCGACGCTGACGCTGGCGGAAGTCTACCGCCGGGTGACCTTCGAGTCGGATGTCGTGCCTGGCGAAGGGTGAGGCGGCGACCGGCGTCGCGCCGGGGCTGTTGTACAATCAGGCTGTTGTTCGGTCATCCTTGACGGAAGGCGTCAGATGATGTCCCTGGCAGTGCCGGCGTCCTCCACACGCGACCAGTATTTCGCGTTGGAGCGGGCTTCCGAAGTCAAACATGCAATCCTCAACGGTCAAATCCTGGCGATGACCGGGCTTGTGCGTCGCCTGCTGTTTCTGCCCCTGTTGATCGCCCTGTTGGGTGTGTCCCCCGCCGCCGCGCAGGAGGGACTCGATCTGCCCTCCGACCTGTACGTCCTGTACAACGATGGTCGTGTCGAGCGTTTCGGCGTCGGCACGTCGGGCGTGGCAGCCGTCACGCCGTCCGACGCTTTCGTGCTCGACTTCGGCGTCGATCCTTCGGGAACGCGGCTCGCCTATCGCACCGAGGCGGGGCTGTTCCTGCTCGATCTTTCGCTGCCCGGCTCCTCGCCCCTGCCGGTCGAAGAGGGCAGCGCCGACGTGCCGCCGTTTCGCGGCGTTGGCGATACCATCGCCTGGTCGTCAAGCGGGGACGCCATCGCCTACACCACCACCTATGGCGCGCGGGTCTACTTCAGCGCTGCCGGCGTACCGGTCTTCATCGATCTGCGCGAGGCGGTCTTCCGGCAGATCAGCTGGTCGCCGGGCGGGCGCTTCCTGGCGGCGGAGTCCGAAAGTGAAGGGGCACGTGTCTGGTGGATCTACCGGCGCGAAGGGGCGGCGCTGCTGTTGACCAGCATCATCACCGACGGCGTGGGCGTCGCCTGGATCAGTGACTCGGACATCGTCTTCGCCCCCAATGCCGGCGGGCTGCGCCTGATGAGCCTGGACCGCGCCAACCAGCAGATCAGCCTGCTGGACGACAGCACGATCTACCGCCTGCCGGCGCTGGACGCGACCGACGCGCTGGTCTTCTTCGCGCGCGATCCGGTGGATGCCACTATCCCCGATGGATACGGCACACTGCTGCGCCTGGAACGCGGCGCGCAGTCGGTGCAGGTGGTCGGCGCTACGCCGGTCGCCCTGGGCGGGCTGACCTGGTCCCCGGATGGGCAGATGCTGGTCGCCTTCCAGGGCGGCGTGATGGCGTTCTTCAACCCAACAGATGGCTTGGGCTTTCCGCTGCCGATCAACAGCGCGGTCGCCTACGACTGGGGTCCGGTGGTCGGCGTGAACGCCCCTGCCGCGCCGACGCAGCCAGCGCCGGCAACGGACCTTCCGGTGGTGGTCGAGCCGACTCTTCCGCCGCCGACCGCTGAACCGCTTCCCACCCGCGAACCGACGCCCATCCCGATTGTGACGACCAGCGCCCTGGTGCTGGCGGCGGACGGCTATTTCCTCGCGCCGGGGACGAATGGTGTCATCCAGGTGTGGCGGCTGCCTGCCGACGGTTCGCCGCCCACCCCGTTCACCCGCAACACCTCCGATGCGGTGGAGTTCGCCGCCTCCCCGGTTGCTCAGGCGGTCGCCTACGTCGTCGATGCCGAATTGTGGCTGCAAATCGCCAATCAGGAGCCTTTCCGGCTGGCGCGCCTGAACACCTTCGCGCCGGTCACGCCGATCTTCAGCCCGGATGGTCTGCAGGTCGCCTATGCCGACGAAGGGGCGGGCATCTGGCGAATCGCCGTCGAGGCGGCGCGCGAAGGCGAAGACCCGGAACTGCTGCGGGCGCGCATCGTCAGCGACGCCGGCGTTGAACAGGCGCTGCGCCGCCCGCAGTTCTCGCCGGATGGCAGCAAACTGCTCTTCGATCTCTACGCCGGCGAGGGCGAGACCATCGCCAACAATGTGCTGGACATCGCCTCGCGCCAGATGGCGGTGGGCGCACCGCTGCCCGCTGACGACCCGCGCCCAGGGCGGGCGCGCTGGCTGCGCGATGGGCGCATCTACAGCCTGCTGGACGCGGCGGCATCCGTCGATTCGCCGCCGGGCGTCTACCTGATCGATCCGCCGCAGCCTTCCGGCGGCGCGCTGATCGCCTCGCTGCCCGCCGGGGCGGTGGTGCGGGCGGTCAACGAGCCGCTTTCAGGCATGCTGCGCCTGGTGATCGCGCAGACCGCCGCGCCGGATGCGCCGCTGGGGGTGTTCGACCTGGTGCTGACCGAAGGGACGCTGACGCCGGTGATCGAGATCGGGGCGCTGACCGCCCCGCGACTTTCGCCGGAAGGGCGCTTCATCGGCGGCTTCGAGTCGCTGACCCCGGAAGGCGGCACGCTGACAGTGATCGATCTGCTGACGGGGCGGCGCTTCCTGCTCAGCAGCGCCGCCGGAGCGCGCCAGTTCACCTGGTCCGGGGCGGGGGGGTAACGGAGGGAGGATAGATTATGGCGCTTCCTGCGCGTCACCGCTGGACCCCAGGAGAATATCTCGCCTTCGAACGCGCTGCTGAGACGCGCCACGAATTCATCGACGGCGACATCTTCGATATGGCAGGCGCCAGCCGGGAGCATCAGACGATTGCCCTGAATACGGCTGCGTCCATTCACAGCCAGTTTCGCCGCCGCGACTGTCAGGTCTTTCTCAGCGACATGCGGGTCAAAGTGGACGATTGGCACTATGCCTATCCCGATCTCGCCGCCGTCTGCGGCGCGCGCCGCTTCGAAGACCTTCAGCATATGGACACGCTTGCCAACCCGACGACGCTTTTTGAAGTGCTGTCGCCATCTACCGAGCAGTACGATCGGGGGGAGAAATTCCGGCGCTACCGATCCATCGAGTCCTTGCAGGAGTACGTGCTGATCGCCCAGGACAAGCCGCTGATCGAGCGGTTCACGCGCCAGGCGGATGGCAGCTGGCAGTTCTCCGCTGTGGAAGGGCTGGAAGCCGAGATTCGCCTGGAGTCGATTGACTGCGTGCTGGCGCTGGCGGACGTGTACGAGAAGATGTTCCCCTGACCCCGCTCAGGGCGGGGTCAGGGGCATCGTCATTCCCCGGTGAAGTACAGCGCCGCGACCATCAGCGCCGCGAAGCCAAAGCTGATCGCCGCCAGGGTCGTTTCTCCGCCGGTGTAGAGGATCGCCGCCGCGATCAAACCGCTGCCGAACAGCACCGCCCGCGTCGTGCGCCTTTCCTGCGCCTCGATGCGCGCGAACTGCCGCTGAAAGGTCGTCGTCGGTTCGATGCGCACCTTCAGGTCGCCCCGCTCCAACTTGGTGACGATCTCGCGCGCGTCGCCGGAGGGAGCCAGCCCGCCAAGGATCGCCTGTCCGATGTTCATCAGCGCCTTCGCCCCGGTGTTGTTGAACAGCCCTTGCAGCACCGTCGAGCCGAACAGCGTCGAGAGCAGATCGGGTTCACCGCTGGTCGAAGGACTGCGCATGGCGATCAGCCGGGCGGTGTAGGGCTGCATCTCACTCCAGGGGTTGAAGTTGGAATCCAGATGTGTCGCCAGCCCGCTCAGAATGCCGATGGTCCGCCCCAGGTAGATGAAATCCTGGGGGACCTGGAAGGGCATGGCGAACAGCAGATCATTGAACTGATCGCCGATCTGCGCCATACTGTCGAAGCTCATGTCGCGCATCTGGTTCATCGACATGCCCCACACCTGGTCGAAGACCATGCGCGTCGCCTCTTCCAGCCGGTCTTTATCCGCCCCCGGCAGCAGGAAGCCGAGTTCGCTGTAGCTTTCGATCAGCTTGCGGGCGTCGCGCGTCACCACCGCCGCCATCGTGCCGATCAAGCCGTCCACGATCTGCTGCGTCAGCGTGCCGATCATGCCGAAGTCGATGAAGATCAGGTAGAAGGGACGCCCCTGGATGCGCCCCGCCTGCTGCCTGTACGCCTGGCTGTCTTCCGGCAGGGGATAGACGAACAGGTTGCCGGGGTGCGGGTCGGCGTGGAAGAAGCGCTCCTCGAAGATCTGCGTCAGATAGGTGTCCATCAGCCGGCGGGCGACTTCCAGACGGCTGATGCCCGCCTTTTCCAGCGCCGGGTAGTCGTCCAGCTTGATCGCCGTCACGTCCTCCATGACCAGCACGCAGTCGCTGGAATGCTCGGTATAGACGGCGGGGATGTAGACGCCCAGATCATCGGCGAAAAGCTGAGCGAAGCGGGTGGCGTTGTAAGCTTCGTGCTTGTAGGACAGTTCTTCCAGCAGCACGCGCCCGAACTCGTCGATCAGCGCGACGGCGTCCATGCGCCGCCGGATGAAGCGGAAGCGGTTGGCGATGCGTGCCACCACGAACATGGCGGCGAGGTCGGTGTGGCAGATCGCCGCGATGCCGGGGCGCTGCACCTTGACCACCACCTTGTCGCCGTTGTGCAGGCGGGCGCGGTGCACCTGACCGAGCGACGCCGCCGCAATCGCCGTATCGTCGAACCAGCTGAAGCGGCGGGTGATGTCGCCCAGCTCGCGGCGCAGGATGCTGCGAATCTCGCTGACCGGCACGCCCGGCACTTCGTCGCGCAGTGATGCCAGCTCGGCGATCACCTCTTCGGGCAGGATGTCGCCGCGCGTCGAGACGAACTGCCCCGCCTTGATCATCACGCCGCCCAGGTCGATGGCGAAATTGCGGAAGGATCGGGCATAGCCGCGCCAGCGCTGGAGATTGCCGCGTTCGACCATCTCTGGGAAGTAGCGCGACAGGAAGATGTGCCAGAAGACGGTCTGCACGAACAGCCAGGCGAAATAGACCACCACGCGGGCGAAGCGCAGGGTCAGCGCCAGGGTGCGCGGACGACTGGCGATGACCTCGCGGACGCCCGGCGGGCTTGCTTCGGCGGGCGGCGGCGGGGGCGGTAGAATCGGCTGGATTGCCATTGGCGGCGCTGAATCGCCATCCAGCCGCCCCAGGAATTCCGGTTCGCCATTCTCGGCGGGTACGTCGAAGATCGGCGCGGCGGACGAACCGCCGCCGTTCAGATGGCTGTCGGGTGCGCGCTCCCGCGTGCCGTTCGCCGCCGACCCGTTCATCAGTGGCGGCGCGCTTGCCGGCTCATTTGCCGACCCTGGCGAAGGTGATGTTGAGGGCAGCGTGTTCGAATTTGGCATCCTCGATTTCCAGGTCCCATAAGCTGTAGGGCAGGACGATATTGCGGCGGTACGGACCCACACGCAGCGTCAGTTCATCGCGCGAGCGGTACAGGTCGAGGTCTTCCTTGTCGGCGAAGGGGAGCGGCACGCTCAGCGTATAGATGCCGTTCACCTCCCTGATCTGATGGGTGGTGCCGTCGAACTGCTTCTTTTCCGGGTGACGGTCGGTGTAGAGAGCCGTCCCCAGCCGGCGCAGTCCTTCCAGCCCGGTGATCTCCTGCGAAAACATCGGCGCGGTGAACATCGGCAGTTCGCCGAAGGCTTCGCGGATGTAGGCGATGTTGTCGCGCTGGTTGCGCTTCCACATCTCGAAATACGGATCGGTCACTTCATCGGGGATGACCCGGTTGCAGATGATCGAATCGACGGCATAGCCGTAGAGGTTGAGATAGGTATAGGTGCGCTGCGTCTCTTTGATGACCATGCGCTCCGGGTTGACCACCAGCCGCACGCTGGCGACCTCCGGGTCGGTGAGCAGGCGGCGCACCTTGTCGAGCGTCTCGAAGAGCTGATCGACCTGGTTCCAGGCATCATCGGCGGGGATGGAGTCGCTGGTGCGTCCCAGCACCTTGCCGATCGGGCGCAGGATGCGCGCCGCCCCGCGCGTGATCGACATGATCTTCTCGAACCACCAGCGGGTGACATCGGGCAGGCTGAGCAGGCGCAGTGTCTCGGCGGTCGGGGCGGCATCCACCACCAGCACGTCGTACTTGTTTTCGGTGAAGTACTGGTTGATCCACAGCAGGTGCGCGCCTTCTTCCAAGCCGGGCAGGATGGTCACCTCTTCGGCGACGATATCCTCGACGCCCTGGCGGGTGAAGAGGGAGGTCATGTACTGCTGGATGCGCCCCCAGTACTTGTCCATCGAATAGCGGGCGTCTACCTCCTGCGCCCACAGATTATCGCGTATTTGTGTCGGTTCGGGACCAATCTCGGCTTCGAGCGAGTCGCCCAGGCTGTGCGCCGTATCGGTGCTGATGACGATGGTCTTGAGTCCCTGTTCTGCACAGCGCAGCGCAGTTGCGGCGGAAACGCTGGTCTTGCCGACGCCGCCCTTGCCGGTATGCACGATGACACGCATGGTGTTGTCCCTTTACAGCGCTACTACCAGTATACAATGTCAGTGAACGCTCTCCCTTTAACATTCATGTACGGCTCAGATGGCGGGCAGGTTGCAGAGAGGAGACATATGATATGATGAAATCATCTAGGGAAAGGGTAATTCGTGACCGTCGCAGAGATTCTGCATCAGGCGAAGGCGTTGAGCGTAGAAGAGCGCAAGGAACTGGCGAAACTGCTCATCGACACCCTGGACTCGGACGTTGAGAATCGGCAGTCAGGAACTGGCGCAGATATAGTCGCGATGCTTCGGGCAATAGATCCTATCGAGTTCGTTGATCCTCACCTGGATGACCCGGTCGAGTGGGTGAAAGCGCAGCGGCGAAAACGAGCGGATCGGCTAAGGCTGGGGCTGGATGAAGCGGAATGATCACGGCGATCCTGGATACGACGGTCATTCTGCACCTTTTCCGCAAATATCCTCCTGCCCTGAACTGGCTCGACAACCAACAGCACTATGACATTGCCTCAATCACTTGGCTGGAAGTCATGGAAGGGGCGAGCAGCAAGCTCAATCAGGCGCAGTGTAGAAGCTTGCTGCGTCAGTTCGAACTGCTGCTGTTGACCGCTGCTGATCAGCAGTGGTCCATGATGCAGATCGAACGATTTCAGTTCAGCCATCATATCGGAAAAGAAGACTGCCTGATCGCATCAGTTGCCTACAGGTTGAATCTGCCTTTGTACACTCACAACCTGAAGGATATGTCTCCGCTGCTCGGCTCGCTCGCGCTTCAACCCTACACCTAGCGAAGGATATTCATCCTTCGCGCAGCAGCTGCACCCTGCTGGTCTTCAGGTCGAAGTACGCCGGGACGATCTTCAACTGCCCCTGCGCCGCTGCCTCCGCCAGGATAGCGCTGTCGTGAATCAGCCGGTCGGCGGTGTGGATGGCGTTGGCGTGGGTGGCGTTCAGGACCGGGTCTCCGGCAGAGTCGCGCACGCTGGCGACCACCGGTTGCAAAGCTTCGGCGATGGCGCGGATGTTCCCCGGCAGGCTTTGCCCTTTGACCGCCGAGGTCACCGCCCCGCACTGGGCATGTCCCATCACCACCACCAGCGGCACGCGCAGCACATGCACGGCGAATTCGAGACTGCCGAGGATCAGCGGGTCGATGACGTGACCGGCGGTGCGCACGATGAACAGATCCCCCAAACCCTGGTCGAAGATCAGTTCCGAGGGCACACGCGAATCGGAACAGCTGAGGATGGCGGCGAAAGGATACTGCCCGTCCAGGAGCGCCTGCCGCTGCACCTGATTCTGGCGGGGATAGATCTGGCGCATGGCGACGTAGCGCCGGTTGCCTGCCAGAAGTTCTTCCAGCGCCTCGTTGGCTGAAAGGCTCCGCATCGAAATCCTCCTTGAACATCATCGCTAAGCCAGTAATCGAAGATCTGCCACGAAAGACCTCACCCCTCGGTCCCCTCTCCATTTTCATGGAGAGGGGAAGCTAAGCGAAGCGCAGCAGGGGTGAGGGCATTGAATTGTTTCGGAACATGGCTTAAGCCAAGTTTCGCATGTTTTCAACGGGCGAGCCGGCGGCTCGCCCCTACGGGGTGGCGGTCGTAGGGGAGACCCGGCGGGTCTCCCGTTCGTGGATATCTTTCGAGAACCCACTTTAGGCGAAATCTCGAAAGAAAAATGCGAGTGGTCGAGCCGCCGGGTCGCCCCTACAACCAACGTGCCGTAGGGGCGAGCCGCTGGCTCGACCGTTGAAAAGAATTGGCCTCGTGAGGTTGCGGCAAACCATAGGGGTGTAGGGAAGCGCTACTGCGCGTCCGCCAATGATTTCTTTTGAGAACCCACTTTCAGTCAATC
>JAEURA010000209.1 GCA_016789005.1 Anaerolineae bacterium
GATGCGGCGTGGCGATCACCACCACCTCTACCGCCGGGTCCGCCAGCAGATCGCGATAGTCGGTGTAGCCGGCGATTCCATAGCGCTCCGTGAATTCGGCGAGGGCTTCGGGGTTGGTGCGCGATGCCGCAGTCAGGCGCGCATCGTGGAGCGCGCCGAGTGCCTCGGCATGCTGTACTCCGTAACTGCCTGCGCCGATGATGCCGACCTGATGCATGTTTGCGATCCTCTGAGCCTGAACAGGTTTTCAGCAATTCACGCCTGGTAGACGATGCGCCCGTCGCAGATCGTCAGCGCCGCCCGCACATCTTTGATGCGATCATGCGGCGTGTGGTGGATGTCCTCGGTCAGCAGGACCAGGTCGGCGAGCATGCCCGGTCTGATCTGTCCTTTGATCTCCTCCTGAAATTCGGCGTACGCCCCTTCGCGGGTATAGGAGTGCAGCGTGTCGTCGAGCGACTGACGCTGATCGACCATGCCGGGCTTCCAGGGGCCGCGGTTGATCGCCGCGTGCAAGCCGATGAACGGGTCCTGAGTGACGACGGGCCAGTCGCTGCCGAACGCCAGACGCGCCCCTGCGCCGCGCACGTTCTGCCAGGCGAAGCTCAGATGCCAGCGCGCTTCCCCGACCCGGTCGGGGAAGACTTCGTGCGTCTCCGGGTAAGTGATCGGGCTGTGAAACGGCTGCATCGAGGCGATCACGCCCAGGTGCGCAAAGCGCGGCAGGTCATCGGGGTGAATCTGCTCGACATGCTCGACGCGGTGGCGGCTGTCGCGCGCGCCGTTGACCTTGCGCGCCAGTTCGTAGCCGTCCAGCGTGCGCCGGATCGCCGCGTCGCCGATGGCGTGGACAGTGATCTGCAAACCGCGCGCGTCGCACTCTCGAGCCAACAGGTTGAAATGATCCGCCGAATAGAGGGCGTCGCCGCTCCATCCCGGCTGATCGGCGTAGTCGTGCAGCAGGAGCGCCGTGCGGAATTCCATCACGCCGTCCATGAACAGCTTGACCCGCCCGGAGCGGATTTTTCCACCCTGATACTGCCGCGCCATCTCGACGGCTTCGTCCAGGTCTTTGATCTGCGTCGAAGGGAAGATGCTGTAGGGGATGTTGACTCGCACGGTCAGCTCGCCCGCCGCCTCCATCGCCGCGTAGAAAGCCGCCTGCTCGGCGTCGCCGTCCATGTTGTGCACGCTGGTGATGCCATAGCGCGCCGTCAGCTTCAGACCCTCGCGCAGCCAGGTGCGCTCTCGTTCCGGGTTGAGGCGGGGTTTGCCGGCAGTCTCGCCCATCAAGCCCTTGACGGTGCGCCCCCAGCCCTCGAAGTGCCGCAGGACAACGCAGTAGGCGGCTGGTTCGACCAGTTCGCCGGTCGCCGTGCCATCCTGCGCCATCACGATCTCGCTGTTGGGACCGGTTGGCGCGCCGCGCAGCGCCCCGGCGGTTTCCAGGGCGCGGGTGTTCGCCCAGGCGTTGTGATGGTCGTAGCCCATGATGGTCAGTGAGCGATCCGGCAGGATGGCATCGAGGTGCTGGCGGGTAAGCCGCCCGCCCTCCGGCAGAATCTCGTAGCGCATCTGGACGCAGTGGATTCCTTCCTCGTCCGGGCGCTCGGCAGCATGGCGGCTGATCATCTCGGCGACTTCGGCGAAGGACGCCGCGTTCCACAGGTCCAGCAATCCCAGTTCCATCGAGCCGACGAACAGATGATAGTGGCTGTCGATGATTCCGGGCATGAGGGTGCAGTCCTGTCCGTCGATGACCCGCGCGCCTGGTGTGCGCCAGCGTTCGGCGTCGGCGTTCGATCCGACGAAGGCGATACGATTGCCCTGGATGCCGACCGCCTGCGCCCTGGGCAGCGCAGCATCGGCGGTGAAGACCTGGGCATTGAGGATCAACAGCGTTTCGGGTGACGAAGCCATGAAACTCTCTTCATGCGGATGCGGAATTCACCAGCGAATGCCGGACGACATTTTCGCCAGTATAACACGAATAGGAGGGGGACCCCGGACGAGTCTGCATTCGCAAGCGCGGCGCGATATAATCGTAGTGTCGAATATCAGCAGAAAAGGATTTGACCGATGAAATCGGGTCGATACGGGTTTGCGATATACGTCTGCGCCCTGTTTGCGCTCCTGATCGCTCTGCCGGCGCGCGCACAGGAGATGCCATCTCCCTGGGCGGTCATGCCCCAGACCTTTGCCTTTGACTTCACCGGTCGCCTGTCCGTCCAAGACCTGGACAGCTTCACGCTTGATCTGCGCCTGGACGGGAACGGCGCGGTCGATGTACCCGCGCGGTCATTTCGTCTCGATCTCACAGGAATGCTCGTGCTGGGCAGCGATCCGCCTTTGGATATCACGACTCAGGCGCGCTGGATCGACAACAACCTGTACCTCAATTTTGGCGACGGCTGGCAGAAGATGGAGGACGCCGGCGCGTTCGCCACGCGCGTCCTGGCGATGTTTGGCTTGATGGGCATGGATGGCGCGCTCGCCGAGTGGGATCTTTCCAGGATGGGAGGAGTGTCAGGCGTCCTGGAGGCACTGGCGGCGGCTGATCCTGCCGAATTCGCCGAGGTCGAGGCGCTCCCGGATGAAATCGCTGACGGCGTGACCGCTCGCCATCTGCGATTCACTGCCGATATTCATGCCCTGATGCAGGTAGGCGCATTCTTCGGCGCCGTCCTCGCGCTCGCCCAAGCCCAGGGCACTGACATCGTCCTCTACGACTACGACGAATTGGTGCGTGTCGTCGGGGATAACTCCCGGTTGTTCGAGGGTTCCAGGCTGATGGTGGACGAGGTTATCGGCGCGGAAGATGGACTCCTGCGCCGTTTTGTCGTGGCTTTGAACCTGTTCATGCAGCCGGGAGTGCTCGGCTACAGCGAGCCGCCTTTTTCCGTCTCCGCAGCGCTCGATGTGGCGATCCGCGAGGGTGATCAACCGCAGACGATAGCTCCGCCGCCGGATGCTGCGACGGTCGCAGCCTTCGCTCCGCCTGCACGAACTGTCGCGCCGCCTTCCGACCAGGGGCGCACTGAATATGTCTTCTTCGAGACATTGGACGGCGACATGATCTACCGACTGCCGCTGCCGCTTATGGCACAGGATCGCCTGACCGTCTTGGTACGCGGCGTTGGGCTGGTTTTCGACTCCTATGTACAGGTGATCGCCCCGGATGGTGAGGTCTTCGCTGACAATGACGATGCCGAGACGATCCTGTTCGGCATGGGCGGTCTGGATTCGGTTATTCCACCGTCGTTGATCACGGCAGACGGGACTTACACCGTTGAAGTTGGCGAATACAGCGGCGATTCCGGGGTATTCGTGCTGACGGTTGTGGTCGAACGCTGAAGCGGGGTTCGACCTCCGACAGAACAACTATGTCTCCGGCGGTTTGCCGTCGACAGCTTGTGCCTGGATGAGCAGATCCCCCACCGCCTGGACAATGCGATGCCCCGGCGGGACGATCAGGAACTCCTCCTCGCTCCATCCGCCGCTCAGCAGGCGATCGGTGATCCCCCGGTCGCCCGCTCGCTTCTCGTAGCGCCAACCGCGTTTTTCCGCCTGTTCACGCGCCCGCTGTTCGTAAGTCGCGCCGTCGCCGAGTCCGGTATCGATGAAGACAGCGCGGTTGTAGTGGCTGCCCCATTCGCCCATCACCTCCATCAGGTAATCGGCGTTGTCCTGCCCGTACTTCTCGACGTACTGCTGGTAGATCGACTCGCTGACCTGGATGCTGGCAGCGCCCAGCGCGACGCCGGAACTGGAGGGATTGCGTTCCAGGTAATCCTGGCTGTACCAGTAGGTTCCGGGATAAGCGTCGAACTCTGCCTGATAGCGCTGGCGCGATCCCAGATAGAGCGTGATGCAGTCGTGAGCGCGGGGGAT
>JAEURA010000218.1 GCA_016789005.1 Anaerolineae bacterium
TGCCATCGGTGGCGGCGCCGACGCCCACCCCATCCCCCACACACACGCCCACCCCCACGCCGCAGCCAACCGTGACGCTCAACCTCACCGTCTCGCCCGGTTCCCCGCCTCGACAGGGAGCGGGGTGACGCTGATCCAGGCATCGAGCGCGCCCTATCGGGAGAACGTCCTGACACTCGACGGCGCGGCGATCACCCCGACCCTGACCCCGCTGAGCGTGAAGATCAGATAGCAAGCGTCCACCTACACTCTCGACAAAAAACCACGCGCGGGAGAACCGGCTGGTCTCCCCTACAACCAACGCGCCGTAGGGGCGAGCCGGCGGCTCGTCCGTTGAAAAGATGCGAGACATGCCTCTAAAGCAGTCCGTCGCGGAATGCCTGAGCGACGGCTTCCGAGCGGGTTTCCACCTGCATCTTTTCCATCACATTGGTGAGGTGATACTTGACGGTGGACACGCTGATGGTCAGCGCCTGGGCGATCTCCTTATTGCTCTTGCCCTTGGAGATCAACCGCAGCACTTCCACTTCCCGCTCGGTGAGGTTGTGCGGATTGGCGGCTTCGGGGCGCGTGGGATGCAGCACCGACTGGGCGACCTGCGCTGAGAGCAGCGTGGAACCGCTGGCGGCGGCGCGGATGCCGTTGATCAGATCGTTGGAGAGCGTGACCTTGAGCACATAGCCGACCGCGCCGGCTTGCAGCATGGCGTGCACGCTGTCGTCATCCTGGAAGCCGGACAGCACGAGGATGCGTGCCTCCGGGTGGGCGGCGAGCAGCTTCTGAGTCGCCGTGATGCCGTCCATCCCCGGCATGATCACGTCCATCAGGACGACATCCGGCTGATGCTGCGCATACAGCGGCAGGGCGTCCAGCCCGCTGCTGCCCTGGGCGACCAGACGAATATCGGATGCAGTCTCCAGCAGCGCCGCCACGAGATGGTGGATCGCGCTGTGGTCGTCGATCAATAAGACGGTGATTGTTCTGGTCTCCATAGGGATCAACGACTCGCTGCGTGGTGGCAGGGTAAAAACGTCGATAGCGTATGCAGTATTGTTAACACTATAACCCAAAGCCGGACATTCTGCGCATAACCTTCACGAAAGCATTAGCTCAGACGCTCACGGTTTCGGCTCACAGCGGATACAGGTTCACGCCCAGCGCCGCCGCTGCCGCCACGATGACCGGGGCGATCACCAGCGCGGGCAGGAAGTTCGCCATGCGCGGGTGTTTGAGATCGAGCAGGATGAGCGACATGCCCATCAACATCAGCCCGCCGACCGCCGTCATCTCGTTGATCATCGGGTCGCTCATGAAGCCGCCGAGCAGGCTGCCCGCCAGGGCAAGCCCCCCTTGCAGGATCAGGATCGTCAGGATGCTGAAGGCGACCCCGGCGCCCATACTGGCGGCGAACGCCATCGAGGCGAAGCCGTCGAGCACGCTCTTGATGGCGAGCTGCTGGAAGCCTATCGCCAGCCCCATGCCATCCTGAATCGAGCCGACGAAGGTCAGCGGACCGATGCAGAAGACCAGGCTGGCGGTCACAAAGCCGTTGACGAAGCGGGCGCGCGACTCGTGGTCGCCCCCGTGGTCGCCTTCAGAGCCGGACTGCGCCGCGCCCTCGGATGCGAAGCGCTGCTGAAGCCACCCGCCCAGCCGCCCCAGCGCCCCGTCGAGGTCGAGCAGTTCGCCCAGAATGACGCCGCTAACCAGGCTGATCAGCGGGATGATGATGTTGCCGCTGCGCCCGGCGTTGCTGAAGCCGACGAACGCCGTGACCAGCCCCAGACCGGTGATGACCGACTCCTGAATCTTAGCTGAGATGCGGCTGCCGATCGTCAGCCCCAGGGCGCTGCCGATGGCGACGGTGATGGCGTTGAGGATCGTGCCGGTCATAGGGTCCGTTTCATCCAGTCGTGATAGGTGAGCGTGTACAGGAACATCTGGCGCAGCGTGCCGTACTCCCAATCCTGATCGACGCCGACCTTGCGAAAGCCGACCTTTTGCAGCACCCGCTGCGAGGCGACGTTTTCGCGGTAGGCGTCAGCTTCGATGCGGTCCAGCCCCATCTGCGCGAAGCCGAAACCCGCCACCGCCCGCGCCGCCTCGGTGGCAATTCCCCGCCGCCAGAAGGCGACCGCCACGTCGTAGCCGAAAGAGGCGCGCTGTTCGTCGCGCAGCCAGTAGTTGAAGCCGATGCGGGCGACCATGCCCGCTGCCAGATTATCCTTGATCACCACCCCCCAGTCGATGCGCCGGTGATCGGCATAGGCGAGCTGCGTCCGGTCGATCAGGTCGATAGCGTCGTCCATGTTGCGCAGCAGCGGCACGGTATTCCAGCGCGTCACCCGGTAGTCGCCGCGAATGGCGAGCAGGTGGCGGGCGTCGCCGAAGGTGATCTCCCGCAGGAGCAGGCGGGGCGTCTCAAGGACGGGAAAGGTCTCGTATGCGAACATGATCTCGGCGGTTGGGTGAGCGCAGAACCGTCTTCCATTGCCAGGAGCCGACAGGGTCGAGGGGCGAATGATGAGAGAACACACTCGATGCGCGCGTTTTTCTCATGCCTCATGCCTCTTCTCTTTCGACTTGCGGCTATGATATGCGGCAATCGGATGAATGCAGTGACCACTCTCCCCGCTAAAGCGGGGAGCTTCTCAGGCTACGTGTGCGCTTACCGTCTCCCGAAGGCGGCGGCAGAGGCGCTGCGTTGATGCCTGAACGCCCGATCCGGGCGTACTCGAACGCTGATTTGAAGATATTCCGCGCCGCGTTCAGATCGCGGTCTATCGTCAGCCCACAGTGAGGGCAATCGTGGTCACGAACACGCAAATCCTTCTCAACCAGACAACCGCACCCGCTGCATATCTGCGAGGTGTAGGCGGGGTCTACGCACACGACGGTACAGCCAGCGTTCGCAGCTTTGCTGTCCAACAGCGCGTAGAATATTCCCAAGTCTGCATCGTGCGCCGACAGCGACAGGCGTCCGTTGCGCAGCATGAAGTTGAGGTTCAACGCTTCCAGCGCGATTGCGCCGTAGGTGTTCACCAGCGCCGTCGTGACCTTGTGCCAGAAGTCGCGCCGCGTATTGGCAACCTGCTCGTGCAGCAGCGCGACCTGCCGCCGCGCCTTGCGACGGCGATTGCTCCCCTTCTGGCGGCGGCTGAGGCGGCGCTGCGCTCGACGCAGCTTCTTCAGCGTACCGCGCAGCCAGCGCGGGTTGTCAATTCCCGTCCCGTCCGACAGGGTCAGCAGACGCAGCATGCCGACATCCCCGGCAACCAACGGCTGACCGTTGGGCACGAACTCCGGCGTAGGCACTTCCAACTGCAAATTGACGTACCAACCGCCCGCCTTGCGCTTGATGACGACGTGCTTGATGACCGCACCCGTTGGCAAGCGGCGGTGAACCTTGACCTTCAGGCTGCCGATCCGATGCACGTAGAGCAGCACACGCCGGTCGTCCTGCACCAGCTTCACGCCGTCTCCGTAGGTGTATTCGACACTGTTGAAGCGGTCGTGCGACTTGAAGCGGGGATGTCCTGCCTTTTCGCCCGCCTTGATACGGCGAAAGAAAGCGGCATAGGCTTTGTCCAGACGGCGCAGAAGGTGCTGCACACTGCTGGCGTTGAGAACGCGCTCGGCTTCGGGTTGGCTGTTGCGCCAGTCCCGGAAATACCGCCACAGACTCAGGGCTTTGACCGATTCTCCTGTCGCTTCGTAAGTGTTTTTGCACACTTCCAGCGCGAAGTTGTAGACCAACTTGCCTTGATACAGCAGGGTGTCCAGCCGCTTTGCTTCGGCGCGGCGCGGGTAGAGCCGGTATTGGTAGGTCAGCAGCGCCACTCAGCTTCGCCTTTGCTCCTCAATGTAGCCCTTTATCGTCGCCGCGCTGACCTGTCCGGCGGTTCCGGCATAGTACGAGCGCGTCCATACCGACGGCAAGCGACTTCTCAGGTGGGGGAATTCCTCCCTGAGTTGGTGACTGCTTGCACCCTTCAGCTTGTGCATGATTTGGGCTATCGACAGCGTAGGCGGGAACGACGCGAACAAGTGAACGTGGTCAGGCATGACGACCAGTTCAAGTATCTCGCCGCCCAATTGCTGAACCAGTCTGGGCAGTATTTCAGACAAACGAACGCCAACGTCACCTGCCAGAACCGGGCGTCGATATTTCGGACACCAGACCAGGTGGTAGTGGATGTTGTAGACAGCGTGGCGTGTTTGTTTAGTCTCCATAAACGAATTATACCAGCGAGAACGAAAGGAGGCAAGGCGGCAAAGGGCACGGCATTCCCCACCGGGTTGAAACCCGGTGGGGAATGCCGCTAATTTCTGTGGCGTCAAATGGTCTGCCCTCGGCGGAGTATCATGAAGGGGTTGCTGTCTCACCCGCTCGACCTCAATAGGAACGCCATGTCTGCACATCCCACTTTACTGCCCGCCGCGCGCCCCAGCCCGGCAGGTTTTCTGCGCAATCTGCGCGATCTCCCCTCGACGATCAGCGTCGGCAGCGTGACCGCCGGCTTCATCGTCATGCTGATCAGCTACACGGGACCGATCCTCATCCTGCTGGAGGCGGCGCGGGCGGGCGGGTTGTCGCCAGAGCAGACCTCCTCCTGGGTGATGGCGGTGGTGGCGGGCGGCGGCTTCGGCACGATCCTCCTGTCGCTGCTGTACCGCCAGCCGATCAACCTGCCGTATTCGACGGCGGGGGCGGCGCTGCTGATCACCAGTCTGACGCAGTTCAGCCTGCCGGAAGCCGTCGGAGCCTACATCGTCGCCGGGCTGGCGGTGGCGCTGCTGGGTGTCAGCGGCTTGTTCGGGCGAATCATGCGCGTCGTGCCGCAGACGGTGGCGCTGGCGGTGCTGGCAGGGGTGCTGCTGCGCTTCGGCATGGGGGTGTTCAACGCGATAGACGACGCCCCGACCAACCCGCTGATGATCGCCGCGATGGTCGGCGCCTTCTTCCTGCTGAAGCGGCGCCGTTTTCGCGCGCCGAGCCTGGGCGCGCTGGCGGTCGGC
>JAEURA010000248.1 GCA_016789005.1 Anaerolineae bacterium
CTTCAGGTCACGGCGCAGGTTGCGAAAGCGCACCCCCAGCGATAGCAGAAACAGCCCCAGCAGCGTCCCGACGGCGGCAAGACCGAGCAGCAGATATTCGCCTGTTTGCGGCATGATCTAGCCCTCCTGGACCTGGGCGCGCAGCGCGGCGACGCGGGTTGCCAGCGCCTCCAGGCGAATGCGCCACCAGACCAGCGCCGCCGGCACGAAGACGCTCCACACCACCATGTTCACCCCCATCGCTGTGATCATGCTCTCGCTCAAACCGAAGCCGCCCTGGGCGTTCTGTGGGCTGGAGCCGATCACCGCCGGGTGAATCGTATCGGGACGGATGCGGATAATGATCAGCGTGATGATCACCGTCGCAAAGGCGAAGATGCCGTAGATCGAGGCGAAGCGGCGGCGCGTATCCGGGTTTTCGATGCCCTGGCGCAGCATCAGGTAGGCGGCGTAGGTCAGGCACATGATGGCGTCGCTGACCAGACGCGGGTCCCAGGTCCACCAGGTATTCCAGATCGGGCGCGCCCAGATCGCCCCGGTGACCAGGTTGATCACCGCCAGCGTCAAACCGACCTCGACGCCCGCCAGCGCCAGCCCGTCCCATTTCGCCTGACGGGTGATCAGGTACGCCGCGCCGCCGACCACCGCCGCCAGAAACGCCACGAACGCGCCGGCGAAGGTCGAGATGTGGATGTAGAAGATGCGCTGAACCTCTCCCTGTTCCAGGTCAGTCCCGGCGTGGACCAGGGCGAAATACAGCCCGGCAGCAACCGCTGCTACCGTCACCAGCGTGAGCAGGCGCAGCAGCAGCGTGCGCAGCGGCGGGATCGACGCGGATTCATGCGGCGCGGAATCCCGCGCTCTGGGGGATGCAGTCATGATGAGGCAGCTCCAAATACTCAAGAAATCTGCGCAAATCTTAGCATTTCTGCTAAGAAAGGCAAGAAATCGCCATGAATGGAGCGCTCACCCCAGGTACACATATCCCGAACCGCCGGGGTGCATTTCAGATTATTGGGGATACGGGCGGACAACGCGGGCGTTGTCCATGTGCCTCCGTAGGGACGATGCCTGCATCGTCCACCCAAAATATTGAAATGCACCCGAACCGCCGGCGGCTGTTGCGCAGAAACGCTATCCGTAATACAGTGGAGAGGATAGTACGATTTTTGCTGCCTCGGCATGGAGTAGAACATGAACAGAAAATTCGCTCTCGGTCTCGTCTTCGCACTCCTCCTCAGCTCAGCCATGATCGTTTTCGCCTATGGTCCCGCGCCGTCCTGGCAGCTCACTCAGGCTCCCGCCGGCGTCTGCTCGGATGATGACGTGTTCATCCCCGGCATGGAGATCAACGTCCCCGCGCCGATGACCGCCTCGGAACTGGGCACCTACAGCGCGCCGGGCTTCCCGAATCTCGGCTACACGCAGGATTCCAATTTCCAGGGCGTCGGCGTTTTCGGCTTCACCGTCTTCACCGACCCCTACGTCCTGCCTGCCAACACGCAGGTGACCCTGTCGGTGACGACCTACAAGGGACCGAACTACACCGGCGGCGTGGCTTACATCAGCACCATGACCTGGGACTGCACAACGGGCGTCATCTCCTCGCTGGTCAACGAAGCCCCGACCGACGCCTGTCCAAGCCCGCTGCCCGGCGGCGCAGTGCTGGGTGAGGCTCCGGCTGGCGCACAGGTCTACTGGGGACCGTCCGCCGACAAGGCATCGCCCGGCGTGGTGCTCAACCCCGGCACGTATTACGTGATCGGCGTCGATGCGACCGGCGAGTATTCGCAGGTCTGGCTGACCTGCCAGAGCGCGCTGCTGTGGGTGCGGTCGGATACGCTCCAGCCGTCGTATGCGGCGCCCTGGAACGGTCAGGCGCTGCCCAGCAAGGTGGTCGGCTAGAGTCTTCCCTCAACCCCCCCAGCCCCCTTCTCCCACAAAACAGGGAGAAGGGGGAGTCAAATCCCCACGCCCCGCGCGCGTGGGTGTGCGAGCAAGGCTCGCCTTGGGATGAGGGGGTTTTCCACGTTCTAGCGTTTTTGGTGGTTGCCCCCTCAAACCTCACCCCAACCTCACCCCCTGCCCCTCTCCGCGCGGAGAGGGGCAGGGGGTGAGGTTTCCATAACAAAGTGGATGACCACCCAATCCGGTAGAACCAGGATTTTTCCGAGGCGCTCTGGTCAGACGGCGACTCAGGCGGCAGGCGCACCTTCGGCACAGGCGCAGACTTCGAGCAGCGCCGCGCGGCTGGTGATTCCGCGCATCGTCACGATCCAGGCATGAAGCGACGGGCTGGCGTCGCGGATCGCCGCCACCGCCGGACCGATCGGATCGCTCCCTCCTTCCCCCCGCGACTCGCTCTGATAGCCGCCGTAGAAGGCGAAGAACGCCTGATTCAGCTTGCGAATCAGGGTGCCGTTCTCCACGAACAGCCGCCGCCGTTCCTCCATGTAGGCTTCAGCCTCGGCGACCCTGCCCTCCGCCAGCAGCGCATCGACCGTCACCCGCGTCTCGTGCATCGCCGCGCCGTAGTCAAAGGGGGCAGATTCGCCTCCGTCTTGAGCGGCGGTCAGGCGGGTTTCCGCCTCGGTCGGAGCCTGCGCCGCTGCCAGTTCCGGGTAGTAGCGCGCCAGCACGCGCGGGGCAATCGCCCTGCCGAAGAGATTCGCCGTCGTCTCGTTGATGATGCGCGCCTCGCTGGCGAAGTCGTAGCTGTAGCCGAGCGGGAAGGCGAACAGATAGTGGTGCAGCCATTCGTGGGCGAAGACTTCGACGGCGTAGCTCAGGCTGCTCGTCTCCAGGATCATCGCCGGGTAGAGCGCGATGCCGCCGAGCGGCACAACCAGGCTGGAGACGTCGAGCGCTGCATCGACGCGCGCCTCCAGCGCCGCCTGGGCATCGACCGGCAGCGGATCGACGTTGATGGAGAGGTCGAAGCGGATGGAATCGCGCGGGGAGACGATCAGCAGGTTGGGCACTTCGGTGAAGCGCATCGCCAGCGGCGGCAGAAGCTGCCCACCCGTGCCGAAGCCCTCGGCGACCAGCACGTGCGCCACCTGCCCTTCGAGGATCGCCTCGGCGAGCGTCTGCCGCCCGCGCAGCGACTCGCGCAGGGCGTCGCGCTCCGCCCGCAGCGCCTGCGTCGCCGCTTCCGGGTCCGCCGCCGCCGGGTCGGCATAGACGGCGGCGATCTGCCGGTCGAGCGTCTGCCGCGCGGCGAGGTCGGCAAAATAAGCGCGGACGAAGTCCGCCCGCGCCGCCTCGCTCATGAAGGGGTGAACGCCGACCAGCGTCGATTCCACCTTCGCCGCCAGCGCGCCGATCTCCCAGGTCACGTAGTCGAAGGTGGCGTCGCCGACCAGCGTCGTGGCGATGTTGAACGGCTCGCTCAGGTCGAAGATCGAGGCGCGCAGCAGCGTCAGCATGAGCGCCAGCCGGATCAGCCACGCCAGCAGCGTCAGCAGCCGGCGCACAAGGCGGATCAGGCGGGTCAAGGCTGGCTCGCCCCCAGCCGATAGAAGCGGTACGCCGTGCCTTCGACTTCGCCGGCGAGCGTGAAGCGCGGGTCGGTCTCGCCGCCGCTGGCGAGCGCGTCGAGCGCCGGGCGGTCGGGCGGCATCAGCAGGTAATCGACGCCGTAGCGCGCCGCGACTTCCAGGACCACCTCGCGCGGCTCCGCCGGAATCTGCACCGAGCGCATGCCGACGAAGCGCAGCATGAAGGGGTCCTGCGCCATCAGGACGATCTCGCCGTCGCCGTTGGTGTCGGGCAGCGCGTTCGCCGTGTCAGCGACGCGCTGAATCTGCGCCATGTAGGCGGCGGCGTTCCGGGTGTCGCTCCGCGTCAGCTCGATGCCGTTGGCGCTCATCAGGACCAGGGCAGCCGCTGCCGTGCCGATCTGCATCCGCCGGTCGGGGATCGCCCGTTCCAGCGCATAGCCCGCCAGCGGGACGAGCAGCGGGATCAGCGTCAGATACGCCTTCTTGAAGCTGCCGCCCTGGCTGTGGAACGGCGTGAGCAGCGGATAGGCGATCACGAACCCCACCAGCAGGATCAACGCCGGCGCGAGGGTGAACATCCGCCGGCGGTCGCGGGCGATGAGGATCAGCGCCAGCCCGCCGAAGACCGCCACCGGCAGGAAGAGGTCGAGCGTCGTGTACATCAGCTTGAACGCCGCCGCCAGTTCGAACAGCCGCTTGCCGATGAGCTGCGCCGGCGTCTGGTCCGCCAGCATCGTCTCCAGGCTGAACTCACGCTCGTAGTTGTAGAGGTCGAGCAGGCGGGTGTAGTAGACCATCTGCCGCGCCTGCGGGGTGGTCGGCGAGCCGGTCAGGTTGGTGGTGCGGATCAGCCAGGGGGTGACGACGATCAGCGCCGTGACTGGCACGAGGATCGCCGGGGCGAGCCGCCGCAGCGCCGTCCTTCTCGTCTCGCCGCCCCGCCCCCACAGCGCATAGATCACCGTCGTCAGCAGCGCCGCCGGCAGGACGAGCAGCGAGTCGTTGCGCGTCAGGTAAGCGAGACCGGCGGCAGCGCCGCTGAGCAGGTAAGCGGTCCAGCGCCCGCCGCGCAGCCCGTGCGTCAGCGCCAGGAGGCTGACGCAGACCAGCGCCGCGTTGGGGATGGTGGTATCGGTGCGGGCGGAATTGAGGACGAATTCTGGCAGCGCGCCGACCGCCGCCGCCGCGAACAGGCTGCCGACCGTCCCCACGCCGAACTGGCACGCTGCCCAGTAGCCGATCAGCGGCAGCAGCGCGCCGATCAGGGCGAAGGGCAGGTCCGCCGCCGGCACGCTCACCCCGAACAGGCGCATACCCGCCGCCGCCAGCCACGCCGTCAGCGGCATCCAGTGGGTCTCCGGGTGGTCGATCTGCTCCGGCGGCGGCACGTAGAACCAGATGTAGTCGGACGTGAAGTCGTGCCCTTCGACGATGCGCACGCCCAGGTTGTAATAATGGTTGGGATCGGCGACGCCGGGATGCTGCACAAAGGTCAGCGCGCCGAGCCGCAGCGCCAGCGCGCCCAGGCAGATCAGGAAGAGGACATGCGATGGTTTCATGGGTCAGTGAGAAGGAATGAGGGATGAGGAATGAGGGATGAGGGGAGCCTGTTTTGGGCTTTTTCCCCTCACTCCCCCAGCCCCCTTCTCCCATAAAAACGGGGAGAAGGGGGAGTCAAGCCGCCTCACCCCGCGCGCGTGGGAACGCCCAGGCGCGCCTTGCACGCTTTGGGGCGAGGGGAACTCATGCCGCAGACCCGCGCAGCCCTCGCTAAAGTGTGCCTGCAAACCCCTCACCCCTCATGCCTTCTCATCTCTCGTTCCTCATTCCTCACTTCTCAATCGACCTTGTTCAGTTCCGCCATCTCGTCTTCACCCAGGGTCAAGCCGATGACGTGATAGCCGGCATCCACGTAGATGACCTCGCCCGTTACCATGCGGCTGAGGTCAGAGGCGAGGAAGAGCGCGACATCGCCGACATCTTCCTGCTTGACCGAGGCGCGCAGGGGCGCGTTGCGTTCGGCATACTTCAGCATCATGCGGATGCCGGGCACGCCCGCCGCCGCCAGCGTCTTGATCGGACCGGCGCTGATGGCATTGACGCGAATACCCTGCGGACCGAGATCATTGGCGAGGTACTTGGTGATCGCCTCCAGCGCCGCCTTGGCGATTGCCATGACGTGGTACTTCGGCATGACCTTTTCCGCCGCGTAGTAGGTCATGCTCATAATGCTGCCGCCTTCCGGCATGAGCGGGGCGGCGCGCTTGGACATGGCGATCAGGCTGTAGGCGCTGATGTCCAGCGCCAGCTTGAAGCCGTCGCGCGAAATATCGACGAAGCGCCCCCCCAGGTCGTCGCGGTTGGCGAATGCCACCGAATGCACCAGCGTGTCGATCCTGCCGTAGCGTTCGGCGACCTTGGCGAAAACGGCGTCGAGCGCTTCGTCGCTCTGCACGTCGGCTTCTTCGACGAACTCGCAGCCGATCTCTTCGGCGAGCGGCAGCACGCGCTTGCGCAGCGCGTCGCCCCCGGCATAGCACAGCAGGATCGTCGCGCCTTCTTCTTTCAGGCGTTGGGTGATGCCCCAGGCAATCGAGTTCTTATTGGCGACGCCGAAAATCAGCGCGATCTTGCCATCCATCAACCCCATGAGGGTCTCTCCTTCGTGCACAAAAAAGCGTTGTCCGTTGACTCTAACACTTGCGCGCGACTATAGTTGTCAGTCTGCGCAAGCGCAAGGTCGGAGTATTCACGCGGTACATGCAGCGATTCTTCCTGATCCTCTCCCTGCTCCTGCTGGCAGCCTGCGGGGCGCTGACCCCGGCGGGCAGCCCGGACGGCGGCGCAGCCGCCCCTCTCCTACAGGTCGCGCAGTCTCCGGCGGATGTCGCCCGCGCCTTCCTCGATCACTGGAACGCCAGGAACCGCCAGGGCATGTATGACCTGCTGAGCGCCGCCAGCCGGGGGCTGATCACCTACGCCGTCTTCGACGCGACCTATGCCGATGCCGAGGCGACCCTGTCCGTTGAGGGCGTCACCTACAACTTCAAGAACACACTGGAACAAGGCAGCACCGCCGTCGTCGCCTATGACGCGGCGATTCAGTCCAGCCTGTTCGGCGAGATCATCGACGCCGACCACACGATGCGCCTGGTGCGCGACTCTGGCGGCGTGTGGCGCATCGCCTGGACGCAGATGGACATCCTCAGCGGCTACGCCCCCGGCACGCGCCTCGTCGTCGAATCCCGTCTGACGCCGCGCGGGGGCATCTACGACCGGCGCGGGCAGCTGATGGTCGAACAGGACAGCGACGTGATCGAAATCTACGTCGCGGCGCAGGATATGAGTAATTTCGACGGCTGCATCGACCTGCTGGCGACCCTGCTGCGGATCAACCGCGCTGACCTGATCGCGCAGATCAACGGCTACAACCCGGATACGGTCTTCCCGATCGGCGACATGGACCCGGAAATTTACGACGCCTGGCAGAACGATCTGACGGCGCTGTGCAGCGCTCGCACCAACACCCGCGCGACGCGCCGCTACGTCGGTCACGGCATCGCCACCCACCTGATCGGCTACGTCGGCAACATCCCCGCCGAACAGCTGGAAAGCTACCAGGCGAAGGGCTACACCTCCGACGATCTGGTCGGGCTGCTGGGCGTCGAAGCGGCATACGAGACGGAACTGGCCGGCAGCCCGGAACGCATCGTGCGCATCCTGGAACCGGGCGGCTTGATCGTCCGCGAGCTGGCGGGCACTTCCGGCGAGGCGTCGCGCAACATCGCCCTGACGCTCGACCTCAACCTGCAATGGACAGCGGCGCAGGCGCTCAGCGACGCCTACAACTATGCCGGTGGCAACTGGGCGGCGCGCGAACACTCGCCCGGCGGCGGGCTGGTCGCCATCGATGTGAACACCGGGGCGATCCTGGCGTTCGCCAGCTACCCGTCGTTCGATCCGGGCATCTTCAACCCCGATACACCGGTCTTCTTCGTCGGCGACTACATCTCTGCCCTGCGCAACGACGCCCGCAACATCTTCGCCGCCCGCCCATCACAGGAGCAGTACTCGCCGGGATCGACCTTCAAGATCGTCACCCTGGCAGCCGCCGCCGAAGAGCGTCTGATGCAGCCCGACGAGCTGTTCGAATGCAGCATGGAGTGGCGCGGGCAGGATTTTGGCGACACCTTCGAACGCCGGTTGGACTGGCGCGCCACCGAGGTGCTGGAAGAGGCGCGCTTCGCCACCGGGCAGGTGACCATGTCCGAGGCGCTGGCGTCGTCGTGCAATCCGTTCTTCTATCAGATGGGCGCGCGGTTGTTCGGCGAGGTCGGACCGGCGACGCTGATGGAGTACGCTCGGCGAATGGGCTTCGGTCGGGCGAGCGGCTTGTCGCCGATTGTGCCGGAGGCAGCGGGGCAGCTTCCGCTGCTGCGCACGGCGGACGCGGCGATTTCGGCGGCGGTCGGACAGTACGACACGCAGGTGACGCTGATCCAGATGGCGCAGATGGTGGCGGCGATTGCCAACGGCGGCGATCTGTTTCAGCCGTATGTCGTCCAGCGCGTCGGCGGCGGCGATTCGCGCCCGCCGCTGTACGAAGCCGCACCGCAGATCGCCGGGCAGCTCGGGCTGAGCGAGGCGACGCTGAACATCGTCCACGACGGCATGTGCATGGTCACCACGCAGCAGGCGACCGGGCGGTCCACAGGCAAACCGCTGGGCACGGCGTGGTTCGTCTTCGACGAAGTCGCCCCGAATGGGACCGGCATCGCCCCCTACACCGTTTGCGGGAAAACCGGCACGGCGCAGACCGGGCGCACCGAACCGAACGGTTGGTTCGTCGCCTTCGCCCCGCGCGAAAACCCGGAGATCGCCGTCGTCGCCATGATCGAACACGGGCGCGAAGGTTCAGAGACCGCCGCGCCCATCGTGCGCCGCGTGCTGGACGCCTATTTCAACGCGCCGCAGGCTCCCTATCCCGTCTGGTGGTTTGAAAACGAGTACGTGGCGCTGAACATCCCGGAGGGCAGCACCGGTGGCTGAGATCGCCGCGCGCTGTGCCGCCTGTGACGGCTATGGTTGGGTCGAACAGGACGCCGACGACGCGATGGGCGTGGCAGAAGGCGATGCCGGGAGTGAGTGCGCCTGGTGCGGCGGGATCGGCTACGTTTTGCAGGACGAACGCGGGGTGAGCCGGCGCATTCCGGAAGATCAGCTCGCCGCCCATTCGGAGACGCTGGAACGGCTTGAACTGGAGCGCCTCCGGCAGATCGGCTACAGCGGCGAAGCCAGAAAACCCTGGCAGCAGCAGATTCGCCTGGAACGCGGTGACCGCATCGCCCGCCCGCCGGCGCAGGATGATCCGCCGGGCGCGCAATAAAAAGACCCCCGGCGCTTTGCCGAGGGTCTGGTTGGAGCGGGCGAGGAGATTCGAACTCCCGACATCTTCCTTGGCAAGGAAGCATTCTACCGCTGAATTACACCCGCATTACCTAAAATATAGCATGATCTGGCAAGGTTGACAAGGGTTTTTTCAACGCCCGATCTTCCGGAGGACCCCCATGCCATCACGCCCGGGGCCAGACCTGGATCAGCACCGGCGAGCGCCGCCGTTTTTCGACCGGCAGCGGCGGCGGCGGAATCGCTGCGCTGGCGGGCGCTGTGCCGGATACCCATTCGGTCAGCGCGCTCAGCCGACCGTGATCCGCTGCATCGCGCCAGCGCAGCATGCCGTTCTTCACGTCCACCATGACTTCTCCCCTCGTCTTCGCTCACCTTTGACCCTCCCAGTCTACGGCGGGCAGGATCGCGCTTCCAGCGGTCCGATGCGGGAAAAGTGCGGCGGCTTCGGCGCAGTCCCCCATCCAGGCGAGGCGGGGGCTGCGCACCAGGCGCTCAACGGCGGATCAGGCGGTCCTGCTCCTCGCCTGCGTCACCCAATCCACAACCGACACACCATGCTGACCCAGCAGCAGATTCAACTGCGCCGTGTGTTCCTGAACATGCCGCATGCTGTACAGCTGTAACTCCAGGAAATTGGTCGTGATCCACTTGAAGGTACAGGGCTGCTGCGCCTTCTCGTCCGTCAGCGCCTCGATGGTCGCCTG
>JAEURA010000311.1 GCA_016789005.1 Anaerolineae bacterium
GAGTATCGCGACGCCGACCTGACCCGCAAACTGCTTGAGGAGATCGGCGCGACGGTGACCCGCCCCTGGCAGATCATGGAGGTCTGCGGCGGGCAGACCCACTCCATCCTGAGGAGCGGGCTGGATCAACTGCTGCCGCCGCAGATCACCCTGATTCACGGACCGGGCTGTCCGGTCTGCGTCACGCCCCTGGAGCTGATCGACAAAGCGGTGCGCATCGCCTCGCTGCCCAACGTGATCTTCACCTCCTTCGGGGATATGCTGCGCGTGCCCGGCTCGGAACGCGATCTGTTCAGCGTCAAAGCTGCCGGCGGCGATGTGCGCATCGTCTATTCGCCGCTGGATGCGCTCAAACTGGCGCAGGCGAACCCGGATAAAGAAGTGGTGTTCTTCGCCGTCGGCTTCGAGACGACCGCGCCTGCCAACGCCATGTCGGTCTACCAGGCGAAGGCGCTGGGAATCAACAACTACTCGGTGCTGGTCTCGCACGTCACCGTCCCGCCGGTGATCGCCGCGCTCCTGGACGAAGAAGACGTGCGCGTCGATGGCTTCCTAGCGCCGGGACACGTCAACGCCGTGATGGGTTACTGGGAATACGAGCTGCTGGTCGCCCGCTACCATGCGCCGATGGTGGTGACGGGCTTCGAGCCGGTCGATCTGGCGCGGGGCGTGCTGATGGTCGTGCGCCAGCTTGAAGAGGGACGGGCGGAGGTGGAAAACGCCTATTCGCGCACCGTCACCCGCGACGGCAACCTGCCGGGGCAGCAGATCATCGAGACGGTCTTCGAGCTGTGCGACCGCAAATGGCGCGGCATCGGCACCATCCCGATGAGCGGCTACCGCCTGCGCGACGCCTATCAGGCGTACGACGCCGAGCGCCGATTCCCCGGCGTGCAGACGATCACTGCGGAAGAGTCGAAGCTGTGCATCAGCGGGGCGATCCTGCAGGGCTTGAAGAAGCCGCATCAGTGTCCGGCGTTCGGCAAGGAATGCACGCCGCAGACTCCGCTCGGCGCGACGATGGTCTCGTCGGAAGGGGCATGCGCCGCCTACTACCGCTATGGGCGCTACCAAACCGCCCTGGAAAACGAGAATCGCGCATGACCACGCCCGCAGAACCGCTCAACCTCGCCGGTTGGACCTGTCCCCTGCCGCTGCGCAGCTACCCGACCATCGTCATGGGGCACGGCAGCGGCGGCAAGATGATGTCCGACCTGATTCAACACTTGTTTGTGCCGCTGATCGCCAATGATCTGCTGGCGCAGGTGGGCGACTCCACGCTGTTCGACATGAATGGCAGCCGCCTGGCGATCAGCACCGACAGCTTCGTGGTCAACCCGCTCTTCTTCCCCGGCGGCAGCATTGGCGAGCTGGCGGTCTACGGCACGGTCAACGATGTCGCCATGAGCGGGGCGACTCCGCTCTACCTGAGCGCCGGCTTCATCCTGGAAGAAGGACTGCCGCTGGATGACCTGGGGCGAATCGTCAGCGCCTTTGGGGCGGCGGCGCAGGCGGCGAACGTGCAGGTGATCGCCGGCGATACCAAGGTGGTCAACCGGGGGCATGGCGACGGCGTGTTCATCAACACCACCGGCATCGGCATCGTGCCCGCCGGGGTGAACATCGCCGCCGACCGGGCGCGCCCCGGCGACGCCGTGCTGGTCAGCGGGACGATGGGCGATCACGGCATCGCCATCATGTCGGTGCGCGAAGGACTGGGCTTCGAGGCGGAGATCGTCAGCGATACCGCCCCACTGCATGGGCTGGTCGCCGCCCTGCTCGGCGTGACGCAGGACATTCACGTGCTGCGCGACGCCACGCGCGGCGGGCTGGCGGCGGTGCTCAACGAACTGGCGGCGGCATCGGGCGTCGGCATCACTTTCGAGGAGCAGCGTGTCCCGGTCAAGCCTGCCGTCCACGCCGCCTGCGAGATGCTGGGGATGGACCCGCTCTACGTCGCCAACGAGGGCAAGCTGGTGGCGATCCTGCCGGCGGAACATGCCGAGGCGGCGCTGGCGGCGCTGCGGGCGCATCCGCTTGGCAGAGATGCGGCGATCATCGGTCAGGTGGTCGAATCGCATCCCGGCATGGTGCTGGCGCGCACTGGCATCGGCGCGACCCGCGTGGTCGATCTGCCCGCCGGGGAACTGCTGCCGCGCATCTGCTGAGGACCGACGCAGATCGTCGGGGGTTTCCGGTCCTGCGCGGCGCGGTGTAAGATTGCGCTAACACATGCCGACCGAGCGAGGAATCCGCCATTGAAGATCTACACCCGAACCGGCGATACCGGTGAGACCAGCCTGTTTTCCGGGGGACGCGTCCGCAAGACCGATGCCCGCGTCCACACTTATGGCACGGTCGATGAATTAAACTCGTTTCTGGGTCTGGCGCGCGCGCAGGGAGTCCCGGCGCAAGCCGATGGCTGGCTGGAAGTTGTGCAGAACGAGTTGTTCACAGTCGGCGCGGACCTGGCGACGCCGCTGGACGCCAGCCCGGAATGGCTGACGCGCCTGAGCGACGCGCCGATCAGCCGGCTGGAAGGCGAGATCGACGCAATGGACGCCGATCTCCCGCCGCTCAAGAACTTCATCCTGCCCGCCGGCATCCCCGCCGCCGCTGCCCTGCACGTCGCCCGGACGGTGTGCCGCCGCGCCGAACGCGAATGCGTCGACGCGCTGGATGGCGGGATCGCCATCAACCCACTGGTGATTGTCTACCTGAACCGGCTGTCCGACTGGCTGTTCACGCTGGCGCGCTGGGTCAACACCCAGGCGGGCGAGAGCGAAACCAAATGGTCACTGCGGGGGTCGTGACAGGCTTCCCGACGGGGCATGACCTAAATCAGAGGGACGAGAACTGCCTCGTCCCTCACCGATCATCCCTCATCACAAGCTGATTAGAGCGTGTCTGCAAACCCGATTTTCACACAACCTCACCCCCTGCCCCTCTCCAATTGGAGAGGGGCGGTTGAGCGCAGCGAAACGGGGTGAGGTGAGCAGTTTGCAGACAGACCCTAGTAGCGAATATCCACCGCGCGGCGGCTTTCGGACGAGGCGACAATGGCGTCGCAGATCACTGCGTTGCGATAACCATCTTCAAAGGTCGCCCCATAAGGCGCAACGTCCACGCCCTTGACGATGGCGCTGAAGAAGTGGTGGAACTCGTGGACGAAAGTATGCTCCCAGCCGATGATGTGCCCGTGAGGCCACCAGTTCTCCCAGTAGGGATGATAGCTCTCGCTGATCAACACGTTGTGGAAACCGCGCGTCTCTTTCGGCTCGTCGCCCGCCCAGAAGACGTTTAGCTCGTTCATCCGCTCCAGATTGAACTGGATCGTGCCGTTCTCGCCGTTGATCTCCAGGCTGTTGTAATTCTTACGCCCCTGGCAGAAGCGCGACGCCTCCACCGTGCCCACCGCGCCGTTCTCGAAGTCGAGCAGCGCCACGAAGGCGTCATCGACATCGACCCTGCCCCTGCCGCTGCCATCGGGGAGCGGGCGCTCTTCGACGAACGTCTTGGTCATGCCCATGACGCTCCTCGGCTCGCCAACCAGGTAGCGCGCCAGGTCCAGGACGTGCGCACCCAGATCGCCGAGCGCGCCGCTGCCCGCGACCGTCTTGTCCAGCCGCCAGATCTTCGGGAAATTCGGGTCGATGATCCACTCTTGCAGATACACCGCCCGGAAGTGGAAGATGCGCCCCAGCGCGCCGCTGTCGATCAGCCGCTTCGCCTGGACAATCGCCGGCACAAAACGGTAGTTGAAGGCGACCATATGCTTGACGCCAGCTTTCTGCACCGCGTCCAGCATCGACTTCGCCTCTTCCGCAGTGCGCGCCAGCGGCTTCTCGCAGAAGACGTGCTTGCCGGCGGCAGCGGCGGCGATACACGGCTCGGCATGGGCATCGTTCGGTCCGCCGTTGTCGAAGACCTGCACCGTCGGATCGTCGATCATCTGCCGCCAGTCGGTATAGACCCTGGCATAGCCGTAGCGCTCCGCCGCAGCGCGGGTCGCCTCTTCGTTGCGCCCGCAGACCGCCGCCAGAGTCGGGCGGGCGACCGGGGGATACATCATGTAGGGCAGTTTCTTGAGCGCGTTAGTATGCGCCTTGCCCATGAAGGCGTAGCCGAGCATGCCGACGCCGATTTCGGGCGCAGCGCCTTCCGCACGCGCGCCCGCCATACTGGTGAAGCCGACTTCTTCAGCCATAAGGTCTGATCCTTTCAGTCAGGCTGGGGCATGACGCGTCATGCCCCGGCACTCGCATTATTCCGAAGCGAACGCCGCATCAAAGGCGACGTTAGACGGGGCAAAGTCGGTCTTGCGGATGAACTCGACGGCTTCGCGGGCGCCGTGTTCGCGGTCCATGCCGCTGTCTTCCCACTCTACCGAGAGCGGACCCTGATAGCCGATGCGGTTGAGCAGCCGAATGATCTTCTCCAGGTTCATGTCGCCGCGCCCCGGCGAGACGAAATCCCAGCCGCGACGCGGGTCGCCAAACTGGAGATGCGACCCCAGAATGCTGCTGCGCCCGTTCAGGTTGACCTTGGAGTCTTTGATGTGCACGTGGAAGATGCGATCTGGGAAGCGCGCCAGGAACTCCGACGGGTCGAAGAGCTGATGAATGAAGTGGCTGGGGTCGAAGTTGAAGCCGAACGCCGGATGATGGTCCAGCGCGGCGACGGCTCTTTCCGCCGTGTAGATGTCGTAGGCGATCTCCGCCGGGTGTGCTTCCAAGCCGAAGCGGACGCCCTCCTGCTGGAAGACATTGAGGATCGGCTTCCAGCGGTCGGCAAACTCGCGGTAGCCGGCATCGATCATGGCATCGCTGGTCGGCGGAAAACGGTAGATCAGATGCCAGACCGGGCTGCCGGTGAAGCCGTTGACCACCTTCACGCCAAATGCTTTGGCGGCGCGGGCGGTATTCATCACGTCCTCGGCGCAGCGCTGGCGCACGCCTTCAGGGTCGCCATCGCCCCACAGACGCGGAGGCAGGATGCTCTTGTGCCGCTCGTCGATGTGGGCGTCGGCGACGCACTGCCCGACCAGATGGGTGCTGATCGCCCACGATTTCAGCCCGTGCTTTTCCAGCAGATCGCGGCGCGAACGGATGTAGGCGTCACTGCTCGCCTTCTCAACCTCGAAGTGATCACCCCAACACGCCAGTTCCAAGCCATCGAAGCCGAAAGACTTCGCCTTTCCCGCCAGGGTATCGAGCGTCAGGTCCGCCCACTGCCCGGTGAATAATGTGATCGGTCTCGCCATGTTCTGAAATCTCCTTGCACCAAAGATCTCTCGTTCGAGTAAAACGCTGCCTCGCGGCTCAGGCGCTTTCGCGCGCCGGGGTTATCTCCCCGCCCACGCCGCCAGAATTCCTGACGAACGCGCCCGAAGCCTCACGCGCGGCGAAGTAGAACAGCGCAGCGGGGAAAAGGTTCAGCAGGATCAGAAACGGGATTTCGACGTTATTGAAGTCGCTCGTCGCCAGATCGCGTATTTCGGCTTTCTTGGCGTCGTCATAGCGATCCCAGACGCGCTGCCGAACACCATAGGGTTCGACCGGCGCATTGGCGCTGACGGCGCTGGTCGTCAGCACGACCAGAATCGCCGCGCCGGCGATCAAGCCGACGACATGCTGAAGCGTGGCGATCTTCGGCAGGTTCAACTCCAACCGGGCGCTCTTCGGCACAACATGGCTCCACAGGATGAAGCCGAAGGTGGAAATCAGCAGCAGCAGAAAGCCGTAGCGATAACCAACGATGTGGAAGGGCTGGAAGAGCAGGACCACCCCGACGAGAATACCGGCGATCAGCACCGAAAGGATCGGGTTATGCGCCCGGTTGGGGATGCGACCATTGTAGGTCCGGGCGACGAGCACGATCAGCAGCGCATACAGCAGTAGAAAGGCGATGAAGAAGGCGACGAACGGGACCGCCTGCAGCAGGACGCCGTTGCGCGTGGTCTCATCGGTGATACTTTCGCGAAGGGAAGGAAAGAGCAAGCCGATGATCCCCATGATCACCGCCCACCCCCCCAACGCCCGAATGGGTCCCCAGTAGCGCATCAGTCGCTCCTTTTCGAGGGCGAGAAACCCCGCCGCATCATGCCAGCAGCCGCTTCAGGAAAAGCAGACCATTCTGCGCCAGCGCGTCCTGGCTCGGCTCGAACACCCGCCAGATCGCCGCCGCCCGCGCGATAGTCTTGACCTTGTTGGTGAACGATTCGATCACGACAGGTCCGTCGAAGCCGACATCGCGAACCGCCTGCGCCACATCGTTCCAGGTGACGTTGCCGCTGCCCGGCGCGCCCCGGTCATTCTCGCAGGCGTGCAGATGAACCATGCGCGAACCGGCAGCGCGAATCGCGGCGCTCAGCGACTTCTCTTCGATGTTCATGTGAAATGTATCGAGCATGATGCGGCAGGCGGGATGATCCACCCGGTCGATCACCTCGACCATCTGGGCGGCGGTGTTCAGGAAGCTCGTCTCGAACCGGTTGAGCGGCTCGACTCCCATGACGACGCCCTTGTCGGCGGCATAGGCGCTGAGCGCCTTCAGCCCGGCGACCAGTGTGTCGATATCGCGCGCCCGTTCTTCCGGCGTCTGCTGCCACACCCGCCCGACCGCTGAATAGATCGGTCCGACCAGGTTGGTCGCGCCGACGCCTGCCGTGATGTCGATGCAGGCGCGAATGTACGCCGCACCGTTCTCGCGAATGGACGCCTCTGGATGCACCAGATCGCGGTCCGGTCCCATCGCGGCGCACGTGCTGACGCCCAATCCATTCCCCCGGATGATGGCCGCCGCCGCCTGGGGATCAAAATCGTTCAGTCCTTCAATCGGCAGTTCGATCCAGTCGAACCCCATCGCGCGCACCTTTGGCGCGAGCACCCGCAGTTCATCGAGGGTCAGCGGGCTTGCCCATACCCAGGTATTGACTCCAAATCGCATGACCAACTCTTTCTTCCATCAATCTTATCGGCAGCCTCTTTGACAGGTTTGCTGTCTGCGAGACCACCGCTCAACAGCGTGGGCAGCGTCCATTCGCCGCGTCGCTACAAGCGCCTGCCGTTCATCTCGAAGAAGTGCAGGCGTTCGACGGCGAACCCAAACGACAGGACTTCGCCCAATTGAATCGACGACAGACCGGAGACGACGCACAGCAGCGTGATTTCGCCGGTCCTGATGTGCAGGATGGTCTCCACGCCGAGCGGTTCGACCAGCACGACTTCGCCGCGAAAGTCGCCCGCACCGGGGCGCACATCTTCCGGACGCACGCCGACCAGCACTTTTTCCGCCGCCGCGCCGTTCTGCCGCGCGAAAGACAAGGCAGCGCCCGGCGTACGGTAAGCGCCGTCCTGCCACTCCGCCGCGATCAGGTTGATGCGCGGCGTCCCGACCAGCTGCGCTACGAAGGTGGTCGACGGGCGGTCGTAGATGTCGAAAGGCGTGCCATTCTGAATGATTCGCCCCTGGTCCAGGACGGCGATGCGGTCCGCCATCGTCAGCGCCTCGATCTGATCGTGGGTGACAAACAGCGTCGTGCTGCCCTGGGTCTTCTGCAAATGCTTGAGTTCGACGCGCAGCGATTCGCGCAGTTTGGCGTCGAGGTTGCTCAGCGGCTCGTCCATCAGGAAGATGCGCGGCTGACGGACGATGGCGCGCCCGATGCTGACGCGCTGCATTTCGCCGCCGGAAAGCCGCGCCGTCTTGCGTTCCAGCAGATGGGTGATACGCAGTTTTTCGGCGGCTTCGGTCACCCGCTGACGGATCTCGCCTTCGGGCAGGCGGCGCAGCGGCGAGCGCAGCGGAAACGCCAGATTGTCATACACGCTCATGTTCGGGTAAAGCGAGTACTGCTGAAAGACAAAGGCGACATCCCGATCGGCGGGCTGCGCGCCGTCCATCAACATGTCATCGAGATAGACATGCCCGTCATCCTGTTTTTCCAGACCGGCGATGACCCGCAGCGTGGTCGTCTTGCCTGCGCCGGTCGGTCCCAGCAGGACGAAAAACTCGTCGTCGTGAATGTGGAGGCTGACCTCTTCAAGCGCCAGTGTATCGCCGAAACGCTTGCTGATGTTTTCCAGGCGAACGTCGCTCATGATGGGATCGCCATTTCTGTCTCTGGGTTGAAGAAACGCATCATGTCCGGGTCCAGGTCGAAGCGCACCGCACTGCCCAGGGCGTTCAAGGCGTCGCGCGCCGCCCGTCCATGAATGATTTCACCGTCGGCGAGTTCGAGGTGCAGCATGGTATACCCGCCGTGCAGATCGTCGGCGTAGACGGCGGCGCGGAGCGCGCCGCCGTCACGCACCTGGACGGCTTCCGGGCGGAAACCGAGTACGACGCTGCCGTCCTTCAAGCCGCTTCCCTCCAGGGCATGCCGCCAGCGATCCGAGACAGGGGCAAGGCTGCCGCCGGGCAGCCGCACCCCACCCGCCTCGACCTTCGCCTTGACCAGGTTCATGCCGGGGCTGCCGATGAACCGCGCCACGAACAGATTCGCCGGGTTGTGATAGACCTCGGTCGGCGTCCCCACCTGCTGAACAACTGCCGCCGACATGATGACGATGCGGTCGCCCATCGCCATCGCCTCGATCTGGTCGTGGGTGACGTAGACGGTCGTGGCATGCTGCGCCAGATGCAGCTTCTTGATCTCCGCGCGCATCGTCTCACGGAATTCAGCGTCCAATGCGCCCAGCGGTTCGTCCATCAGGAACGCCGCCGGGCGTCGCACCAGCGCCCGCGCCAGCGCGACGCGCTGCTGATCGCCGCCGCTCAACGCGCCGGGTTTGCGATCCAGGATGTGTTCGATGCGCAGCAGCGCCGCCACCTGCCCCACCCGCTGCTTCACTTCATCACGCGCCATGCCCGCTGCTTGCAGCGGAAAGGCGATGTTGTCGCGTGCGCTCATATGCGAGTAGAGCGCGAAAAACTGAAAGACGAAGGCGATATCGCGCTCGCTGGGGTGCAGCCAGGTCACGTCGCGCCCATCCAGCAGGATTTGCCCGTCAGTCACCGCCTCCAAACCGCTGATCATGCGCAGCGTGGTCGTCTTGCCGCACCCGGAAGGTCCCAACAGGACGATGAATTCGCCATCTTTGATGGTCAGGTCGAGGGGTTTGACGGCGAACACGTCGCCGAATTTCTTCTCGACTCCGCGCAGTTCGATGTTTGCCATAGCCTCGTCATTAACCCTTTCGGATGGCGCCGAAGGTCACGCCGCGCAGCAGGTGACGACGGAGGAGGAAGGTGATGATCACCACCGGGATAAGGAATGCCAGCGACCCGGCGGCGATTGCCGCCCACTCGATGCCGCCAGTGCCCAGGACCAGCGGAATACTCGGCGGGGCGGTGCGCGCCGCGTCCGAGGTCAGCATCAGGGCGAAAGCATACTCGTTCCAGGAGAAAATCAGCGAGAAGACGGTGGTCGCGGCGATGCCGGTGGTCGCCTGCGGCAGGACGATTTTTCGGAACGCCTGAAGGCGGGTATAGCCGTCCACCATCGCCGCTTCTTCGTACTCGCGCGGAATTTCGTCGATAAAACCCTTCAGCAGCCACACGCTGAAGGACAGGTTGAAGGCGGTGTACAGCAGTACCATACCGATGTGGGTGTCGTGCAGCCCGACCTGCCGGTACATCAGGAAGATCGGGATGGTCACGACCACAGGCGGCAGCATGCGCTGGCTGAGAATGAAGAAAAGCAGATCGTCTTTGCCCGGCACCGGGAAACGGCTGAAGGCATATGCCGAAAGCACCCCGAAGCCGACCGAGAACACCGTCGAAACCCCGGAGATGATGAGCGAATTGAGGAGCTGGCGCGGGAAAGCGCTCGGACCGGTGATCGCCTGTCCGCGAATCAGCGCGATCTGATCCGCCCATCCCAGGTCGGTGCGCTGCTGATACACGGCAATCTCGTCGTTGGTCAGCTGCCGGCGTGAAGTCAGGAGGCTGACGAAGCCCTCAAACGACGGCTCGAAAAACACTTTCGGCGGCACAGCGACGGCATCCGGGCGGGTCTTGAAGGCGGTCATCGCCATCCAAGCCACCGGGATCAGCATGATCAGGGCGACAATGACGGCGATGGTGGCGCGGAAGCTGCTGGTGAGGCGCGCCCCGGTGCTGACTTTGTCGACACGGGTCGAAATGACAACTTTCTGGCGCGGCGCGTTGGCGGCGTTTGCCATTCCCGTTACCCTTCCCTCAAGCGATTGAGCGCCCGAATATACAGATTGCTGATCGCGATGATGACGACCAGCACGATGTACGCCAGCGCGCTCGAAAGACCGGTCTCGAACTGCCCCTGAAACGCCAGACGGTACAGCTCTACCGAAACGGTCTCGGTGGCGTCGCCGGGTCCACCGAAGGTCAGCCCCTGAACGAGGTCGAACTGTTTGAAGGCTTCAATAGTCCTGAACAAGACGGCGATCAAGAGCAGCGGCATGACCTGGGGCAGCGTGATGCGGCGGAATTGAAACCAGGCGCTCGCCCGGTCGATAGCCGCCGCTTCGTAGAGGTATTCCGGTATGGCGCTCAAACCGGCAAGGCACAGGAGCATCACGAACGGACTCCACTGCCAGACATCGACGATGACAATCGCCCAGAGCGCCAGCGCCGGGTCGCCCAGCCATTCCGGCGAGGTGTTGATGTCAGTGAAACCCAGGATCGGGTTCAGAATGCCAAAACTGGGATTGAAGATCAGCCGCCAGAAGACGGCGACGACAATCGGCGAAAGCATCATGGGAACCAGGACGAGGGTCGTGATGATGCCGCTGCCGGTAAATTTCGAACGGAGGAGCATCGCCAGGGCGAAGCCAACAATGGTTTGCAGCGAGACGGACAGCAGGGCATAGGTTCCGGTGGTAGCGAAGTTATGCCAGAAGTCCGGGTCGCTCAGGATATGCGTGTAGTTTTCCAGCCCAACCCACACTGGAGGATCGGACGAAATGACGGAATAGTTGGTGAAACTGAGGAACAGGCTGTAGATCAGCGGGAAGATGTTCATCAGGATCAGCAGGATGATCGTCGGCAGGATGAACAACTGCACGATCCGCATATCGCTGAGCTGCCGCCGCCCCGCCGGCGGCACAGTCTCCTGTCGGCTGGAAAGTCCGCGCTGCGCGTTGACCTGAGACACGGGTCGCCCCTTCACATTGGATGAATTTACGTACCTCACCCTCTGCCTCCATGAACTGAGGGCAAAGGGTGAGGTCAGGCGTAAAACAGTTAGCCGACGTACCCGGCTTCAGCCAGGACCTCGTCCATGCCTTCGGCGATGCTCGTCATCGCGTCTTCGGCAGTGCCTTCACCGCCGACGACGTAGGCGTGCAGGTACTGCTGAACGACAGCGAGCAGCTGACCGAATTCCGGAATGTTCGAGAAGTCCTTGACGAAAGTCATGGTCTCGGCAAACGCGGCGTTGAACGGCGCAACGGCGAGGAATTCCGGCGATTCCAGGACGGCGATGTTGCAGGTATAGCCACCCAGCGCTGCCCAGCTCGCCTGAACTTCCTGTGTCGCAAACCAGGTGATGAAGTCGAACGACGCCTGCTTGCGCGCATCGTCAATGTAGGCGTTGATGCTGATGCCCTGACCGCCGAGCGCCGCGTAGCGCTCGCCGCTGGGACCCGCCGGCATAGAGAAGTAGCCGGTGGATTCCGCAAACGGGTTGATTTCAGGGTTCGCCAGCGCCGGGAAGAAGGCGAAGTAATTCATGATCATCGCCGCCTGCCCGTTGACGAATACGTCGTTCATCTCGGCGAAGAAGGCGTTGTTCGTGCCGGGGGGCGCGTAGGAGTACAGTTCCTTGTAGAGTTCCAGCGCCGCAATGGTTTCAGGGGTATCTACCACGCCGAGGGCATTGAATTCGGCGTCATACCAGTCGCCGCCATAGGCGAAGAATGGATTCTGGAAGCCCATTGTGATGCCGTCGTAGTCGATCTGTGTGTAGACACCGATGCCGTACAGTCCCTCGTCGGGGCGGGTGAAGAACTTGGCGATGTCGCGCAGCTGTTCCCAGGTCTGCGGGATCGCCAGCGGATAGCCAAATTCCGCCTCAAACGCTGCCATGTTGTCGGGATTCTCGAACAGGTCTTTGCGATACGCCCAGCCATTGGCGTCGCCCTCGGTCGGATAGGCATAGTAGCTGCCGCTGCCTGACGGATATTCACCGTAATAGGTGAGTGTTGCCGGGGTGACCGTGTCCTTGATGCCGGTGCTGGTCAGGAATTCGGTCATATCGACGTAGTGCCCTTCGGTGATCGCCTGTCCCAGCCACTGGCTGTCACCGACCACCATGTCGAAGGCGGTGCCCTGCGCAGCCCATTCGGTCGCCACGCGGTCAAAGTAGCCACCCCACGGCGTCTGAACGACGTTGACCTTGATGCCGGTCGCCGCTTCGTAATCGTTGCCGATCTGCTGGAGGTAATTCGCCGGGTCCCACTCTGCCCACCAGATATTGAGTTCAGTGATACCCTGCGCCCCGGCTGGAGCACCGAGGGTCAGGACCAGAAGTCCCAACAACGCCAAAATCAGGAAAGATTTCTTGTGCACGTCATTTCTCCCTATCGCATGAGCATTGTTAGCAAAGGGTACGAACGATGGAAACGATCGCTCACTACCGTTGTATCGCGTGCTGTCTGCCTCCTCTGCTTGATCAGGACACACTCTGCGTAAACAAAACTATCCCTCCAAAACCCCTGCTCTGGACGGATTACGCATTCCTCATCAGTTATGGCGGTTGGATGGACGGCGAAAACGCCGTCGTTCCACTGTAACGAATCATAAAACGTTTCACACCAGCACTTTTTTTTACGTAATGTGTAAATGCGTGCGAAAATGACCGCATCGAGACAGAATGTAACACAAGGACATTTCAGGTGTCAACAGAACCTCCGCCGGTTCTCCTGGACAATCTGCCCGACTCATCGGCGTTCAGCATCCGAGTGATCTATACAACCTCGCGTTTTCGCTCATGAACTTGCCTGAGTGATTGCATCTTGAAACAAACCTGAAGTATACTCAACGGAGCGTTGTGTATCGTTTCACAGCGGTTAATCCTCGTCCTTCGTCACCATTCTTGGGCAATACTTACGGGAGAGATTTGTATGTATGTTTGCATGCACAACTGGATGCGCCCCGAACCCATCGAACGGACCATCGAGCGTCTGTCCAGCCTCGGATACGACGGCATTCAAATCATGGGCGAGCCGCGCAAGTACGACTGGCAGGCGGTCAAGGCGCAGCTCGACAAGTATCACCTGAAGTGCTTCGGCGCGGTCAGTATCATGCTGGCGGGGCGCGATCTGATCCATCAGGATTACTACTACCGCCAGATGAGCATCGCCTACGTCAAGGAATGCCTCGACATGGTAGGAGCGCTCGGCGGCAACATGTTCACGCTGGTCCCCAACGAGGTTGGGCGGGTGACACCGCGCGCCACCCCTGAGCTAGAGTGGGAATGGGCGGTCGAAGGGGTGCGCGCCTGCGCCAAGCACGCCCAGCAGTACGGCATCCGCATCGGGCTGGAACCGCTCAACCGCTTCGAGACCAATTTCCTGAACCGCCATGACCAGGCGATCAAGATGATGCAGGATGTCAACGAGCCGAACGTCGGCGTCTGCCTGGATGCCTTCCACATCAACATCGAAGAAGCCGACCCCTACCAGGCGATTCGCGCTACGGGCAAACACCTGGTCGATTTCCACGTCGCCGACAACAACCGCCGCCCGCCGGGCGAAGGAACCTGGGACTGGGCGAAGCTGATCGCCACGCTGAAGGAGTCCGGCTATACCGAAGGTCCGCTGACGGCTGAATTCGTCGTGCCGTTCGACCGGTCGCCGCTCGGCGCTCAGATGGAAGACGCCGGGACGGAAGCCAGCGCTGAAGAACTCAAATTCATCCGCGATCACGGCAGCGATCTGATGAGCGACGCGCAGTACACCAAGCACTGCGACGCCGCCATCAAGCATCTGCGCGCCTGCGGGGCGTAACGATTCTGCCCCTCACCCCAGCCCCTCTCCCACACAAGCGGGGAGAGGGGCTTGTTTCAGTGTTTTTTGGGGGAGAGCGGTAAGAGTCCTTGACACTGACCATGCCAACCGTACTCCTGATCGGTACGCTGGACACCAAAGGACCGGAGACGGCATTTTTACGTGACCGCGTGCGCGCCTTTGGCTGCGAAGCACTGGTGCTGGATTCGGGGATTCTGGGCGAAGCGCAGGGTATCACTGCCGACTTCCCCCGTGAAATGGTCGCCCGTGCCGCCGGCAGCGACATCGACAGCCTGCGGAACGCCGGGACGCGCGGCAAAGCCGTCGAGGAGATGCTCAAGGGCGTGCGCGCCATCGCGCTCGACCTGTTCCACGCCGGCAGCATTCACGGCGCGGCGGCGCTCGGCGGGGCGGAAGGATCGGTGCTGGCGGCGGCGGCGATGAAGGTGCTGCCGATTGGCTTTCCCAAGCTGATCGTCTCGCCCATCGCCAGCGGACATCGTAAGTTCGCGCCGTTCGTCGGCGCAAAAGATGTGATGGTCATGCACTCGGTGGTGGACATCCTCGGCTTGAACGCCGTGAGCATGCCCATCTTCGACAGCGCGGCGGCGGCAATCGCGGGCATGGCGAAAGCCTACGCTGACCGCCCGGAGAGCATGGCTCACCCCGCCGGACGCAGATCGCTGGCGGCGACCATGCTCGGCAACACCACCCGCCCATTGATGCGCATCCGCCCGCTGATCGAGGCGGACGGGTATGATTTCGTCATTTTCCACGCCAACGGGGTCGGCGGCGCAGCGATGGAAGAGCTGATCGACGCCGGCGAATTTTCCGCCGTGCTGGACTATACCCTGAGCGAAGTTGCCGGCGTTGTCGCTGGCGGCTTTCACAACGGCGGTCCCACCCGCCTGGACGCCGCCGGTCGCGCCGGACTGCCGCAGGTGATTGTGCCCGGCTGCCTGGACTTCATGGTCTTCGGAGCGCGGCACGAAGTGCCGGAGCAGTTTCACGACCGGCTGATGTACTACCACAACCCCGAATTCACGCTCGTCCGGCTGACGCTGGAGGAACAGTTGAAGGCGGTCGATTTCGTCGTCGAAAAGCTGAACCGGGCGACCGCACCAGTGCGGGTGCTCGTTCCCCTGCGCGGAATCTCCGTCATGGACAACGCCGGCGGGGGGACATTCTGGGACGCGGAATGGGATCGGCGGCGGCGGGAACGGCTGCGCAGCGGGCTGCGCGCCGACATCGTCTACGAGGAGATCGACGCGCATATCAATGACGACTCCTTCGCCGACGCGGCGCTTGGTGCAGTCAAAGAGCTGTTGCGTTCGACGAAGGGTTCGGAGGTTGTACAATTAGAGCGGTGACAGGTTGAGGGAAAATTCGGGATGATCGCGCTTCAGGACATAAAACGCGCTGCCAACGAGCTTTCCGCCGTCGAGCGTGAAGAGCTTATGGCTTATCTCGTCAGGTTGGTAGACGACACGCCGGCGCCGACGCCGGGAAGCAAGCTCCTGGCAGCACAGCAGGCATTTGTGTTCTCGCCGGGCGCTGTCGATGAAATAATGTCGGCGATTGAGGAAGCCTGCGAACAGGTCAATCCTGATGACTGGTGGTGAGCGGTATCTGCTCGATACGGTCATCGTCGCCGCCTATTTCAACCGAGACCCCAGCGTGCTTTCCCGGCTGGAACTGGCGAATGTCTACGTTTCAAGCGTGACCATCGGGGAGCTGTTCTTCGGCGACTATAAGTCTACGCAGCGTGATGAGAACCTGGCGCGAATTCGCGCCCTCGCAGACCTCGTGCGCATACTGCCTGTCGCGACGACAACCGCCGATCACTATGGAAAGATCAAGCTTCAGCTTCAGCGTAAGGGACGCCCTATCCCGGAAAACGACATCTGGATTGCAGCAGCAGCGTTTCAGTATGACCTAGTTCTTGCCACTCGCGATGCACACTTTGAACACATCGAGGGCTTGCGTTTGCAGGCATGGTGATGGGCTGAAGCATCAGCGAGATTGTTGTTGAGAGGATTTATCATGTCAGAACGCGCTACCAAATCGCTGGGGTTTCCCTCCTTCTGCCTGGGCGACCTGAGCTATGTCGATGTGCAGGAGTACCTCAAACACTCCGATACCATCCTCATCCCCAAAGCCAGCCTGGAACAGCATGGACCCCACCTGCCGCTGTACTGCGACACCATCACCGCCGAAGAAGTCGCCAGCCGCGCCGGCGAACAGGCGGGCATCCTGTACACGCCCACCCTCTGGCTCGGCTATTCGCCGCAGCACATGCGCGCGCCCGGCTTCGGCGCAGGGACGATCACCCTGCGCGCCGACACCTACCTGAATCTGATCTACGACATCGGGCGGTCACTCATCCATCACGGCTTCAACCGGCTGATCTTCGTCAATGGGCACGGCTCGAACGTCAAGGTCATCGACCCGGTGCTGCGCCGCCTGCGCTACGAAACCGGGGCACTGATCGCCTACTACAAGCCTTATGCCGAACGCTACATCGGCATGCTGAAAGACGTGCTGGAAGGACCGGTCGAGGAAACCCCCGGCTGGCACGCCGGCGAACTGGAGACCAGCCAGTGCCTCGCCCACGATCCCCGGCTGGTGCGGCTGGATCGGGCGCATGTCGATAAAGCGCATGCGCCGCGCTGGCTCGGCGAAGCCTGGGCAAAAAAGGACGGCATGCCCGACGCCGAGTTCCAGGGCTACCAGTACTTCAACTTCCCCTTCGACCACGAGGAATTCACCGACAGCGGGACGATGGGCAACCCGCACAGGGGCACGGCGGAAAAAGGAGAGGTCGCCTTCAGCCGCTTCGCGCAGCACCTCATTGACGCGGTCGCCGAGTTGGAGAAAGTTGAGGTCAAGATCAAGAATCGTGACTTCACAGAAGGCAAGGCATGGCTGCCTTGAACCCTCCCGGCAGATCTGCCATCATCGCATATCCGCAGCCTACGACGGGGGTGAGGTATGAATCCGCTTGAGG
>JAEURA010000336.1 GCA_016789005.1 Anaerolineae bacterium
TATGCGCTAAAACCACAAAGGAAACCGTGAGATGACGAGCATTGTCTGGGTCGAGGTTCCGGTCAAGGATATTGAGCGTGCAGTGCGGTTCTACCGGGCGGTGTTTCAGCTGGAGGCGACCGAAATTCGCGACGACGGCGCGCGGCGCACGGCGACCTTGTTCGGCGATGGCGACGCCGGTGGACCGGGATTTTCGCTCAATCAGACGACGAATTTCGAGCCGAGCGACAAGGGCATGTACATCTACATCAACTGCGGTCAGGACCTGACGGAAGCGCTCAGCCGTGTCGCCGGCGCGGGCGGCACCGTCGTGACCGAAAAGACCTATATGGAGGGCGCGGGCTACTACGCCACCGTGAAGGACACCGAGGGCAACGCCTTCGGTCTCTATTCGACCAACTGATCGCGAAATGAGGCCCGGAACAGCGTTCCGGGTCTCCTGTTTTCCTCTGCTCGCCCCCCGTTTAGCAGCTTTCGATCACCCTCCCCAGAGCCGTTCCAGGAAGCGCACCTTCGCCAGATGATGAAAACCCTGCCCACCTTCATGGTTGTTAAAAGGGTAGACGGCGATCTGCTTGTCGCCGGCGTAGTGGTTATAGGCAGCGTAGACGGTAGAGGGCGGGCAGATGTCGTCCATCAAGCCGACTGAGAAGAGCGCCGGCGCGTCGGCGCGGGCGGCGAAGTTCATCCCATCGAAATAGCTCAAAGTGGTGAAGGCGGCGTCGATCTTGTCGCGATGTGTCTTGAGGTAGCGGGTGATCTCGTTATAAGGCGCGGTATCGATCAGCGTGGTGGCGCGGCGGTAATGGCACAGAAAGGGCACATCGGGCAGTGCCGCCGCCACGTGACCGCGCATGAGCGCCGCCGCCGCCAGCGTGATGCCGCCGCCCTGGCTTCCACCGGTGACGGCGATCCGCCCGGAGTCCACCTGGGGGTGTGATGATGCAGCCTCAACGGCGCGCGCTGCGTCGGCGAAGACGCGGCGGTAATAATATGTGGTCTTGTCGAGGATGCCCTGGGTCATGAAGCCGGGGAAGAACGGATTCGCGCCGTCGGTTGGCAGGTCGGGCGTGTCACCGGGCGACCATGTGCTGCCCTGCCCGCGCGTGTCCATCATCAGCAGGGCATAGCCGCAGGCGGGCCATTGGAAGTGGTCGAAGGAGAAGCCGCGTCCGCCGCCATAGCCCTGATACATGACGATGCAGGGGATCAGCCCTTCAGTCTGCGCCGGCAGGATGAACCAGCCCTTAACCGGCTGCCCGCCGTAGCCGTTGAAGGTGACATCGTAGGTGTTGAAGACCCTTGAACCCTGGTCGACCGGTTCGAAATGGGCGTTGAGATCATAACCGCGCGTATAGGCGAGCGTCGCCGACCAGAAGGCATCGAAGTCGGGCATCTCCTCGCGCGTGGGACGGTAGTGCTGTAGTTCATGGAGGGAGAGATCAAATAAGGGCATGGCATACTTCCTCTGAGCGATGCTGACGTAGATTCACAATCATGCCCACGAATGTAACGCGATCAGCCTGAAATGAGCGAATCCAGCGTCGTGCCAAAGGCTTCACGGTCAATGGGTCCGAACTGACGCCAGACGATTTCGCCTTCGGGGCTGATGATGAGCGTCTGCGGAAGACCGACCACGCCGTAATCCAGGACCAGCGAGTCCGGTGGATCAACAAGCAGACGAAAACTCAACCCGTGTTCTTCGGCGAAGGCGGCGACCACGTCTTTGTCTTCGCGCATGTTGATGCCGATCAGGGTATGTGTTTCGGCACGCTCGACAGCCAGGGTTTCCAGAACAGGCATCTCGGCGACGCAGGGAGCGCACCAGGTCGCCCAGAAATTGAGGATGACCCAGCGCCCACGATGATGAGACAGTCGAACAGGCGTACCCTCCGGGTTCGCAAGTGAGAAATCTGGGGCGAAGAATGGCTCTTCTTCCGAAATCGCCTCTGGGGCAGGGCTGTCAACCCTTCCCACGCATCCAGCCAACACCACGACGAGCGCGGCGATCATGAACATGCGCATCAGGTTGGGAATAGCTTCTGGATGATATCGACACGGTATGCCCGGACTGCCGGGACGATCGCTGCGGCGACGCCGAGCAACAGCGGAGTGAGCCAAAGCAGTGTCGCTTGTGTGGGCAGGAATTGCACCGGGACTGGTATTGCCGACTGCGCTGTCAGCAGAGCGGCGATGACGAGGGCAGTGACATACCCGAGCAGCTGCCCCAGGATGATACCGGCGATTGTTGCGATCAGGGACTCGAGGATCACCATCCGAAAGATGGATGTGCGGCTGCAGCCCAGGGCGCGCATGAGTGCAATTGTACCCTCGCGCGCCGCGATGGCGTTGTAGAGGGACAGGAACGCTGTCAGCCCCGCGATGACCAGCACTAGCCCACCGACAGCGCCAAGGATACGTTCGACTTGGGCAAAGAGATCGAAGAGCGCGCCGAGCTCCTGTCCAGGAAAAGCCGCCTGAGCCTGAGTTCCGGTCGAGAATGACTGCCACAGCAGATTCGCCTCGATGAACCCGGCAGGCTTGACGAGTACCGCAGTGATCATTTCTTCCGGCTCAGTCGGCTCATTGGCATTGTCGAACGTCTGCTGCCTTTCGTCTTCCTCATGTTCGTGCGCATGCCAGATGCTCTCCAGCGAAACGAAGACGGCAGTGTCGTAAGGGCTGGAGGTTGAATCGAACACACCGACGATGGTATACGGCTCGTCGTGGACATCCTCTTCCAAACCCGGTGCAACGCCATGTGATGCCAGAAACGTATTGCCGACAGTGAGCCCCAGCGCCTGCGCCGCAGCGCTGCCCAGGACCGCCTCGAAATCTGCCTCAAAGAAACGTCCTTGAACGATGCGGAAGGTTAGCGGTTCAGTGGTAGATGGACGCAGTTCCAGGAGGTCGGCGGACGTGCCAATCAGGCGTGCACCGCCGACATTGTCGCCGAGCGCGATGGGGACGGCTAGCGTTGCGCGGGTGTCGTCCCTAAGATCGGTGTACAGGGTTGTTGGGATATTGCCCACCGGCGCGCCCTGCAAGAGCAACGTGCTGAGGACCAGCTGTTGTCCACTACCCTTCGCGCCGATCACCAGCACTCCGAAGGGATCGCTGGCGCGAACGATACCTCGCTTGGCGCCGTCGCTGAGGGTCAGGACGACCAGCGGCAGGGCGACGGCGAGACCGATGATCACAAGGGTGATAGCGCTGGAAATAGGGCGAGAGCGCAAACTGCGCCAAGCCAGGAAGAGATCGTAGGTCATGCTGGAGCAGACTCGCTTTCGGTCAGATGCCCATCATGCAGATCACAAATGACGGAGAACCGAACGACGAGCGCGGGATCATGGCTGGCGACGAGCAGAGTCGCATTATTCGCCCGGCAGGTCGTCTGGAGCGCCTCCATGACGAGGGCGGAGCTGGCGGCATCAAGCGCCGCCGTCGGCTCATCTGCCAGCACGATCAGCGGTTCATTCGCCAGGGCACGGGCGACGCCAACCCGCAGCCGCTGTCCGGCGCTGAGCTGGTGAGGGCGATGCCGGGCATAATTGGCAAGACCGACCGCGCCGAGCAGATCGTGGGCGCGCGCCCTGCGGAGGGCGGTCGGAATCTCCTGGGCGAACATCATCGGCATGAGGACATTTTCGAGCGCTGTGAAACCAGGCATCAGATGATGTGTTTGAAAAACATAGCCGACCTTGGCGGAGCGGATGCGGTCGCGCGCCGCTTCGCTCAGCCGGTAGAGCGGTTGATCCTCAAGATAGACTTCCCCGGAAGTAGGACGTAGCAGACCGGCAGCGATGTTAAAGAAAGTCGTCTTGCCACTACCGCTGACACCTCGCAGAAGGGCGTGCGTTCCGCGCATCAGGCTCCAGGCTGGAATGTTGAGGACCGTGCGCGCTTCGATGCCGCGGGCACTGTAGGTATGGGATACCGATTCGAAGCGCAGCATCAGCCGAGTGTCTCAACATGATCGGCATAAAGCCGGACAAGGCTGACCATGCCGGTTTCTTGATCGACCGACTGTCCGATTTCCAGACGCCCGGTAATGCGCACCGGACGATCAGTGGCGACTGTGGTCAGCCCATCGGGCATGTAGATCAGGGCGATGTCGTCGGGCCAGTCCGACGCTGTGCTGCAGAACGGGCAAAACGCCAGTTTGACGCGCGTGAGGACGAAGTAGTCCAGCTCCGGTTTCAGCGGCGGAGCCATGTAGCCTTCCAGAACAGCCTGCCTGCCATCCAGAGAGACCAGCTTGTCGGAAAGCAGCAGTCCGGTCCGCAGGTTATAGCCGTCGTAAAACTCGTCGAAGCGGATACGCACCGGCTCGGAGTCAAAGGCGATCACGCTGCGCGGTGTGGGCTGAAGTGCCGCGTCGGTGGCGGCGGCGATGCCACGCGCCTGACCTTCAACCAGGTTCAGATTGAACGGGGTCGGCGTCGCAGCTTCCGAGTCCCCCTGCTGAGACTCATCCATCTGCGCCGTGACGGAAGCCTGAAGCGCAGACCTCGCGGCGGCAGTGCCTTCAGCTGCTGTCTGAGGCAGTGGAGTGACCTGCTGAACTGTGCCGCCTGGCACAGCACATGACCCAAGGAGAGAAGCTCCGGCGACGGCAAACACCAGACCGAAGAAAAGTCGTTTGCGGGACATGCTGCACGATTCCTCATGAATCAAGCGCCGGTGGGGCAATATCCCCACCGGCGGAAAGAAGGGTTAGCTGCCCGCAGCGGGGTTCAGACCGAGCGCGGACGCCATGATGAAGAAGATTTCGCTTTGGTGGTAAAGACCGACTACGCTCTGAGCGCCGGGACCCCAGGCGAACACCGGAACATCCTGAAGGGTATGGACGCCGGTGCTGCTGCCGATATCGAGGACGCCGGAAACCGGGATGCCGTTCGGATCGTCTTCCGGGTTATCGACGTACACGCCATTGCCGTCGTCAATCGCCGGGACGCGCGGCACAGGGCTGACCTGGAAGTCTTCAGTATGATCCGGTCCGTTATTGACAGTGCCGGCGAAGACGCGGCTGGCATCCTGCCATTCCGGGAAACCATCACCGTCGACATCAGGGTAATTCGGATAGCGGGCGCTGTTGTAAACATCGATGGCTTCGCGGCGTCCTGCATCGTCAGAGGCGGCATTGAACTCGTCGAGGTTGACGGTTCCATAGACATCATAGCCGTGTCCGTGATCCGCCGTCGCGATGATCAGCGTGTCAGGAGCATTTTCCGCCGCCCACGCCGCTGCCGCTGCAATTGCCTGATCGAATTCAATCAGATCGCTCAGCGCGCGTTCCTGATCGAGCGGGTGCAGCTGCTTATCGACGCTGGCAGCCTCGACCTGCAGATAGAAACCGTTTTCGTTCTGGCTCAACACCTGGATCGCCGCCAGGGTCATATCCGTCAGACCCGGCTGGTCGGTGAACTCGCCCAGGTTGTCGGTATAGACGTTGCGATCCAGCCAGACGTTCATGTCATTCGGGTGGAATACGCCGAGCATCTGATCAACGCCGCCGGCAGCCAGCGCGGCATTCATCTCGGTCGCGCTGGTCACGATGGTGTAGCCGGCTGCTTCGTATTCGGCGAAGAGGTCGCGGTCATCTTCGCGGCGCGAGCCTTCGACCGTCTGGGGGATCAGGCGGCGCGCGCCGCCACCCATCAGAACATCAACATAGCCCGATTCAAGTGCCTGCACGAGGTAGGCGTTGCGGTTTCCGTTTCCGCGATTGCGCCCATGCGCCCAGACTGCCGCCGGAGTTGCGTCGCTGAAATCAGCGGTCGTGACGACGCCAACCGACATGCCGTGGAGGCGGCTCGCGAGAGAACCCAGGGTTTCGACGCGCGGATCGTCGAGCGAATCGGGCGAGGTGTCACTGTAGCTGCCGGTCGCGTTGACGCTGCCGATATGACCCGTATTCAAGGCGCTGGCGGTGTTGGCGCTGTCCGCCATGATGGAGTCAACACTGCTGGTGCTGGCGAGACCGATAAACTCGGCGCTGTCCATCGCCAGACGATTGGTCGGACGCCCTTGAGTGATGCCGCGCGCCGCGCGGGCGGCGGTGATGGTCGGGACACTCATGCCATCGGCGACGAAGAGGATGATGTTGCGCGCCACACGTTCGCTGGAAGGTTCGCGGACCACCCAGGTGACGCTGGTGGTCGCGCCGGCAGCAGTCACCTCGACGACATACTCGCCGGGCGCCGGCGCGGTGACGCTGCGCCACACCCAGGACTGCGCCGGTGTCGGGGCATCTTCAGGTCCAAATGCCCAGCTCTCGGCAGTTGGCTCGATTCCAAATACCGCGCTGGCATCCGTGCCGTTGACAGTGACAGCAAAGTCCTCTGGAAGGGCTTCTGCGTGGACTTCGACGCGGAAGTCGAACACTGCGCCGGGCAGGAACTGCGCCTGATCGACCGGCAGAACAAGTACGGGAAGATCTTGCGCGGATACCGAGGCAAATGGCAGCAGCATGGCGAACGCCAGGATCGCCACCACTCCCGTGCGCGACAACAAACGGACGAATGACATAAGCTGGACTCCCTCCAAACGATTGCAGAATTGCCGGGCCCTATCAAACGAACCGGCGTCACTGTTTGTAGCGGAGTCCAGTTAAATCGCTGTTGTAGTTCTCGTTAACAGGATGTCATCATGCAGTGAAGAGACTCAATATCATTTAGCCTGTCTGGTGCGCCAACGCCTGAACGTGCCGACGATGCCGTACGGGAAGACCAGGACGACGAGGATGAAGACGATGCCCAGGATCAGCGCCCAGTTCGCGCCGATGTCGATGCTCGCCCCGCCGACTTCGATCACCAGATCGCGCAGCAGTCGGTCCCCCAGGTGCAGCCCGGCAGCGCCGATGACCGGTCCGGTGAACGTCCCAGCACCACCGATGATGGTCATGAGCAGGGGGTCGATGGTGTTGCTGACATTCAGGACTTCCGGTCCGACCTTCTTGTTAAGGATCACCTGAATCAACCCCGCCAGCGAGGCGATCATGCCGGCGACGGTGATCGCCAGCAGCTTGAAGCGCAGGGTATCGAAGCCGATGGTGCGGGCACGCTCCTCGTTTTCGCGCACCGCCAGCAGCACCGCGCCGGTCGGCGAGAAGATGAGCCGGCGGATGAACAGGAAGGTCACGGCGAGCAGCGCCAGCGCGATGTAGTAAAACGTGAGGCGGCTGCGGGTCGGGTCGATCCAGACCGGCAGTTCGGTCAGCGCAAAGCCATCTTCGGCGCGCGTCAGGGCGAGACGGCTGAAGAAGATGTAGAACATCTCGGCGACCGCCAGGGTGAACATGGCGAAGTAGACGCCGCGCAGCCGCAGGGTGACCAAGCCGATCACCAACCCCAGGACGGCGCTGACGATCAGAGTCAGTCCGATGCCGATCAGCAGTCCGACCTCTCCGGTCAGGTCGGTATATTCCAGCACGATGCCCAGGATGTAGCCGCCGACGCCGAAGAAAAGGGCATGCCCGAAGGAGATCACGCCGGTGAAACCGAAGACGAGGTTGTAACTCATCGCCAGCACCGCCAGCACAAAGACCTCGATCAGGATGCCCTGCCAGTAGATCGACTGACCGACCGGGCGTCCTCTCACGCCGAACGGGCTGTCGCCGCTGACCCAGCCGATGGCGTGGGGCAGGACGATCAGGGCGATCATGAGGACGACGTAAAACCAGTTGGAAGCGAGTGTGCGGCGAAGCATCGGTCAGCGCCCCTTTCCGAACAGACCGCCGGGGCGTACCAGCAGCACCAGGATCATCAGCATCATCGGCGTCATGCTTGCCAGCACCGGCAGACCGATCTGCGGCTTGCCGGCGAAGACCTGCATGACCGACAGCGCCAGACCGAGCAGCAGGCTGCCCATCGCCGTGCCGGCATACGACCCCATGCCGCCCAACACGACGACCGCGATAGCCGAGAGCAAGAAGAGGTTCGCCAAGCCGGCGGATGCGCCGAGGAAGGGGGCGGCAATCGCCCCGCCGAAAGACGCCACGGCGCAGCCGATGGTGAAGACCAGCGTGAAGACCATGCGCACGTTGATGCCGAGCGCTTCGACCATCTCGCGATCCTCGACACCGGCGCGGATGATGATGCCGATGCGCGTCCGCTGGAGCAGCAGACCGATCAGGATGATGAGCGCGAAGCCGATGCCGATGACCACCAGCCGGTAGACGCCGAAGCTCTGCCCGAAGAGCTGAAAGCTCTGATCGCGCAGCGAGAACAGGACGGTCCAGCTGTAGGGATTGGTGCTCCAGATGAACTTGACCGCCTCGGTCATCACGATGGCGACGCCGAAGGTCAGCACGATCTGAAAGACAGGGCGGGCGTACAGCGGGCGCAGCAGAAACCGTTCCAGCAGCCCGCCGAGGATGGCTCCGACGGCGACCGCCGAGATGACCGACAGGAAGAAGCGAATGTTGGGGTCAGGTATCGCTGCCATGACATCGGGACTGTGGTGTACGGAGTAGCTGACGTAGGCTCCCACCATGAAATAAGCGCCCTGGGCGAAGTTCAGCACGTCCATCAAGCCGAAGATGATCGACAGCCCGGAGGCGACGAGGAAGAGCAGCATCCCCTGGAACAACCCGGACATGATGGTGATGCCGAAGCTGCCGAGATCGGGTGAAAGGAAATACCCGAAGGCGACGACGGCGACCAGGAGCGCGACGGAGACGAGGATATTCGGTCTCATGCCACACCTAGATAACGTTGGATAAGCGCCTGATCCTTGACGAGGTCGCGCATGTCGCCGGCGACGGCGCTTTGCCCCTCGTCGATGATCGTGTAGCGGTCGGCAAGCTGGCTCGCCATGCGGAAGTTCTGCTCGACCAGCAGGACGGTGGTCTGCTCGGACAGGCGGCGGATGGCGTGCATCAGCTGTTCGATGATCACCGGAGCCAGCCCCTCGGAAGGCTCATCGATGAGCAGCAGGCGGTTGTCGGGAACCAGGGCGCGGGCGATGGCGAGCATTTGCTGCTGCCCGCCGGAGAGATTGCCACCCGGCAGGTGAACCAGACGCTTGAGGTCAGGGAACAGGTCAAAGATGAGGTCCGCCTTGCGCGTGAAGTCTCCCGACCGGCGCTCGGCGATGTGCAGATTCTCGCGGACGGTCAGCCCTTTGAAGATCGCGCGATGCTCCGGCACGTAGCCGATGCCCATCCGGGCAACGCTGAACGAGCGCATGCTGTTGAGGCGCTGTCCTTCGAAGCGGACTTCGCCGCTGCGCGGGGGCGTGATGCCCATGATGGTGCGCAGGGTGGTCGTCTTGCCGGCTCCGTTTCGTCCCAGCAGCACGCCGATGCTGCCGCGCGGCAGGCTGACACTGACCCCTTCCAGGATGTGGAACTGCCCGATGAAGGTGTGAATATCTTTGACTTCCAGGATGGCTTCGCTAGACGCCATGACTGCCCCCCGCCGCCTCATTCAGGTCGCCGTAAAGCTCGCCCAGGTAAACGCTCTGCACTGTCTTGTTGGCGGCGATCTCGGCAGGCGTCCCTTCCGCCAGCAGACGCCCCTGGTTCATGACCGTGATGCGATCAGAGACGCCCATGACGACGCTCATGTTGTGTTCGACCATGATGATCGTCTTGCCGCCCTGCCGCCGAACCCGGTCGATGGTCTGGATGAGTTCGGGGACCTGTTCCGACGCCATGCCGGCGGTCGGCTCGTCGAGCAGCAGCAGCTCCGGGTCAGAGGCGAGGAGGATCGCCAGCTCCAGCTTGCGCTTGCCGCCATGCGGCAGGACGGTCGCCGGGAGCAGCGTCTCGGCGTTCAGCCCGACCAGGTCGATCACCTGGCGTGCCCGCTGGATGTAGCGCTGGAAGGAATCGGCACGGCGAAACAGTCGATAGTTATCGCCGCCGAGCGCCTGCGCTGCCAGGCGGACGTTTTCCAGCACCGTCAGGTTTGGAAAGATGTTGGTGATCTGGAAAGACCGCCCGATGCCCAGGTGCGCCCGCCTGTGCAGCGGAAGATGCGTGATGTCCTGACCCTTGTACAGAACGTTGCCGCTGGTCGCGGCATGATTGCCGGTGAGCAGGTTGAAGAACGTGGTCTTGCCTGCGCCGTTGGGACCGATGATCGAGTGCATCGACCCCTGGGCGACTTTGACGCTGACGCCATCGACCGCGATCAACCCGCCAAATGCCTTACGTAAATCGCGCGTTTCGAGAAGAATGTTTTCCTGCATCGTATCTCGGCAGTTTCTCAGATTCATGCCGAGGTCGGTCAGCCGACCGACCTCGGCATTGTTCAGGAAGGTGGTCTACGAACCCAGCGACGCCATGAACTCCTCGTTCATCGCGCAGCGGTCTTCCGGCGCGAGGCAGGGCGGGGCGATGGTCAGCGCGTCCACCTCTTGCAGGAGGGCGTAGAACTTGAAGTCGGGATCATCGAGATTGTCGAGCTGGACGATGTACATCGGCACGAGCGCCTGATGGTCGCCGGGGCGGATGATGTACTCGCCCTTGGGACCATCGAAAGTCATGCCTTCCAGCTGCGGGATGAGGGCTTCCGGCGTGGTATCGCCGGCTGTGCCTTCAACTGCGGCGGTCAGCGCCTGCGCGGTGGCGAAAGCGCATTCAGTGAACAGATCGGGCACGTCGGCGTAAACCGCCTGATGTTTCTCGACCAGCCAGTCGTTGATCTCGGTTTCCGGAAGCGTGTAGTGATAGACGATCCAGGAGATGTCGCCCAGGTTCGCCGGGGTGGCAGCCAACTTGACGATGTCATTGGAGTTGAACGCGCCCAGGACTGTCATCTGATCGCGCACGCCCATCTCGTCGAACTGCTGGTACATGGGGATGGCGGTCTCGCCTGCCCAGATCGGCACCAGGACGTCCGCACCGCTGTCGAGAATCTGCTGGATGTACTGGGTGAAGTCGGTCGTCTCCAGCGGAGCGTAGATCGTATCGACGGGGAAGGTGATGCCCGCCGCGCTGTAAGTCGCCACTGCCGCTTCCGCCGAAGAACGCCCGAAGTCGTAGTCGGCTGCCAGGATGACGAATTCGTTACCCAGGCTCTCGGTGGCATAAGCCGCGAAAGCCGCGAAGTCCTGGAAGGTGTTGCGGCAGACGCGGAAGGTGTTGACGTTGAAATTCGCGCCGGTGATGGCGGGCGATGCGCCGGGAGCGGCGAACAGGATAGTGTTGTAGTCCAGCGCCACCTGCTGCAAGCCAACGACGACGCCGGACGACGGCGCGCCGACCAGGATTTCGACGCCTTCCTGCTCGATCAGCTCACGCGCCTGGCTCGCCCCGACTTCGGGGTCGCTGGCGGTGTCGCGAATCAGGATCTCAATGGGGCGACCGCCGATGGTCACCGCAGCAAGCGCCTCGTCAATGCTGGCGTAATCGGCAGGATCGAGACCTGCCGCGTAGACCAGCCCAAGCTGGAAGCCATTGACCAGCTCGACGCCGTAGAATGCCAGCCCGGTGGAGAGATCGGTCAGCACACCGATCTTCAGGACATCCTGTGCGCTCGCGGTGACTGCGCCGATCAGCAGAAGCGCTGCCAGGACAAGCAAGACGATTTTCTTCGACATGAACGAAAACTCCCTTAAAACGACTAAACCTGTGAAACACTGGTAAACAAGACGGGGAGAACCTTCCCCGGATTACCCGATGTGCTTGTGAAAGACAGCGTTGAACTCATCGAATTTCTCGACGAAGGGCGTGTGCCCGCAGTCGGCGAAGACGACCTCGGTGTATGCGCCGCCTGCCGCCTGATACTGCTCCAGAACGGCGCGCGTCTGACCGATCATCGGCTGTGGCTGCAGGACATCGGCGCCGGGGAAGCCCGGCAGGTAGCCCAGCGTGCCCAGCGTAACCAGGTCAAAGAACGAGTTGTCGCCGACGATCTGATCCTCCGCGCCGCGTATCCAGAGGATCGGCGGCTTCGCGGCGATGGCGAACAGCCGCGACACGTCGCCGGCATATTTCGGCGAGAGGGCGTTGACCATGCCCCATGCGCCGGGGGCAACGCCGGGCCAGTTCGGCGAAGCCGTCAGATCGCCGGGATAATCCTGATCGCCGACATGCGTCGAGAGCAGCGACGACAGCAGACCTTCTTCGCGCGCCGGGCGGAATGGCGGTTTCCAGTAGAAGCTGTTCATGACGATGCGCGGTGCGGACTGGGGGTTCTCTTCACTTCGGTCGCCCTCAGCGACCCGCCGGGCGAATTCGCGGTTGACTGTGCCGCCGCCGGTCCCGGCGAAGTCGGCGGCATTTGGCGCGCCATCCAAGCCGTGCGAGCCGCCGAATCCGTAGGGAGATCCTGGAGCGGCGAGCGTAGCGGTCAGAAAACGGTGAGAAGCGGCGATCAGCAGTCGCCAGATCACCGAACCCCCCGCCGAGTGCCCAACGACGTGGGCGTGGTCCACACCCAGGTGGTCAAGGAGCGCCAGGGCATCGTCGGCGAGATCGCCTGTGCCGCGCGTCGCGTCGATGTGTTTTGCCGGATCGGCGTCGCCATAGCCGCGCTGATCCGGCGCGATGCCGCGAAAACCTGCCGGGAGCGCCAGCATCGTCTCTTCCCAGAAGGTGGCACTGGAGGCGTTGCCGTGCAGAAACAGGACCGGAGTGCCGACTTCGGGACCGCTGAAGAGGACACGGGTGGTCAGACGAGGCGTTGAGACTGTCTTGGCGGTAATGCCAGGAAGGATTGGAACAGGCATAGTTTCCCCTAATGCTTAACGATATTCGAAAGCGATCAGCATTTCGCTGAATATACTACGAAACGGGCGATTTTTCCGGCTGGAATAGTTTAAGAATTGTCACGCTCTAGCGTTTTTGGTGGTTGCCTCCCAACCTCACCCCCTGCCCCTCTCCGCGCGGAGAGGGCAGAGGGTGAGGTTTCCATAACAAAGTGGATGACCACCCAATCCGGTAGAACCAGAGAATTGACGCACGCGAGGCAGAATGTTCCCGCCGCACGCCGTCAGCCATACTCTTGTGTCAGCGCGCGCCGGTCGATCTTGCCCGGTCCTGTCTTAGGCAGTTCCTCTGCGAAAACGACGCTCTTGGGAATCTTGTAGCGCGCCAGGCGAGTCGCCATGAAGGCGAGTAGGTCCTTGGCGGAAAGTTCTACCCCGTGCCGCAGGACGACGATGGCGCGCCCCACTTCTCCCCATTTGTCATCCGGCACGGCGATGAGCGCGGCTTCGGCGACGGCGGGATGGGCGTGCATGACGCTTTCGACTTCAGCAGGGTAGATGTTCTCGCCGCCGCTGATGATCATGTCCTTCAGGCGACCGACGATGGAGTAGTAACCCTCCGGGTCGCGCACCGCTAGATCGCCCGTGTGCAGCCATCCGTCGCGAATCGCTTCAGCGGTCGCTCTGGAGTTGTTCCAGTAGCCGGGGGTGACATGTTCGCCGCGAATGATGAGTTCTCCCGGCTGATTCGGGTCACACTCTGAGCCGTCTGGCTGCACGACGCGGACATCGACGTGCATCAGCGGAAAACCGACCGCGCCGGGTTTTCGCCGGACATCGGCAGCCGGCAGCCAGAAGGTGTTCGGTCCGGCTTCGGTCAGACCATAGCCGGTTTTGAAGTCCACGCCTTTTTCCCAGAAACGCTCGAAGATCGGCAGCGGGCAGGGTGCGCCGCCGCTGATCACCAGCTTCATGCGCGAGAAGTCCGCCGCCTCCCAGTGCGGATGCTGCTGCATGACCACGAACATGGTCGGCACACCGAAGAAGACGGTCACGCCGCGAGATGCGATCAGATCGAAGACCTGGTCGGCATCGAAGCCGGCGCAGACGATGCTCTTGCCGCCGGCATGGATCAGAGGCAGTGTGAAGACGTTCAGCCCTCCGGTGTGAAAGAGGGGAGCATTCAGGATCGCCACGTCGTCGGCTGTCAGCCCCCAGCTCGTCACCGTGTTGACGCTGTTCCAGGTCATGTTGCGGTGGGTGAGGACTGCGCCTTTAGGCAGCCCGGTTGTGCCGCCGGTATAGCAGATCACCCAGGGGTCATCGGGCGATAAATCAGGGCGGTCATAGCGATCATCGGGCAGCTCGTTGCGTTGGGCGAACGGGAGGTCGTCATCCTCTGCTAGATCGCCGAAGGCGACGAAGTGGCGCACCGATTCGAGATGAGGACGGAGCGCGTTGACCTGTTCACCGTATTCCTGCGAATAGATCAGCACCAGCGGGGCGGCATCGTCCAGGAGATTCTGAAGCTCAGCGACGCTCAGCCGCCAGTTCAGATTCTGGAGGATGGCGCCTATCTTGCCGCACGCCATCCAGACATCCAGATATTCGGTACAGTTGATACTGTAGACCGCCACTCGATCCCCCCGGCGAACCCCCAGCTGACGCAGAAGATTCGCGGTGCGGTTCGCCGCGCAGTTCCAGTCGGCGTAGGTGATCACCTGTCCGGTGGCAGCGACCTCCAGCGCCGCACGGAGCGGCGTCAGCCTGGCGCGCCGGTCGAGCCAGTCGGTGACGAAGAAAGATCTCTGATGCTCACTCATGATTTACACTTCTCAAAAGAAGGGTAGAAAACGCCCCGTCCGCAGCATGTACGCTGCGTACTCCGGGTAAACCTGCCTCAGCAGCGATTCCTCGTAGCGCGATTTAATGGTGAAAAACACCGCCAGCGCGGCGACCATCGCGAACAAGGCAAGATGACCATGCAGCGCCGCGGCGCCGAGCGCGCCGGTCAGCACGGCAGTATAGATGGGATGGCGGATGTGACGGTACAGACCGGACTCAACCAGCTCGGCGCGCTGGTTGGGAGTCGGGGACATCTTCGGCAACGACTGGTTACGCCGCTGGTGTTCGACTACCGCCAGCACGAAAAGCCCGCCTGCGCCGACGATCAGCACCAGCCCCAGGATCACCAGGAGTCCCTCGGCGCTTCGCGTCAGCCGCAGCCAGGCAGCCGCGAAGATGGCGAAGAGCGTCAGCTGACCTGCCACGAATGCCTGCGCCCAGTTCATATCGTCTCTGATCCCAATCATTTTCCCGCAGTGTCCGCATTCGGGCGGCGGTCCCGCATCATAAATGACGCTTACCCCCACCGTATCGCCACTGCGCTCCAGGTGTAGCCGGTTCCGGCAGCCGCCAGCACGATCAGATCGCCGGGGTGTATTTTTTCCTGCGCCAGACCGATCTCCAGCGAGAGTACCTGATCGACGCTCTGAATGTGCCCATAGTTGTCGAGGTAGGCGCTTTGATCAGGCGTCAGTCCGACGGTTTCCAGGATTTCCTCGAAAAACGAACGCTTCATGTGGGTGATCCCCAGAAAGCGGACATCTTCCATCGCTGCGCCGCTGCGCTCGACGGCTTCGCGGATCACACGGACGAAGTTGGGCAGCGAGACCGCGCCCAGTCGTTCCGCCATGAATGCCGAGTCGGTCACATCCAGCCGTCCGCGCAGATCGCCAAGCGCCTCGCTTGCCTCATCTTCGAGCGCCCCCGATGCGCGCGTCAGAATGACGGTTTCCGATAAACTGCCATCGGTCAGCGCCGAAGCCCCCAGAATCAGGTTGCGCGCCGCCCCATATTGCAGCAGCATCGCGCCACCGCCCGCCCCAAAGTTGAACATGAAGCGCGCCCGCTGGTTGGCAGGGTTGACGAGGTCATTTTCCCGGCTGCCCGCTGCGAGCAGCGCATAATCCTGGTGCGGACCCGCCAGCATCAGCCCCTTGGCTGTGGTGATCGCGATGGGCGCGCCCGCGCAGAGCGCGTACAGATCGAAGGCATAGGCGTTGACCGCGCCGACGTTGCTGGCGATTTTGGCGGCGGCATTCCAGACGTTGTGATCTTTATATTCGCTGCCGTGAGAGATGACGATGTTGATTTGCGCCGGATCGATGCCTGCAAGTCCGATCGCCTTGCGCGCAGCGGCGGATGCCATCGCCGTGACGGTATCGTCATCGCCCGCGACGTGACGCTGGTGGATGCCCATCTTTTCGCGCAGCACCTTTTCCGGGATGCCGGTTCGCTCGACGAGATCCGCGGCGGTCTCGATGCGCTTTGGAAAAGCAGTCCCCCAACCGACGATGCCTACCGTTTCACTCATAACAAAGAAGACTCCGCTGCATTCGTATCCGCAGAAACGATGACGCTGCTGCTGACTATAATACGCTTTCACTACCCTCTGCAACTCCGGCTGTGGGTGACATATGTCATGTTTGTTGCCTGGCGGCTGGCGAATAGTCAATCGTCCAGATTCTTGATATAGTGAAGGCGCGTTCACCAGGCATCTCTGCCACGAGCAAGCAAGGATATGGGCATGGCACAACCGCTGACGATTCTGTTCCTTTCCAGTTCCTTCAAGGGCGAAGTCATGCTCCAGACCGCAAAGGCGCTGGGGTGCAAAGTCGTGCTGGTGACGGAAGAAAGCCTGCGCAACGAGCCGTGGCCCCGCGAGAGCGTCGATCTGTTCCAGTTCGTGCCCGACCTGCGGCGCTACCAGGATGTGACAAACACCGTCAGCTGGATGTGCCGGGGGATGGTCATCGATCACATCCTGCCGCTGGACGAGTTTGAAGTCGAACTGGTCTCGCTGCTGCGCGAGCACCTGCGCCTGCCCGGAACAGGAGTCACTGCTGCACGACGGTTCCGTGACAAGCTGGCGATGCGGCAGATCACGGATGCCGCAGGCATCCTGGTGCCTGAATTCGTCCAGGTCAAGAACTATGATGCTCTGCGCGATTATATGGATCGCGTTGCGCCGCCCTGGGTGCTGAAACCGCGCACCGAAGCGGGATCGATGGGCATTCGCAAGCCGAACTCCAGCGAAGAGGTGTGGCGGGTGCTCGACGAGCTGGGCGACCGGCAGTCCTATTATCTGCTGGAACAGTTCATCCCCGGCGATGTTTACCATGTGGATACGCTGACCGTCGATGGCGAGATTCAATTCGTGAGCGCGCAGAAGTACGGCGCGCCCCCGATGCAGGTCTATCAGGGCGGGGGCATCTTCATGTCGCGGATCGTGCCGCGCGAGTCAGATGACGCGCCGGCGCTGGATGCCATCAATCGCCAAGTGCTTCGAACCCTTGGCATGGTCAACGGCGTTACGCACGCCGAGTTCATCAAAGCGCATGCCGACGGGCGCTTCTATTTCCTGGAAGCGGCGGCGCGAGTCGGCGGCGCGTTCATCTCCGACATGATCGAGCAGGCGACCAACATCAATCTGTGGCGCGAATGGGCGACGCTGGAAGTCGCGCAGCTGCGCGGCGAACGGTACCGTCTTCCGGTGACGCGCAGCGACTATGGTGGGGTGATGGTCACGCTGGCACGACAGCAGCACCCGGACCTTACGGTCTACAACGATCCCGAAGTGGTGTGGCGCGCCAACAAGCCGTATCACGCGGCGCTGGTGGTGGTCTCGCCTGATCCAGCGCGCGTCGAGTCGCTGCTCGCGTCTTATGCCGAACGCTTCGCACGCGATTTCACCACTTCCGCCAAGCCGATGGACGCCACACGCACCGGTCAGACCGGCTGAACGTGCGTCCGCAAGAGAATCTGCCGATCTCGTAACCTGACTTGACCTGAACCTGTTCGACGCCGCCTAGCCGAAATTATGACACTTTTCAAAGCGCCTTATCCGCACGACGATCCTACTTTGCCGATGCTGCTGCCCACGCCGGATCGACTGATGGCTCCGCCGGCGTACACCGGGCTTGGGGTTGCCGTCGCCTTTGTTGATTCTGGCTTCTATATGCATCCCGATTTGACGGGGCGCATCCTCGTCCATGTCGATGCCTCGACGCAGCACGTCATCGAGGAGTCGTCGGTTGACCAGGTGGACGATCTGAGCTGGCATGGACAGATGACCAGTGTGATCGCCTGCGGCGACGGCACGGTCTCTGGCGGGCGCTATCGCGGCTTGGCGTCTCGCGCGTCGCTGGTCCTGGTCAAGGTCAGCAGTCCGCGCGGTCAGGTCAAGGAGCGCGATATCCTGCGCGGGCTGCGCTGGCTGATCGATGCCGGCAGGCGGTTCGGGGTTCGAGTGGTCAACATGTCGGTGGGCGGCGACTTCGTCAGCGACGACCCGGAACACCCCCTGCATTGGGCGGTGAAGCGCCTCGTCGAGATGGGGATCACGGTGGTCGCCGCGTCGGGGAATCGCGGCGTCGGCGAGGTTGTGCCGCCAGCCAGCGCTCCCGAAGCTATCGTGGTGGGCGGCTACGATGATGGCAACTCGCTGGATCGTGCGCGGTGGGGCATGTTCCACAGCAATTATGGACGCGCCCATGATGGTTCGTCCAAGCCGGATGTGGTCGCTCCCGCGCGCTGGATCGCCTCGCCGATCCTGCCCGGCTCGATTGTGGATCGCGAAGCCTACTGGCTGGGACCGCTGCTGGCGACGGAGAGCGAGCGGGCGCTGAAGCGTCTGCTGATGAGCGGCTATGGCGATCTCAGCATCTCTCGCGAGCATGCACTGCACCCTGATCCCAGCCTGTACGCGCTGCTGCAAGCCCGCATCAACGGGCATAAACTGGTGGATGCCCGGCATCAGCATGTCGATGGAACGTCGGTTGCCGCTGCCATCGCCACATCGGTGGTGGCGCAGATGGTGGAGGCGAATCCTCGTTTGACGCCGCAGGAAATTCAGTCTATCCTCATGCGGACCGCCGTCCCACTGCCCAATGTTCGCGCCGAGCATCAGGGGGCAGGCGCGATCAACCCGGCTCTGGCGGTTGAATCCGCCGCACAAACCAGTCTATTGCAAACCGATCACCAGAGGGATAACGGACGATGAATCGCGAACACCACCGTTGGTACAGCCCGTCCCTTAACCGCGACATGCAGCTGCTGGTCTTCGGTCATGCCGGGGCGAAGGTGCTGCTTTTTCCGACATCTAAGGGGCGCTTCTACGAGTGGGAAGATCGCGGCATGATGTGGGGCGCGCTGCGCGAACCTCTGGAGCGCGGTTGGTTTCAGATCTTCGCCGTTGACAGCATCGACGAAGAGAGCTGGTATGCCTGGTGGGCGCATCCGGGTGGACGCGCCTATCGCCATCAGCAGTATTTCGAGTATCTGCACAACGAAGTCCTGCCGTTCATGCGCTGGAAGAACCCGAATCCCTATACTATCACGATGGGCGCGTCATTCGGGGCGTTCCACGCGGCAGGGTTCGGGCTGAAGTACCCCTGGGAAGTCAATCGCATCCTGGGGATCTGCGGGTTGTATGACATTCGTGTCTTCACCGGCGGCTACAGCGACGACAACGTGCATTTCAATAATCCGGCGTCGTTCATCCCACACGAGCATGACTCGGGGCGGATCGATGCCATCCGCCGGCAGGACATCATCCTCGTCGCCGGTTCTGGCGATCCCCAGGTGCAGTGGTCGCGCGATTTCAGCGCCATGTTATGGTCCAAAGGTCTGTGGAACGCCTACCGCGAGTGGGACGGTTGGGTGCATGACTGGCCCTACTGGCAGCATATCGTGCCGAAATACATCGGCGGGCATGATTAGGGGCGCAGGTAATTCTTTTTAGCTTATTCCTAAACGAGGTGATGGTGAAATGAGCGACGGACTGCTGAAAGTTGGCGTATTTGTTGGGCGGGAATGGTCGTTTCCGCCGGCGTTCATCGATGAAGTCAACCGCCGCACATCCGAGACCGGGGTGATGGCAGAATATGCCAAGGTGGGCGGGACGCAGATGAACGAACCGCTGCAATACCGCGTCATCGTCGATCGCATCTCGCACGAAGTCCCGTATTATCGCAGCATGCTGAAGAACGCGGCGCTGCAGGGGACGCAGGTCATCAACGATCCCTTCATGTGGACGGCGGACGACAAGTTTTTCGGGGCGTCGCTGCTGAGCAAGATGGGCATCCCGCACCCCCGGACAGTCGTGCTTCCCAACAAGGAATATGTGCCGGGAATCGTCCATGAAGAGAGCCTGCGCAATCTGATCTACCCGATTGACTGGGAAGGGATCGTCGACTATCTGGGCGGTTTCCCGCTGGTGCTGAAGGATGCGCACGGCGGCGGATGGAAATCCGTTCATATCGTCCACGACATGACCGACCTGTTCGAGAAATACAACGACAGCGGCTTGCTGACGATGATCCTTCAGGAATACATCCACTGGGACAACTACGGGCGGTGCATGGGGCTGGGGCAGCAGCACGTCCATGTCATGAAGTACACGCCGCGCCCGGTCTATGGCAACAACTACCTGCCGGAGCACGATTTCCCGGATGATCTGGTCGAACGTATGGTCGATTACACGCTGCGGCTGAACCGCGCTTTCGGCTACGACATGAACGCCGTCGAATTCGCCATCAAGGATGGCGTGCCCTACGCCATCGATTTCATGAACCCCGCGCCGGATATGGATATGAATTCGCTGGGGCGGGTTCATTTCGACTGGATGGTCCAGACGATGGCAGAAGTGGCAATCCGCTACGCGCTCGATCCGGCGGCGCAGACGCGGGCGCGCTATCAATGGGGGAAGCTGGCGCAAGCACTAGACGGCGGAGGTTGAGCGGCGATGCTCCGCGAAGCCATCGAGACCTATCACGAGATTCTGAGCGCCGGCAGCCTCGCGGCGGAGACCGATGGCGAGATGCGCGGGCATCTGCGCCGCATGGGTCTCTACTTCGGCGACCGTCCCATCTGCACGGTGCTGCGCCCGCATTTCTACTTCACCGACCAGTGGGCATACCTCAAGCACGAGACCGAGATCCTGCTTGGGGCGTTTGCGCGGGCGCACGAAGCCTGCCTGCACAGCGCCGAACTGCGCCAGCAGCTGGCGCTGCAAGCCTATGAAGAGCAGCTGTTCAGCCTGGATATTGGCGGCGTGGTCCCCTGGACGACCTCACGGCTGGATTCCTTCTTTCGCCCTGAAGAGGGCAAGCTCCAGTTCGTGGAGTACAACGCCGAAACCCCGGCGGGCATGGGCTATGGCGATGTGCTGGTCGAGATGTTCGAGATGCTCCAGCCGATGCGTCGCTTCGAGAGGCGCTTTCACGTCCACGCCATGCCGATGCTGAAGGATCTGCTGGGCGTTTTGCTTCAGGCATACGCCGAGTGGGGCGGACATGGCAAACCGCAGATCGCCATTATGGACTGGCACGAAGTTCCAACGCTGAACGAGCACGAGCTGTCGCGCCGGGCGTTCGAGAGCGAGGATGTCAGCGCCTTCCTGGTCGATCCGCGCGCGGTCGAGTATCGCAGCGGCGCGCTGTGGGCGGGAGACCGCAAGATCGATCTCATCTACAAGCGAGTCCTGATCAACGAGCTGATCGACCGCATGGGGATCGACAACCCGATCGTGCGGGCGTACCGGGATCGCGCGGTGCTGCTGACCAATTCCTTCAGCTGCAAGCTGATGGCGAAGAAAGCGTCGTTCGCCTTCGTCAGCGATGAGCGCAACGCCGGTTTGTTCACCGCCGAACAGCGCATCGCCATCGAGGAGCACATCCCCTGGACGCGGCTGGTCAGTGACCGGCGGACGGAATTCCAGGGGCGCGAAGTTGACCTGCTGGAATTCCTGAGCGAGAACCGTGACCGCTTCGTGTTGAAGCCGAACGACGAGTATGGTGGCAAAGGGGTGACACTAGGCTGGGAATCCAGTCAGGAGGTGTGGGATGAGGCGCTCAGGCATGCGCTGACCACGCCGTTTGTCGCGCAGCATCGGGTAGAGCCGATCACCCGTCCGTTCCCGACCTGGATCGATGGGCATCTGGACATTAGCCCGCGCTATGTTGATGCCGATCCGTACGTGTTTTATGGACGAACGGTCTACGGATGCCTGACGCGCCTGTCGTCGGTGTCGCTGCTGAATGTCACCGCCGGCGGCGGATCGGTTGTGCCGATGTTCCTGCTTGAACGGCGCGACGGCTAAGAACGAAGGTCGTGCATCTTTCGACGGACGACCCGGCGGGTCGCTCGCTCGGTGATGTCTTTCGAGGCTTGACTCAGGGCATCTGCGCCAACACCGGACTTTCATCAAAAGGCAGCGACCATGCCAGACCATTGTGGTCTGGCATGGTCGCTGTCTCCCCGTTACACTTAACATTGCCGCAACAGAGTTCACATTTGTCAGGGAGGAATCACCGCTGTGAGCGCCCAGGCGAACGCGGAAGGCACACGCTCGGCTGTGCCAGAGGCGCGCACTGCCGATATGCGCTGGCTGATCCGCTATATCGGCAGACACAATGGTTCCGCACTCGGTTCCATTTTGAGCGGAATGGTCGGCGGCGCGGCGACGGCTGCCGAACCGCTGCTCATCGGCATCATCGTCGATCACCTGCAGGCGGGACTGTCGATGGATCAGATGATCGGCGACATCGCCATCCTGATCGGTCTCTCGCTGATCGCGGTGCTGGCGTTCTTCGGCATGCGTCACTTCAGCGGGAATATTGCTTATGCGGTGAACTACGACATCCGCCGCGACCTCTACGAAAATCTGCTCACCCAGGATAACGGCTTCTTTCAGCGTCATTCGACCGGCGACCTGATCTCGCGCGTCCACGCCGATACCGAGATGATCTGGCGGCTGCTGGCAATTGGCTTCAACCGCGCCAGCAGCGCCCTGCTCAACCTGCTGGTGGTCTTCGTCCTGCTGGCGGCGATCCATCTGCCGCTGGCGCTGGTGGTGTTCATCGTCCTGGCGCTGTCAACCGCGTTCCAGATTCGGGCTGGCGCGGCGCTCACGCCGATGTTCGAGGCGGTTCAGGATCAGGCGGGGATGATCGCCTCGATTGTGCAGGACTCGGTGACCGGCATACAGACCATCAAGACCTTCGGGCGTGAAGACAGCATCAACGCTCGATTCGCCGTTCAGAACAAGGAATATCGACGGCGCTGGCTGTACTTCAAGCGGCGCTATGAACCGGTCGGCATGCTTCCCAACATGATCAGCAACCTGACCATGGCGGTGGTCGTGCTGTTCGGGGGAATCCTGACCGTGCAGGGCGCGATGACCCTGGGTAACTTCACACAGTTTCTCTTTTTCCTCAGCTGGATCAGCCAGTCGCTGCTGCACCTTGGCACGATCTATCAGCGCTACCAGCAGACGGGCGGCGCGCTGGCGCGGCTGACGCTGCTGCTGCGCCGCACCGACATCGAATCGCCGCCGGATGCCGTGCCGCTGCCGACCGTGCGCGGACACATTCGCTTCGAAAACGTCGGCGTCCAGATCGATGGACGCTGGCTGCTGCGGGGGATCAACCTGGATATCCCGGCAGGTACGGTGGTCGGCATTGCCGGACCGACCGGTTCCGGCAAGACGCTGCTGATCAGCCTGCTGGCGCGGGCGCTGGACGTGACTGAGGGGCGCGTCCTGATTGACGGCGTGGACGTGCGCGACCTGCGCCTTGAAGACCTGCGACGCGGCATCGCCTATGTCCCGCAGTCAACTTTTCTGTTCAGCGCACCGCTGCGTGAGAACATCCGTATGGGCAGGGATGATGCCGGCGAAGAGGCGCTGATGCGCGCGGCGACCATTGCGCGCGTGACCAGCGATCTGCCGCAGCTTCCCAAAGGCATGGAGACGCTGGTGGGCGAAAAAGGGGTGATGCTCAGCGGTGGGCAGAAGCAGCGCGTCGCCATCGCCCGGGCGGTGGTGCGGGACCCGGCGATCCTGGTGCTGGATGACGCCCTGTCGAGCGTGGACACCCATACCGCTGCCGACATACTGCACGCGCTGCGCGACGTGCTGCGAGCGCGCACCAGCCTGATCATTGCTCATCGCATTGCGACGGTGAAAGATGCCGATCTGATCCTCGTCCTGGATAACGGCAGGGTGGCAGAAAGCGGCACCCACCACGCGCTGATCGCTCAGAATGGCATGTATGCGCGGATGGCAGCGCGCGAATTCGAGGAAGACGAAATTGAGCTCATCCAGCATTGATGCTCGGCGGCTCTCCGCTGTTGATTTGCAGACAGAGAAGATCACCGACCGCTACCTGTTTCGCATGCTGGGGCAGTTTCTCGCGCCCTATCGCGGATCGCTGGCGGTGGTCTTTCTGGGATTAGTCATCGTGTCAATCCTTTCTACCGCGCTGCCCTACCTGGTGCAGAAAGCGGTAGACGGCCCGATTGCCACCGGCGACCTGGAGGGTTTGATCCCGTTCGGGCTGCTCTATTTCGGCGTGGTCATCGCCATCTACATCCTGCGCTTCGGCTACATCTATCTGCTGCAAACGGTCGGGCAGAACACCCTGCGCGATCTGCGCGCGCGTCTGTTCGAGCATATCCTGCGGCAGGATATGCGCTTCTTCAATGTGACGCCGGTCGGGCAGCTGGTTTCGCGCATGACCAACGACATCGACGCGCTGACGGAGCTGGTATCGACCAGCGTGGTGATGGTCGCCACGAACATGGTCACGCTCATCGGCGTCATCGTCGCCATGCTGCTGATCAATGCGCGCCTGGCGTTGATCGCCTTCATCGTCCTGCCGGTGATGATCGGCTCGACGGTTTACTTCCGCAAGCGGATTCGCCAGGCGTCAAACCGCTACCACCGCCTGGTGGCAGAAAAACTGGCGTATCTGAACGAGCAGTTCAGCGGCATGCTGGTGATTCAACTCTTTGGGCGGCAAGCCGTCAGCCGCGCCGGTTTCAAAGAGAAGAACGACGCCTATCGCGAAGTGCACACCGACCTGCGCGATTACTATACCTGGTATGCATCCACCCTTCAGGTCTTGATCACCCTGGGGCTGGCGCTGGTCCTCTATGCCGGTGGGGAAGGGGTCTTCGCCGGGTGGGTGACGCTGGGCATGCTGATCGCCTTTGTAGACTATACCCGCCGCATGTTCGAACCGATTCAGAACCTCGCCGAGCAGATCGCGCAGGTGCAAACCGCACTTTCGGCGGGCGAACGTCTGGCGCGCATGCTGCATGTCGAGCCTTCGGTGGAAGAGCCAGCGCATCCTGCGGCGACCGCCGATGTCGCGCTGACGGTCGAGTTCGACCACGTGACGTTCGCCTACGAGGAAGGGCACCCGGTCATCCGCGACCTGGTCCTGCACATCCCTGCGGGGCAGCGCGTGGCAATCGTCGGCGCAACCGGCGCGGGCAAAACCTCGCTAGCGGGCTTAGTCGGGCGATTCTACGATGTGACACAGGGCGCCGTGCGCGTCGGCGGGGTCGATGTGCGGCAGATCAGCGCCGCCGAACTGCGCCGTATGGTCACAATTGTGCCGCAAAACCCCTATTGTTTTACCGGAACAATCGCCGAAAATATCAGTCTGTTCGACATGGCGATCCCTCGCGAACGCATCGGGCAGGCGGCGCGCACTGCCTGTGCCAGCCGTTTCATCGAGCGGCTGCCGCAGGGGCTGGATACGCCGCTTCTGCCGGGTGGGGCAAATCTCTCCCAGGGACAGCGCCAGCTCATCGCCCTGGCGCGCGCGCTGCTGCATCATCCGGACAGCATCCTGGTCCTGGATGAAGCGACCAGCAGCATCGATACCGAAACGGAAGAAGACATTCAGACCGGGCTTCACCGTGTGCTCCAGGGGCGGACCAGCATCGTCATCGCCCATCGGCTCAGCACGGTGCGTCAGGTCGACCGCATCCTGGTGATGCAGCGCGGCGAGATCGTGGAAGAGGGGACGCACGACACGCTGCTGGCGCTGGACGGGTTGTATGCGCAGCTGTACCGGCGGCAGTTCATCGAAAGCGAAGAGGCAACATGAAGATCATCATCGAGGGAACCTATTTCGGCGCGGTCAAAGTCTTCAGCCACGAGTACTTTCAGGATCATCGTGGATTCTTCATGGAAGTGTACCGTCGCGACCTGTATGCCGAAGTTGGCTTGCCGATGAATTTCGTCCAGCTCAATCTGGCGGGTTCGACCCGGGGGGTGCTGCGCGGTCTGCACTTTCAGTGGGAGCCGCCGATGGGCAAGCTGATGCGGGTGACGCGAGGCGAGGCGTTCGTGGTCGCAGTCGATGTGCGCAAACATTCGCCGACGCTGGGCGGCTGGCACGGTGAGGTGCTTTCTGACCAGAACCGCCGGCAGATGTGGGCGCCCGCCGGCTTCGCGCGCGGCTACTGCGTGCTGTCGGAATATGCGGAGGTCGAATATCTCTGCACGGGAACCTATGACGGCAGGCACGAGTCCGGCATTCTCTATAATGATCCGGCGGTGGGCATTCGCTGGCCCATCCCCGACCCGATCCTCTCAGCAAGGGATCAGAGCGCGCAGACGCTCGCGCAGTGGCTCGCGCGCCCTGAATCCGATAATCTGCCTTATCCGGGGTTGTTCGCCGAAGCGTAACCGCGCGGGTGCGCGCTGTGCCAGTGCCAAGCCGTCTCGATGATCTGCTGCAATTCGACGTACTGCGGTCGCCAGCCCATCTCGCGCTGGATGGCTGCTGAATCGGCGATCAGCTCCGCCAGGTCGCCGGCGCGACGTGGACCTGAAGTCGTCGGAATCGGATGCCCCGTCACTTGGCGGGCGCATTCCACGACTTCCTTGACCGAGAAGCCTCTTCCGGTGCCCAGGTTGTAGGCGCGGCTCGGTCCATCTGCCAGGGCTTCCATCGCCAGGATGTGCGCCGACGCCAGATCGAGGACGTGAATGTAGTCACGGACCGCTGTGCCGTCTGGGGTGGGGTAGTCGCTGCCGTAGACGACCACGCTGTCGCGCTGTCCCAGGGCGACCTGGAGCACGATAGGAATGAGGTGCGATTCTGGGTCGTGATCTTCGCCGATGTGGGCTGAGGGGTGAGCGCCGGCAGCATTGAAATAGCGCAGCGCGCAGGTCTTCATGCCGTAGATGCGGTCTACCCACACGAGCAGGCGTTCGATCATCGCCTTGCTTTCGCCGTAGGGGCTTCCAGGTATCACGCGCTCCGACTCGTCGATGGGCACTCTGGACGGTTGGTCGAAGAGCGCCGCCGTCGAAGACAGGATGAAGCGTTTGACGCTGTGCGCCGCTGCTGCTTCTAACAGATTGGCGGCAGCGATGACGTTATCGCGCAGATACTTGAACGGCTTCTGCATGCTCTCTGGCACAACGATGTAGGATGCGAAGTGATAGATGCCATCGAATGCCTGGGAGTCGAAGGCGGCGTTGATCGCCACAGGGTCCAGGAGATCGCCGACGACCAGCTTCGCGTCGGGATGCACCGCTTCGCGGTGTCCAGTGACCAGGCTGTCGAATACCGTCACGGTATCGCCCCGCCTGATCAGGGTATCCACCATGTGACTGCCGATGTACCCTGCGCCGCCGGTGACCAATACATTCATGGTTGCGTTCTGCCTTCCGATCATGTGGGATTCTGCGAGTATCGCAGAATTACCCAAATATTTCCCAATTTAACCCAAGGAGCCGCGCTTTCCCGCCCATATCGCAAGGGCGCTGCACGGCTTCTTTCCGCTGAAATTCCGCAGCGAAACTCTGAACAAGCCGAGATCTTCGCCTGCTCGGATTACGTCCCTTCCAGGCGCGCCACCACTTCCGGCTTGAATTCGAAGATGAGGTCCAGATGTACATCAGTTGCCAGGTCGAGGCGGTACTCCACGACGACCTGATCCAAATCGTAGGTCGTCGTGAAGGGCGGATTGGACTCCACCACCTGTGTTTCAGGTGGCAGGGTGATCTGCACGGTCACAGCGTCGCCTCGCGTGCCCGGCTGTTTCTGGATGATCAGGCGGTAGCGACCATACCTGCCGAAGCGCTCCCATACGGATGGCGATTCGTAGGAGAATTGAACGCGCCGAGAGTCGTTGTAAGGGACGACGAACGCCGTAGAGACTAACCAGAGATCGTGCAGCTCGCTCTCGATGGGGAAACTGATGTCGGACGGTGCTTCCACCATCTCTGAGTCTTCCGGACCGTAAATCTGCACCATCGTGGCATAGTCGATCCGTCCGTGATATTCCGGATCGACCGCCGGGTCGTTGTCTGCCAGTTCTGCCGGGTATTCATAGGCGACTGTGAGCCGTTTGTTGAGATTGCCGTCATCGAGAAGCGTAACGTCGTAGGTCAGATCGCGGATCACTGAGCGGTTAGACTTGTTGCCGAGGTTGCTGTCGACCACCATCAGGTAATCGTTCGCCGGTTCGGTGCGCTGACTCCCGGACCAGCCCAGCATGTCGATGGCATGATTCAGCCCATCGTCGGCGAGATGAACCATGACGTGCTTCTCCTGTACCGCCCGGAGCAGGGCGTTCAGGATGAGCGTGTTCCGTTCCGGGTCGCGGCTCGCCTCCTGCCAGTCCGACATGATCTTGGTGTAGATCGCCGCGACGAAAGCCTTGTGCGGTTCGAGTCCAGCGCTGTAGGCGCGGATGTCGTAGACCAGCTGCCGGAAGTTCTCGGCGGTCACGGTGACCCGGTACTCGTCGAGTTCCACTTCGCCCAGCGCTGCGAGGACGTACTCAAAGGCGTAAATGTCGAACGACAGTACGCCATCGACCGGCGCATTGATGTTGTTGCCGTTGTTGTAGTACCACATCGCCATTTCGGCGGTGGAGGGAAAGTCGGCATGCCAGCTTCCATCCCAGGCGGCGTAGATCGGCTGGCGGTACTGAATCCACCAGTTGGGGATACCCAGCGTGTTGCCCATGTCAGAGGCTGGCGGGACCGGGCTGTCTATCGTCGAGGCGCTGTAGTCGAACTCGACAATGCGGCCGTTGCGCACTTTGAACCATCCCCATGTGCTGAGGAAACCGCCGGAAGGGCGGAGTTCGTCGCTGTTGACCGCCAGCACGAGATAATTCTTGTCGCCATCCAAGCCCAGCACGACGTTGAGCAAATTGGTAGAGTCGATCAGGACGCCGTTGATGCTGGAAACCTGCTCGTAGAAATCGCCAAGGCGTTCGGTCATGCGAATGATGTCGAGCGACGCGCTTTCGACGGGCAGGACATCAAGCATGGCTTTGGCTGCGTCCAGCTCGGTCTGAGCGCGGGCGAACTGGTTTCGACCGATCTCCAGCAGTTCGACCAGTCGGTCGCCTGACGAAATCTGGGCGATGGCAGCGTCCGGCTCGTCGCCGGAGACGAGATAGAACACAGCAGGACGTAAACCCGCCAGCATGGTGTCCGCCGAACCGGTGAGCGCCCTGGCGATGTCGAGACTCCTGAGCGCGACATCCACATTGGGGTGGATCGTCTGAAATGGGCGCATCAGAATCAGGCGATTCTGGCTGACCTCCAGGCTCTTATCCACATTTTCGACGCCTTCGGCGAGACGCTCATAGTCGTTCAGCGAGATGCTGGCGGTGGAGTCGCCTTCGATACCGGTCAGGATGCGTTCCAGTTCGGTGATCGCGCTGTTGATCCCGCTGAGCGAATCCACCACCAGCGCCGCATAGATGACGACGGCGGCGACGGCAAGGCTGAGGAAGGCGACGATGATGCCGCTGACCCTGCGCCGAATGCCGAAGCGCTTGAGGATCTTTCGGAAAATACCCCCCTTGCGCTTGCGCCGGCGCACCCGGCGGCGCGGTTCGGGGGTCGTATAGAGCGGACCTATGGAGCCGGGTGGCGACTCCTCTTGCGCCGTCTGGCTGCCAGCCGGCTCGTCTACAGATGAGGTTTCGGGAGAAATCGCCATGAACAGACCTACTCGGTAGTTGTCAGAGATGAATGCTGGCTTGCAGAATGGAATTGTGCGCGCCAGTTGGGTTTCGCGCAAGACTCTTCTGTTAGCCAGGTCCTGTGTCTAGGTGTGTTGTGGAACACTCTGTTCGACCCGCAGGCTGTTCGCGACGCCGTTGGAGTCGGCAGGAGCAGGCGGCGGGGTGATGATGCGCGTCATCGCCGCCAGGGCTTCGGCTCCCGCGCTGAAATCGCTGTTTACGAGCGTCTCAATTTCTGACCAGAATCGCTCACTCTCGAAATCTTCGCGCCAGGTGTTGACCTGCATGATGTTGGGATGAAGCGTCTCGTTGGGCGTTTCAATTTCATTGAACAACTCTTCATGCATCTTCTCGCCGGGACGAATGCCGGTGAATTTAATCTCGATATCACGGTAGGGACGCAAACCGCGCAGACGTATCATGCGTTCCGCCAGATCGACGATGCGCACGACTTCGCCCATTTGCAGCACGTAGATGTCGTCTCCGTCGGTCATGCTCGCCGCGTGGATGATCAGGTTGACGGCTTCCGGGATGCTCATGAAATAGCGCGTCATATCCTGGTGGGTGACCGTCACCGGACCCCCACGATCAATCTGCCGATTGAACGTCGGCACGACGCTGCCCCGGCTCCCGAGGACGTTCCCAAAGCGCACCGCCGCGTAGCGGGTGGCGGTCTCTGGCTGAAGCGAGAGCGCGTGCAGCATCAGTTCGCACAGCCGCTTGCTTGCGCCCATCACGCTGGAGGGCTTGACAGCCTTGTCGGTCGAGATCAAGACGAAGCGTTCGACATGGAACTCCTGCGCCAGCTGGACCAGATTGCGGGTCCCGCGCAGGTTGACGCGAACCGCCTCCGATGGATAGTGCTCCAGCATCGGCACGTGTTTGTAGGCGGCGGCGTGGAAGACGATTTGCGGTTGATGAGTCCGGAAGACCTCCGCCAATGTCTGCCGCACCGTGATGTCCACCAGCGCCTCGACGAAGTGGACATCGGGATGTTTGGTCCCCAGTTCTACTGCCAGGTCATACAGCCCGCTCTCATTGTTGTCGAGGATCACCAGCCTGGATGGCGCGTAGCTCATGATTTGCCGGCACAACTCCGAGCCGATCGAGCCAGCCGCGCCGGTGACGAGGATGACTTTCCCCTTGACGGGCGAAAGATCGACACTTTCGTGCTGCGTGATCGGCGTCCGACCAATCAGATCCTCTGCCTGAACATCACGCAGTACCTCAGTGGTGTGCTGCGCGCTCACCATCCCCTGGATATCCGGAACGACCTTAATCAGGGCTTTGGTCTTCTCGCAGATGGTCAGAATCTCACGGAAACTGGGACCGGAGATGTTGTGGATGGCGACGACGATCAGGTCAACATTGTGCCGCTCCGCCAGTTCGATGATGTCATTTCGGGCGCCGATGATCGGGCAGCCTTCGACGTACATGCCCCGTTTCGTCACATCGTCGTCGATAAAGCCGATCACCTGATAGAGATTCTGGCGGAAGCGATGCTTCAGCTGCCAGGCGAGGACCTGACCGGATTCGCCCGCGCCGACGATCAGGACGCGGGTGGGATTGGACGGGAACTTGTGAAAGACGAAAGCGCGCCATCGCCAGCGCAGCCCGCTTGCCAGACGGGAACGATAGCGGATGGCGACGAAGCCGACCAGGGAGCTGACATTCCCCAGGACGATCACCTGAAGCGGCAGGACATCCTGCTGGCGAAGCGCAGCCGTCAGGACGATGGTCGCCAGAGAGGCAGCAAGCATGGCGTTGACGATGAGCATGACACCGTGTCCGCTGGTGCGCTGCCAGATGCGACGATAGACGCCGAATGCCAGGAGCGCCAGCGCCAGCACGCAGGCGTTCAGAAACAGGTTCGCATACGGAACTTTGAATCTGACATAATCGCCGTCGGTGAGCATCAGAAACACGATGGTGAGCAGATACGCACCGATGGCGATGACGAGGTCAACCGCAATGTTGAGTCCAATGCGCCACACGCGCCGGAGGCGTAGGTTTCTGATTTCTCCGTTGGGGTAGGTTTCCATCGATTTCCCTTGATGATCCTGCTGTCGTTCCATTGCGATGTCGCCGGCGCTCTATCCTGGGCTATTTCAGTGAGCTTACCGGCGACATGACTCGATTATATCAGGATTATCCGGGATTCATCCTTTAGATTGGCGCATCGGGCAGCTACTCTTCAGTCGATTCCGCCGGCTCGCGTTCTTCAACCGCCTGCTGGACTCGTTCACGCCGACCGCTGCCGCTCTTCCCACGAGGGGCGGTCTTGGAGGTGGGCGTGTAATAGTAGCCGTAGGAGTAAGTGTACTCGTAAGTCTCGTCGCGCGGGTTCAGGCGGTTGAGGATGATCCCCTTGACCTCAAGTCCCAGCTGCTCGAAGCGCTCTTTCGCCTTCTGCGCTGCGCCGCGCCGGGTTTTGCTGGCATCCAGGACCAGCAGCACGTCGCCCTTCGCCGTTGCCGCCAGGACCGTAGCATCGGCGACCATCAGGCAAGGCGGCGAGTCGATGAGTACCACGTCGATGTTCGGGGCAGCCCGGAAGGCTTCGATCCAGCGCTGCATCAGCGCCGAACCGAGGATCTCCGTCGGGTTGGAGGGGATGAAACCGCTGGTGATCACGCGGAGACGGGGCACCGACGTGTTCTGAAGGCACTGGCGCAGATTGGTCGGCATCTTGTCCTCGCTATCGCCATCCAGCGTATTGACGCTGGGATCGGCAAACAGCAGGGTGGTTAAGCCGACATTGTTTTCCAGCTCGAAGATTTCATGCATCTTCGGGCGGCGGAGGTCGGCATCCACCAGGAGTACCTGCAAGCCCGCCAGCGCCATGGTGATCGCCAGATTGGCGGTGGTCATGCTCTTGCCCTCTTCCGGGCTGGGGCTGGTGATGATGTAGACGCCCTTGCCGGAATTGCCGCCGGAGAAGAGCAGGTTGGTGCGGAGCGTTCGATAGCCTTCGGCTATCGGTGACATGGATGGATAGTTGTAGACGAGGCGGTCGTTATAGGTATCTGTACGCTTGCCGATGCGCATGATCGCGCCCATGACGGGAAGACCGAGGGACTGCACGGCGATCTCGCTGGAGCGCACCACATCGTCGAGGTATTCGAGGGCGATGACCGCGCTCAGGGCGATGATCGCGCCGATGAGACCGCCCGCCAGCGACGCGCTGATCAGGTCGACGCCGCTGGAATTCGTGGGTACGGTCGCCGATTCCAGGATTTCAAGACGGTTCGCGCGCTGCTCGAGCTGGTCAATCGACTGATCGTAACTGTTGATGACCGTCGAGGTCTCGCGAATCTCGCGCAGCAGGTCGTTGTTGCGCGCCTGGAGACGGACAAGCTCGTCGTTGTCAGTCGTGGTGGCGATCTGCTGTTCCAGCTCCGCCTGCTGGTCCTCGAACTGCCGCTTCATGATTTCGAGCTGAGCACGCTCGCTGCGCTGACTCTCAAGACGCTGCTGTTCGGTAGCATTCAGACCAGGGGCAGTCAGGATCAGCTGTTCGGCGAGCGCGTTGGCGATGTCCGCCGCTAACTGCGGATCGGTATTGACGACGGTGATGCGAAACAACGACGTTTCTGGTATCTGGCTGGCGCGTACGATGCTGCGCAGCACCGATGGCGGGAAGCCTTGCAGCCCGACCTGTTCAAGCGTCGCCTCGAGCACGTCGTTCAGTTCCAGCACTTCGATGTAGGTTGCCACCAACTGCTGGGCAAGGACGACCTCGCTCGCGGTGGGATTCGCCTGATTCAGGTAACTGCCGATGGACATCACCACGGACGCCTGATAAGTCGGCGGCGTGCCGGTGTTGAGGATGAAGGTCATGCCGCCGGAAATGAAGGCTGCAATGACGATCAACCATGCCCATTTGCGTGCAAAGCGCAGATAGTAGGTCACATCCATGAGGCAGATTTCTCCTGGTCAGTGTTTCATTCGGTATTGTAAAACGCAAACTTCGAGTTGACCATAGGACGTATACTCACGCGACAAATGGGTGTCGGATTCATGAGCGGTTACGCAGGTGTGATACATCTCGACGGCGCGCCGCCCGACCCTGCTCTGATCGAACTGCTGAGCGAAAAACTTGCTCATCGCGGGCGGGACGGGCAGGGCATCCAGATCGGCGAGACCTGGGCGATGGCGCATTGTCTGAATCGCTTGACAAAGACGCTGCAAAGCGACGCGCAGCCGCTGACCTGGGGCGACCTGACGCTGGTCAGCGATGCACGTATCGACGGACGGCATGCGCTGATCGACCAGCTTCGGTCGATGAGAGAGGATGCAGCCGACGACGCCAGCGACGCAGCGCTGATTCTGCACGCCTTTCGCGCCTTTGGCGAACGCTGCGTCGAGTACCTGATCGGCGACTACACCTTCGCGCTCTGGAATTCCGCTGAGCGGACCTTGTTTGCGGCGCGCGACCCGCTGGGCAAGCGTTCGTTATACTATGCGCTGACTCGTGATGCCTTCATTTTCAGCAATGAACTGCGCCCGATTCGGCACTTTCCGAGGCTGAGCCAGGACCTCGACCCGCTGTACATCGCCGATTTTCTGGCGCTTGGCGACGGCTTCTGGCTCGACCGTACCATCACGCCTTTCGCCGCCATTCGCCGTCTGGACCGGGGGCATGCGCTGATCCTGCGCGATGGCACGATGAGCATTCGTCAATTCTGGTCTATTCCTGAGGGACTGCCGCCGCTGCGCGCTCAGAGCGATGCGGAGGTGATCGAGCAGTTCAACGCGGTGTTTCGTGAGGCGGTGCGGGATCGGCTGACCGCCGACCGCGTCGTCCTCACTCTGAGCGGCGGCATGGACTCCTCAACGGTGACGGCGGTTGCGGTGGACATCCTCCGCAAGGGTGAGAGCCGCGCCGAATTCACGGCGATCACCTCGGTGTATACCGCCATTGATGATCCGGAACTGCTCTATGGCGTTCAGAATGCCCAGGCGTTGGGCATCCAGGAGCGCCACGTGCTGCATCGCATGGACCACTATGCGCTGCTGCACCCCTACTACCACATCGCCAATGCGATTCGCCAGCATCTGACTCCGGGCGAGTCGCTGCGTTTTAAGGAGGCGCTGGCTTCACTGGGGAAAACCGCGTTCATCGCGCACCTGGGGGATGAACTGGGTGGGGGTGGTCCGCTCGCGTCGTATCTGCCGCAGATGCGGCTGTCCCGGCTGCTTTCATCGGGCGTCGAGCTCTGGCGCTATTTCGGAAAACGCCCGCCGCTGGGACTGTGGTCGCAGGTGGGACGCCGCCTCCTGAACAACGAACCTCCTGCCAGGGGAAGCGAAGGGCGTGAGTTTCCGCCCGGGATT
>JAEURA010000340.1 GCA_016789005.1 Anaerolineae bacterium
CGCCATCCAGAGCATCGACCCCGGCGCAAAGACGGCATCGTTCGCCGAAGCCTTCCCGACCGCCGCCGCGCTCGCCGCGCTCAAGGATGTGGACGTGCTGTTCGGCTGCACCGACACGCACGGCAGCCGGCTGATCCTCAATGCGCTGAGCGTGCAGTATCTCCTGCCCTACATCGACATCGGCACAGGCATCTTCACCGACGGAGACGGTCACATCACCGAGGCGGGCGGGCAGTTCCGGGTGATGCTGCCGGGCATATTCTGTCTGAACTGCATCGACGCCATCGATTCCGCCCAGGCGATGCGCGATCTGCTCCCGCCGGATGACCGCGCCGAGCATCAGGCGCGCGGCTACATCCCCACCGAGGATATCCCGGCGCCGTCGGTGGTCTTCCTGAACGCTACGCTGGCGTCGCTCGCTGTCGGGGAATTCCTCAACCTGATCGTCCCCTACCGCGAAAGCGCCTCGGTCGTCTACTACTTCATGCAGACGCAGGAGCTGCGGCGGATCGGCGCGTCACGCAGTCCAGACTGCGTGGTCTGCGGGGCAGGCGGGTGGCTGGCGCTGGGCGATCTTGACCGGCTGCCAGGGTTAGAGCCGGCGCGGAAGTCGGGCGGGTTTCCAACGGCATAGTGCGCGCCGCATCGCGCCAATCCGCGTAGCGGCGTTCAGATCGTCGGGATGATCCTGCGCAGCTGCCGGATGAGCGAAAAAGCCAGGCGGGTGCGCCCGTTCGCCAGGATGAATTCCCGGTTCTTGATCGGCAGCCGATCGGCGACGATGGTCTGCGTCTGGACGTAGCGCAGCAGCCCTTCAGGACCGCCCCGCCGCCCGATGCCGCTCTCCTTGAAGCCGCCCATGTTCGCCGCCGTCGCCAGGAAGAACAGCTGCGTGCCGTTGACCGAAACGTCGCCCGACTGCATGCGCCGGGCGAGTTCGATGGCGCGCCGTTCGTCGCGGCTGAAGACCGACCCGGACAAGCCGTAGACGCTGTCGTTCGCCAGCCGCAGCGCCTCTTCGGCGTCACGCACCTTCATCACTGGCAGCAGCGGACCAAAGGTCTCCTCGGTCATCACCCGCATGGTGTGATCGACCCCGGTGAGCAGCGTCGGGGCATAGAAGAGCGGTCCTTTGTCGGTCAGACGGTAGCCACCGGCGAGCACCTGCGCGCCGCGCTGCACGGCATCTTCCAGGTGCGCCTCGACCCGCTCCACCTCGCGGGGGTTGGTCATGCTGCCCATGTGGACGCCATAGCCGTCGTCGGAACAGCAGATCATGCGGGTCAGGTAGCCGCGCAGCTTCTCGACAAAAGCGTCGTAAATGCCGGCTTCGACGTAGATGCGCTCCACGCCGACGCACGCCTGCCCGGCGTTTTCCAAGCCGCCGCGCACCGCGCTCAGCGCCGCCTGCTCCAGGTCGGCGTCATTCAGGACGATCATGGCGTCCTTGCCGCCCAGTTCCAGCGAATAGGGGATCATGCGTTCAGCGCAGCGCACGGCGATCTGCCTGCCGACGGCGGTGCTGCCGGTGAAGGTGATGTAGTCCACCGCTTCGATCAGCGCCCGCCCGGTGTCGCCTCTGCCCGTCACCACCTGAACGACATCGCGGGGGATGCCCACCGCGTGCATTTTTTCGATGGCGTACTGCGCGGTGAGCGGGGTCACGTCGCTGGGCTTGATGACGACGGCGTTGCCGGCGAAGAGCGCCGGGATGACGTCGATCAGCAGGTTCAGATAGGGATAATTCCAGGGGGTGATCGCCCCCACGACGCCGTATGGCTCGTGATAGACGGTCGCCCTGTAGACGAAGGGCAGGAAGGTCTTGCGGCTTTGCGGGCGCAGGATGCGCGGCGCGAAGCCATAATAGTAGCCGACGGTGTTGTCGATCACTGCCACTTCGTTGTAGGCGTTGGGTTCGGTCTTGCCCGTCTCGGAGCGCAGCAGCGCGATGAATTCCGCCTGCGCCGCCCACATCGCATCCGCCCAGCGGCGGATCAGCCTGCCGCGCCCCTTCACGCCCAGGGCGTTCCAGGCGGGTTGAGCGGCGCGGGCGCGCTCGACGGCGGTGCGCACCTGCTCGGCGCTGAAGGTGGGCGCGCTGCCGATGACCTCGCCGGTGATCGGATTGCGCACTTCTATTTCGTTCGACGAGGCGGCGGCGGGGGTTTCAACAGCGGTGTACTGGCGAACTGCCATGATGCGGCACTCCACGCTAAAATCAAATCACTATTCGATTACCGATTGTAACGCATTCTGTGTGCAGATGGGATGAACCACATGGCGCTGCGCTGCGGGATCGACCTGATCGACATCGACCGCGTCGAAGGGGGCATCGAACGGCTGGGGGAGCGGTTTCTGAACCGGTTCTTCACCGCCGGCGAACGCGCCGACTGTGAAGACCGCCCGCACCGGCTGGCGGCGCGGCTGGCGGGGAAGGAAGCGGTTGCCAAGGCGCTGGGGACCGGCATCGGCGACGTGCGCTGGGTGGAGATCGAGATTCTCAGCGATCCGCGCGGTCGCCCGGTGCTGCATCTGCACGGCGCGGCGGCGGAACTGGCGGAGTCGCTCGGCATCCACGCCTGGGATGTCAGCCTGACCCACACCGACAGGACTGCCGGGGCGGTGGCGGTGGCGCTGTAGAGGAACCGCCTCGCCCGCTGAAGCAAAAGGCTCTGTGAATCACGAATTCCGCAACCTCACCCCGTTTCGCTGCGCTCAAGCGCCCCTCTCCGCACGGAGAGGGGCAAGGGGGTGAGGTTGACGTCGATGACCACAAAGTCCGGCAGAGCCAGGCCGAATTCGTGATCCCCTGAGACTCTTCTTCACCGTTCCGGCAGGACCTCGCGCGGTTTGCTACCCTCCACCGCCGGACCTACCACGCCCCGCTCTTCCATCATGTCGATCAGCCGGGCGGCACGGGTGTAGCCGATACGCAGGCGGCGCTGAAGCAGCGACACCGAAGCCCGGTTGAGCCGGCGCACCATCTCGACCGCCTGCTCATACAGCTCGTCGCCCACGTCGTCGCCGTCATCCTCCTCTTCCATCTCGTCGTCGATGTCCTCTTCGGCGTTGCGGTCGCGCGCCCGCCGGGTGGCGTTCTCGCGCTCCCAGGGCATGACGCTGGACGAAGAAGAGCCGCCAGCGCCCCGGCTGAAGACCGCTGACCCGCCGGAAGCGCCCCGCGATCCGCCGTCCTCGTCAGAGGCGGTCAGGGTCGCGCCGAGCGGCTTGAACATGGCGGCGAGTTCGGCGTCGGTGACCTGTCCGCGCCAGAAGCGGGTGATGTTGCCGATTTCAGCGTCGGAGACGAACACGCCCTGCAGCCGCTGCGGCGCGGGCGAGTCGCCGCTCATATAAAGCATGTCACCGCGCCCCAGCAGACGTTCCGCGCCCGGCTGATCCAGGATGACGCGGCTGTCCACGCTGCCCGCGACGGCGAAGGCGATACGCGCCGGGAAGTTGGCTTTGATAAGACCGGTGACGACATCGACCGAGGGGCGCTGTGTGGCGATCACCAGATGGATGCCGGTCGCGCGCGCCAGCGCGGCGATGCGGGTGATCACCCGCTCGGTCTCGTCCGGGGCGAGCATCATCAGGTCCGCCAGCTCATCGATGATCACCACGATGTAGGGCATCGGTTCTTCGGTGGACGGCAAATGCTTGTTGTAGTCCTCGATGTTGCGCGCCGACGCCATGCTGAACTTGCGGTAGCGCTCGTCCATCTCGCGGGTGCACCACTTCAGCACGCTGACGATGCGCTCCAGTTCGACGACGACCGGCGCGATCAGATGTGGGATGCCATTGTACTGGGTCAGCTCGACGCGCTTCGGATCGACCATGATGAACTTGAGCACG
>JAEURA010000018.1 GCA_016789005.1 Anaerolineae bacterium
TCAGGTCGCCGCCGAAGCTCTGGAGCAGCGGAGAGAAGGCGTAGGGATACCACTCGCCCGTCCACGCCGTGCCCAGGTCGAGAGCATACTCGAACTCGCCGCTTTCCTGAAGCGTCAGCAGCGCGGCGTCGAACTCTTCCAGGGTCCAGGGTTCTTCAAGGGTCGGAACACGAATGCCGTACTGATCCAGCACCGACTTGCGCGCAAACACAGCGATTGCCGCATCCCATAGTCCGACCGAGTAGACCTGATCGTTCCAGGTGCCGATCGCGCCGGGCAGGAAACCCTCAAGCGCGCCTTCCGGCAGATTGAGGGGAGCCAGATAGCCCGCCCACGCCCAGCTCGGCATGACCGGACCATCCACGTCGATGATGTCGGGCAGGTTGCCGGCAACCGCCGCCGCTGTCACCGACTCGTTGTACGACGCCTGCGGGAACTCTTCGAGTTCAATCACCCAGCTGCTCTGCGAGGCGTTGAAGTCTTCGATGATGCCGATCAGGATGGTGCGTTCCACCTCGTTGCCCGCGCCGTGATACCACAGACTGATCGTCGTCGGTCCCTGCGCTGCCACGCCGCCTACCAGCACGAGCATCGCCGCCATCAACAGAACCGCAAACCATTTCTGACTCTTCATTCCGATGTTCCTTTCTCAAAACGTGATCGTGAAATTCGCTTCCTCGTTCGATTCTCTGTGGTGCATCAACCTTCCGCCCTGCTCCTCCTTGACTCCCCCGCTGCGCAGTTCCCATCATTCCCCTGGCATCAGCGCCAGATTGACGGCATCTCCCAGATGTCCAGGGCGTTCAGCCGCGCCTGCCGCCCCACCACGCGCACGCCCTGATGCGCCGCGTCTCCGCTGTAGACCCGGTGCGTCAGGCTGGTGCGCTGGTTGGCGATGATCTCCAGGACCGAACCATCCAGCAGCAGACGCAGACGCAGATGCTCCCCGGCATCCAGAGCATGCGGAACGACGCGCACCGTCGGTGCTGCGCCATCGATCACCGTCCGCACGGTCAGGGTTTCCTGCGCCGCGTCGTAAAAAACGTCCGTCCGCTCGCCTCCATCCATCGAACAGACGACGCTGATCCCGCACGTGCCGTCGCGTTCCGGCACGAACTCGGCATCCAAATCCAGCGCCCGCCCAGAAACTTCCAGGGTTGCTTCGCCGTCCAGCGGGCGCGCTGCCAGCCGGGAGTGCCGTCCGCGAATCGCCCCCAGTTCTGAAACCGGGGTCATCAGCAGGCGCGACCCTGAGTCCAGCGACAGGACGCGGGGAATCGACTGCGCGCCCGCCCACCCTGCCGCAGTCAGCGCGCTGTCCGGGCGCTCTTCCCGAATCCAGCCGATCAGCAGCCGCCGACCGGCATCGTCCAACGTCGTCAGGGGAGCATAAAGAGAGGCATGATCCAGCACGCCCTGAACAGCAGGCGTGAACTGGTGATCGACGTAATCGCCGACGAAGTAAAAGACTGTGCCGGTGGCACTCCCGGTGTGCGCCGAGACGATCAGCACCCAGCGGTGATCATCCAGGGGGAAGAAGTTGGGACATTCCCAGACGAGACCGGTGCGCTCGCGGTCGCCGATCAGGAGCGGATGCAGGTAGGTCCAGGTGACCAGGTCGTCAGAGCGGTACAGAAACACCGCGCCGCCGACATCCTCGACGCGCGAGCCGACCACCATGTACCAGGCGTCGCCCTGCTTCCACACGAACGGATCGCGAAAATCCGCCTGCTGTCCAGAGAGGTCTGGCACGCGATGCAGGATTGGATTACGCAGGTCCTTTTCCCAGGTCATCAGACCATCGCGGCTGATCGCCCGGCATTGGGTCTGGGTGTCATGCCGTTCACCGCGCGCCCCGGTGTAGAACAGCATCGGCGTGCCGTCGACATCGACGGCGCAGCCGGAAAAACAGCCGGCTTCATCGGGACCGCCGGGCGTGGGAGCGAGGGCAATCGGGTGATCCTGCCAGTGAATCAGGTCGCGGCTGGTGGCATGTCCCCAATGCATATTGCCCCACACCGCGCCGAACGGGTTGTACTGGTAGAACAGGTGATACTGCCCCTGCCATTGAATGAACCCATTTGGGTCATTCATCCAGTTGGATGGCGGCAGAAAGTGGTAGATCGGGCGCTGAAAGTCAGAGGCGATCCGTTCGCGCGAAATCTGGACAGGTTCACTCATCATGAAGGAGTTCGATCCTTTTCAACCGCTCAGCCCAGCCTAAAAACTGGGAACGATCCCAGATGGCATTTTCAAATCGTATGGTGAAGCGCTGAATCACTGCCGACAGCGCTGTATCCTGCTGCTTTCTAGCTCATGACAGCCGTCATCTGCCCAGCCATCAGGCTGTACTCAATCATCGAAAAGCGCTTGGCATACTGCCCGGTATGCATGGGCGATGATCCAGAATTTGGAATCGTTCCCACGTCATGGATATAATATAACACGAATTTGTGAGGACGCAATAGATCGGTCAAATCTCACAAGATCGCCGACCCGCCCTTGTGCCAGCGCGTCCTTGAACACCCGATACAATGTGGTCTAATGGGAAGTGCGATCGATCAATTTGCCGAGGTTTCGAAGGCATGCAGACACGCCCTACCATCGAGGACATCGCACGCCTGGCGCAGGTCGGGCGAGGCACGGTTTCGCGCGTGCTGAACAATCACCCCAGCGTCAGCGATGCCACCCGCGCCAGAGTCCTGGCAGTTATCGAGCAGCTCAACTACAGCCCCAACTTCAGCGCTCGACACATGCGCACCGAAAATTCCAACCTCATCGGTTTCGTGACCGACGAGGTCATCACCACCCCTTACGCTGTGGACATGATCCGAGGCGCACAGGAGGCGATCTGGAAGCGCGGCAAGATTCTGCTGGTCGTCGGCGTCGGCTACGAGACCGAGACCACCCGCTCATCCATGGAAGCGCTGCAAGAGCGCCGCGTGGAAGGGATCATCTATGCCGCCATGTTTCATCGTGCCGTCGTTCTGCCGGAACAGATGCCGCAGATCCCGATAGTGCTTGCCAACTGCTTCGCCAAAGATCGTTCTCTTCCATCGGTGGTGCCCGATGAAGCCGCCGGCGGATACAACGCCACGAAAGCAATCCTTCAAAAAGGACACCGACGAATCGCCTTCATCAACCTGGGACCGAACCTGGGTGAACCGTCTCACATTTCGATGCCTCCGCTGCCGGCGGCATCGGGACGCCTGATCGGCTACCGGCAGGCGCTGGCAGAGTACGATGTGCCTTATGACGAGTCGCTGGTCTGCTATACCCATCAGATCCCCCAGATGAATTATCACCTGACGCGCTCTCTGATGAGCCAACCAAACCCACCGACGGCGATCTTCTGCGGCAATGACCGCACGGCGATGAGCTGCTACAACGGGCTGG
>JAEURA010000022.1 GCA_016789005.1 Anaerolineae bacterium
TTCAGGTTGGTGTCGCTCTCGGCGTCATCGTAGAACGGATAGGCGAAGTAGGGCGACGCCGATTCGCGTTCCAGATAGATGTCGTCGATGTAGACGCCTTCGCCGAAGGATGCCGCTGTCGACTGCACCGCCAGGGCGAAGCGCAGCCGGAACACCTGGACCGGCACGTTGGTCAGGTCGATGGTGAACTTCTGCATCACCAGATTGGTGCGCGCCGTCTGTTCGTTGGGTCCGGCGGCGGCGGGCAGGGGGGACGTGTAATTGAGCAGCAGACCGCCGCTGGGGATGGTCGTCCAGGTATCCGGCGTAGTATCGCGGGCGTCGGTGGTGTATTCCACGGTGATGCGCGCGCCGTCAGGGACCTCGTACGCCAGCCAGAAGCTGAGCATCGGGTAGCCGGTGTCGCCTTCCAGGTCGGCAGCCGGTGGGCTGGTAAGATCGACCGACTGCTTCAGTTCCAGGTAGTAGACCCGGTCGCCGCCCTGCGAATGCTTGGCGTAATCGGCGCCAGGGCTTTGATCCCAGGCGTAGCCGCTCGGTCCGCGCTTGACGGTGCTGGTCAGGTCCCAGCGCCAGGCGGTGGTGGTCTGCGGCAGCCCCGGGTTGTTCTGGAGCGTGTTGTCGGTATCGGCGTTGAACAGGAAATCGCTCATCTGGATGCGCGTGTCGAGATCCCAGTAGTCGCCGATGGTGAAGAAATCCGCCGAGAGCGGCTCGTCGGTCACCTGCAGGTCGTCGAGATGCCAGCGGAAGGGGCTGCCGCCGTTGCTGGTCAGCTTGAAGCGCAGCGTCACCAGACCCGACGCGCCGCCGTATCCGCCGAGGGGAATCTCGTTGCGCGTCCAGTTGTAGTTGCTGCCGGTGGTGTGCAGGTCGAGCGTCGTCCAGGAGGCTGCCGCCCGGTCGAAGAACCCGCCCACGTCGGTGACGTATTCGGCGATCTGAAGCGAGGCGGTCGTGCCCGTCGTGCTGGTCAGGTCCCACAGATCCCAGAAGCTCAGGACGGGGTTGGCGACGCCGTTCAGGTCGATGGAACCGCGCAGTTCCAGATAGCAGGTCGCGCCCGCCGTCCACGTGCCCGCGCCCAGGTTGTCGAACTGGAAGTCGGGCGAGTTGGAGTCCTGGGCGTTGGTCACCTGTCCCCAGGGGCAGCTCGCCGTGCTGTCGTCGGGGTTGACGCGCGTGCGCCGCACGCTGAAAGACATGTTGGCGTCGTTGCTGCCTTCGGCATAGTAGAGCTGGAAGGAGTGCGTGCCGGCGGTCAGGGTCATCGAATGAGTCGTGGTCGCGCTGCCGGTCGTCGCCGTCGTGTTCACGTGGACAATATTCGTGCCGTCAATCGCCAGGCGCAGGTAGTTGTTGGCGCTCAGCGTGAAGATGACCGGGATATCCTGGGCGATGGTCACCGACGTGGTGAAGATCGCGCCGAAGGTGTTGCCGCCGGTCACGCCGACGCCCGCCGGGAACCCGGTCCCCCAGTTGAAGCTGAGCTGGTCCTGCGTGTAGACGTAAGTTCCCGATGTCGCCGCGCACAGGGCGGGCGGGTTCGCCATGGTGGCTGAAGCAAACGATGGACCCGTCGCGCAGTTCGGTGACGCGCCGCTGCCGGCGCTGTCGTACCACTGGGCTGTCCACGATTCGCCGCCGGTTCCGAGCCAGAATCCGCCGTCCAGCCGCCACCACTGGGGGTTGGAGATTTGATCGACGTGCGGCACGTCGAATTCGAAATCGTCGGGCGTTCCGCTCGGACCGATCGACGGGGTGAGCGACGGCGTCAGGGTGTCGGTGGGCGTCGCCGTCGGCGTCTCGGACGGAGTCGGGGTGATCGATGGAGTCGGACTGGGGGTGTTGGTCTGGATGATAGACCCCGCGCTGGTTGGCGGCTGCTGAATCGGGGTCGGGAACGGAGTCTCTGCCTGCGGATTGGCGGCGATCCAGGTGACGGTCGCCCAGAACAGGTCGGGTGCGCCGCCGGCGACGCTGAGCGGGTCGGTGTCACGCCCGCAGATGTCGGAGCTTTCTTCGCCTGCCAGGTTATCCACGACGTTGCAGAAGACGTTGCCGATGGCGGGTCCGGTCGCCGCAATGGCGAACGCCAGACCGACTGCCAGGAGCACGAGAATCAGGGCGTACTCTACGAGTGCTTGCCCACGCGCCGGTTTTAGCGCCATCTGAACGCGGTTGCGCCGGTTGTGTACCATTCGTCTTATCCCTGAAGTCATTGCTTTTCTGTCTTCCGCCGCTGGAAGCATGGTCGCCGCCAGTCGGCAAACCAGCCGATTCGCTCTATTCTAGTTTACTCAAGACGGGGTACGATTGGGGCGCATAAATTGTCGTAGAGTTGTACTAAACCCTAAACAATATTTATCGGGCATAACAGCCCGCTGCGCCGGGACAAAACCGGCATGAAATGAGGAAGAAATGACTGCCAGAATCATTGATGGAACGCTGATCGCCGACGAGATGCGGGCGGAGATCGCCGAGGATGTCAAACGCTATGCCGAAGCGCATGGCGCGCCCCCCGGTCTGGGCGTCATCCTGGTGGGCGACAACCCGGCGTCCGCCAGCTACGTGCGCATGAAGCGGCGCGCCTGCGAGAAGGTCGGCATGCGCTCGGTCGGTCATATTCTGCCTGCCTCGGCGACCCAGGCAGAAGTCGAGGCAGCGGTCACGGCGCTCAACGATGACCCGGCTGTACACGGCATCCTGGTGCAGCTGCCGCTTCCAGGACACATCGACGAATCGACGATCCTGAGCCTGGTTCGCCTGGACAAGGATGTGGATGGCTTCCACCCCGTCAACATCGGGCTGCTGGCGATGAAAGGGCGCGATCCGCTGTTCACGCCGGCGACGCCGACGGGCGTGATGGAACTGCTGAAGCGCGCCGGCGCTGTGCTGAGCGGCGCCAACGCTGTCGTCGTGGGGCGCAGCAACATCGTCGGCATGCCGGTGGCGCTGATGCTGATACGCGAGAATGCGACGGTGACGATCTGTCACAGCCGCACGGTCGATCTGCGCGGGCAGGTCGGCAGGGCGGACGTAGTGATCGCGGCGATCGGCAAACCGAACTTCATCAAAGGCGATTGGCTCAAGCCCGGCGCAACGGTCATTGATGTCGGCACCAATCAGATTCCAGACGCCGACGACCCGCGCGGCTATCGCTACGTCGGCGACGTGGACTATGACACCGCCGTCGAAACCGCCGGGGCGATCACCAAGGTTCCGGGTGGAGTCGGACCGATGACCATCACCATGCTGCTGAGCAATACCCTCAAGGCGGCATGGCGGACCGCCGGACAGGCGTAATTGCGACGACCAGCGCCGCCATGCTACACTTCACAGACCTGTTTATTGGCGCACTGGGAAGGCGAACCGCCACATGGCGACGCTGTTTCTACGACACATCCATAAGCTGATCCCCCTGGACGACGGCGGGCGCGACATTGACGACGGCGCGGTGTTCATCCGCGACGGCGTGATCGAGCAGATCGGCGCGACCGCCGCCGTCACGGAAGCGCTCGGCGAAGGCGTGCCGCCCGATCAGGTGATCGATCTGAAGAATCACATCGTCATTCCTGGTCTGATCAACACGCACCATCACATGTTTCAGAGCCTCACCCGGGTGATGGCGCAGACTCATGAACTGTTCGACTGGCTGCGCTCGCTGTACCCGATCTGGAGCCGAATCACCAGCCAGGAGATCTACACCTCGGCAAAGCTGGCGATGGCAGAGTTGATGCTGTCCGGATGCACCACCTCCAGCGATCATCTCTATCTCTACCCGAACGACGCCCGGCTGGAAGACGAGATCCGCGCCGCTCGCGAGATCGGCATGCGTTTCCACGCCGCGCGCGGGGCGATGAGCCTGGGCGAGAGCAAAGGCGGGCTGCCTCCCGATACCCTGGTCGAGGGCGAAGAATCGATCCTCAAGGATATGCGTCGGGTCATCGAGGCGCATCACGACAAGAGCCGGGGCGCGATGATCCGTGTGGTCGTTGCCCCCTGTTCGCCCTTCACCGTCAGTCAGGACCTGATGCGCGAATCGGCGGCGCTGGCGCGCAGCTACGGCGTTCATCTGCATACGCACCTCGCCGAAACCAGGGGCGATGTCGCCTACAGCCTGGAACACTATGGGCTGCTGCCGGGCGATTATGCCAATGAGGCAGGCTGGGTGGGCGCAGATGTCTGGCATGCCCACTGCGTCTGCCTGAATGACCGCGAGATCGGGCTGTTCGCCCGCACTGGGACCGGCGTCGCCCACTGTCCCACGTCCAATATGCGTCTGGCATCGGGAATCGCGCCGATCCGCAAGATGATCGATGCCAAAGTCAAGGTCGGACTCGGCGTCGATGGCTCGGCTTCGAACGACGGTGGGCATCTGCTCAACGAGGCGCGTATGGCGCTGATGCTCCAGCGCGTCGGCGGCGACCCCGCCGGCATGTCCGCCCGCGAGGCGCTGACTCTGGCGACGCGCGGCGGGGCGTCGGTGCTGGGGCGCGACGACGTGGGCTACCTTGCGCCGGGCATGTCCGCCGATCTGGTGGCGTTCCGGCTGGATCATCCGACCTTCGCCGGGGCGCAGCATGATCCGCTGGCGGCACTGGTCTTCTGCCAGCCGCCGAACGTCGATCTTTCGGTCATCAATGGTCAGGTCGTCATCGAGGATGGGTACTTCAAAGCGTTCGAACTGCCGGCGCTGGTCGAGCAGCACAATGCGCTGTCGCGCCGGTTGATCCGGGGCGACTAGGGCAGCGGGGAGAAGGCGCAGGTGACGGTAGCACAGCGAATTGCGGTAGCGCGAGGCGACGCGCCGGCAGATCTCATCCTGCGCGGCGTTCGCCTGGTCAACGTGCTGTCGGGCGACATTCACCCGACCGAGATCGTGATCGCCGAAGGGCGGATCGTCGCGCTCGGTGAAGGCTATGCCGCCGCCGAGGAAATCGACCTCGCCGGACGCTACGTCTGCCCTGGTTTCATCGACGCCCACGTCCACATCGAAAGCAGCCTGTGCACTCCGCCGGAATTCGCGCGGGCGGTGCTGCGCGGCGGCGTCACGACCGTCGTCACCGATCCGCACGAGATCGCCAATGTGCTGGGCTTGGAAGGCATCCGCTTCATGCTGGAACGCGCCAAGCACGGACCCATCAATATGTATGTGATGGCGTCAAGCTGCGTGCCGGCGACTCACATGGAGACCAGCGGGGCGCGCCTGGAAGCCGAAGACCTGGCGCCGCTGCTGACCGATCCCTGGGTGCTCGGTTTGGCGGAGATGATGAACTATCCCGGCGTGATACATGGCGATCCGGGTGTGCTGGAAAAACTGCGCCTGTTCGGGGATCGCATCCTGGACGGACATGCGCCGTCGGTGCGCGGCAGAGACCTGAATGCCTACGCTGCGGCGGGCATCATGAGCGATCACGAGTGCACGACCGTCGAAGAAGCGCGGGAAAAACTGCGGCGCGGCATGATGATCTTCATCCGCGAGGGGACGACGACGCGCAATCTGCGCCCCCTGCTGCCGCTGGTGACGCCGCAGAACGCTCATCGCTTCTGCCTGTGTACCGACGACCGACAGCCCTCCAGCCTGCTGGACGAAGGCTCGGTCGATCACATGGTGCGCGTGGCAATCGACTTCGGCATCGACCCGGTGACGGCGATACGCCTGGCGACGCTGAACACCGCGCAGTACTTTCAACTGCGCGACCTCGGAGCGGTTGCGCCGGGGCGGCGGGCTGATCTGGTCGTCTTCTCCGATCTGAATGACCTGCGCGCGGAAAGGGTCTACCGGAGCGGGCAGCTGGTCGCCCAGGATGGCGTTGTGATTCACGTCAAGCCGCCGCTGCGGGCAATCGATCTTCGTAGTTCGATCAATGTGTCGTCCCGCCCGCTCGATCTGACCATCGCGGCAAAAGGCGAACGCATCCGGGTGATTGCCGGGTCGGATAAACAGATCGTGACCGAGCACCGCATCGAGACGGCGAAGATCGTCGAGAACAGCGCGGTCTCGGACCCGGAGCGCGACATCCTCAAGATGGTGGTCGTCGAACGTCACCGGGCGACCGGGGGCGTCGGCAAAGGATTCATCAACGGCTTCGGGCTGAAGCGCGGGGCGATTGCCGGATCGGTGGCGCATGACCATCACAACCTGGTCTGCATCGGCGTCGATGATGTCAGCATGCGCCGGGCGCTCACCGTCGTCGCCGAGATGGGCGGCGGGCTGGCGGCGTGCGATGGCGATGAAGTCCTGGCGACCCTGGCGCTGCCTGTTGCCGGGCTGATGAGCGAGCAGCCCATCGATGTCGTGCGCCGTGACTACGATGCGCTGCTGGGCGCGGCGCGGGCGATAGGCAGCCCGATGGACGATCCCTTCATGGCGATGAGCTTCATGGCGCTGGAGGTCATCCCGTCGCTCAAGCTGACCGATGTCGGCTTGGTGGATGTCGAGCGCTTTGAACGGGTAGATCTGTTTGTTTAGAAAGAGCGGGACATGGCTGACGACCTGATCAGTGCGCTGAGATCGCTGGCAAATAAGTGGGCGCTGAAGGCGCGCGACTATGCGCGGGAATCCAAGGTGGAAGGGGCGGATGCCGAAACCGCCGCCTACAATCGCGGTTTTGCCGAGGGATTCTACCGCGCTGCGACCGAACTGGCAGAGGCGATTAAGGCTCAGCCCGCGCCCGTCGAACGCCCACCGGTTCGCGCTCAGCCGGAGGGGCAGCCGAAGCCGACTGAACCGAATCGCAATGCCGGCGGGCGCTGGAACGCCACGCCCCCGACCAGCAGCGCCCCGCCAGCGGCTTCGACAGGAGCATCGCCAAGCCGTCAGGGCGGTGATCAACCGCCGCCAGCGCCGCGCGCTGCGGCAGTTCCACCGGGCACATTCGAAGAAATCGAGCTGAGCGAGGTCCTGATCATGCTGCAATATGCCGGCACGGTCCCGCGCGACCTGCAGCCCCTGCCTGGGAACGGTTTTCGGGCGATCTTCTCGCGCTGGGAGAACCTGACCCCGCCGGAACGTCAGGCAAAAGTGGTGAAGATGGACTTCCGGGTGGTCATCCTGGAATCGGGGTTCACCAAAGACACACGCGATCCATATATCGACTTCGCTTTCAAGCGTCAGCGCGGTTAACGCCTTATCTCGTGACACGTCAGGGAAAAAACGACATGGTACAGCAAGCTGTGATTGACCAGATTCACGCGCGCGTCGGTGAACAGCGCGAACGAATCATTCAGTTCCTCAAAGACCTCTGCGCGATTCCCAGCTGCGACAGCCAGATTCGCGCCGTCGGCGAACGGGCAGAGGCGGAGATGCGGGCGCTCGGTTTCGATGAAGTGTGGTTCGACAAGATGGGCAACGTCGTCGGCAAAATCGGCGACGGACCCGTCAAGCTCCTCTACGACAGCCACATCGATACGGTGGGCATCGGCGATCTTGACGCCTGGTCCTGGGATCCCTTCCAGGGCAAGGTCGAAAATGGCATCTTCTTCGCGCGCGGCGCGTGCGACGAGAAGGGCAGCACGCCGGGCATGATCTATGGACTGGCGCTGGCGCGCGAACTGGGGCTGCTCGACGGCGTGACCGGCTACTACTTCGGCAACATGGAAGAGTGGTGCGACGGCATCGCGCCGCACGCGCTGGTCGAAGCAGAGGGGCTGCGCCCTGATCTGGTGGTCATCGGCGAGCCGACCCGCATGCAGGTGTATCGCGGGCACAAAGGGCGTGTCGAGATGGAAGTGGTCGCCAAGGGCAAGAGCGCCCATGCCGCCAGCAACTTCCTGGGCGATAACGCTATCTACAAGATGCTGCCGCTGATCGAGGCGATCAGCAAGCTGGAGCCGGAACTGGGCGACGATCCTTTCCTCGGACACGGAAGGATCACCGTCACCGACATGAAGGTCAAAACTCCCAGCATCAACGCCGTCCCGGATGAAGCGACGATCTTCATCGACCGGCGCGTCACCTTTGGCGAAGAACCGCAGCAGGAGCTGGAGCGCATCCAGCGCTTGATCGGCGACCGGGCGGATATTCAGGCGAAGATCATGTTCTATGAGGATCCCAGCTACACCGGTTTCGTCTTCCCGGTAGACAAAATCTTCCCGGCGTGGGCGCTTCCCGAAGAACACGCGCTGGTCCAGGCGGGGGTGCGCGCCGGCAGCCTGCTGTGGGGCAGCCCGCTGCCGACCGGCAAGTGGGACTTTTCGACCAACGGCATCTACTGGATGGGCAAAGCCGGCATTCCCTCCATCGGTTTTGGACCCGGCGATGAAGTGCATGCCCATACGGTGATCGATCAGGTGTCACTGGACGATGTCGTCCGCGCGACGGAGTGGTACGCGCTGCTGCCGGGGCTGCTCAAGTAGTATGACGCTCGATGCCAAGATGGTCATTCGGTGCGCGGAAGGGCTGAACCTGTCTGCCGCCGGTCTGGCGCTCATGATCCAGGTAGGCGATACCTGGATCACCCCGATGGATTATTCTCTGCCGGTGATCGACGCCTTTCGTGTCCCGATGACGTTTTCCGACGGTGTGAAGCGCCTCCAGGCGACGGCAAGGACGCCCGATGAGTGGATGGCGATGACGCGCGAGATTCACCGCCTGCTGCAATTAGGCGTGCTGGTCAGCGACGACGCGCCAGACCTTGCCCCCGCCCGCGAGACGCTGCCGACGGCGAAAGAGGTCAAGCTGCATGTCGATCTGCTGCGCGACTCGGTGCGCACGCAGGTGTATCTGGCGGCGCTGAAAGAAATCGTTCGCCCGGGCGATGTCGTTGTGGATATCGGCACGGGCAACGGCGTCCTGGCGATGGGCGCGGCGCGCGCCGGCGCGCGGCACGTCTATGCCATCGAAGCGAACCCGATGGGTCAGACGACGCGGCGCATCTTCGAGGCGAACGGTTTCGCCGACCGGATCACGCTGATCCAGGGCTGGTCGGTGACGGTCAACCTGCCGGAAAAAGCAGACCTGATCGTCAGCGAAATCCTGAGCAACGATGTCTTCACGGAGAACGCTTTGCAGTCCACCCGCGACGCCGAGCGGCGTCTGCTCAAACCCGGCGGGCGTGTGATTCCGACCGAAGCCCGCATCTTCGGGCGGCTGATCACCGTCCCGGACCGGCTGCGCAGCCAGCGCACCGTCGCGCCGGGCGATGTCGCCGACTGGGGCAGACGCTACGGGTTGGATTTTTCTGCGCTCCACGATGCGCAGTGGCACGGTCAGATGCAGACCTGGGTGAGTCCCCCGGAGGTGCTGGATGGGGGAGTCCTGCTCAGCGAGGCGGTGGAGATCGGCGCAGTACAGCTGACCCACATCACCTCACTGGCGTATGCCGCCACCGCCGAAATCGTCTGTGTTCGCGCCGGGCGGCTGGACGGCGTGCTGGGGCATTTTGACCTGGATGTCATCCCCGGTCACCGCATGACGACCGACCCGCTGGCGGAAGCGCGCGCCAACTCCTGGCGGAATCCGCTGTGGTTCTGCGAGCCGATGCAGGTGAGCGCCGGCGACCGTCTGCGGCTGACGCTGATCCACGAACACCGTCATCCGTTGAGTGTCGAATTGAAGATCGAGCGTCTATAATTCAGGCAACTGTACTGCGGCAAGACCAGGACCTACGGATTTCATCTAAGGATTGAGCATCATGCAAACCGATCTGCGCGGGCGTGACCTGATCACGACCCAGGAATGGACACGAGAAGAAATCGACACCCTGCTCGATGTGGCATGGGACCTGAAGCGCAAACGCGCTCTGCGCGAGGCGCACCCCCTGCTGCGCGACAAGGTGCTGGGCATGTTGTTCTTCTTCACCAGCACGCGCACCCGCGCCAGTTTCGAAGCCGGCATGGCGCAGCTGGGTGGGCACGCCATGTTTATCGACAGCGAGACGACCCAGATCAGTCATGGCGACACCGCCAAGGAGATCGGCGAGATCATCGGGCGCTATACGGACGGCATCGCCATCCGCCAATGCGACTGGAAGTTTGGCAACCAGTACATCCGCGAGGTTGCCACCGCCAGCCGTGTGCCCGTCCTCAACATGCAGTGCGATGTCTACCATCCCTTCCAGATCCTCGCCGACCTGATGACCATTCAGGAGAAGTTCGGGCGTGACCTGCGCGGCAAGACGATCAACGTCAGCTACGCCTACGCCAGCAGCTACCAGAAGCCGCTGAGCGTGCCGCAGAGCCTGATCCTGCTGATGGCGCGCTACGGCATGAACGTGCGTCTGACCGCCCCGAAGGAATTCGGGCTGATGCCGGAGATCGTTGAGCAGGCGAGGGAAAATGCCCGCCGCAGCGGCGGCACGTTCGAGCAGCTGGACGACTTCGATGCCGGATTCAAGGATGCCGACATCGTCTACCCGAAGTCCTGGGGCTGCTGGATGACGACCGAGGACAAGCAGGAATCGGCGGTTATCGGCAAGCAGTACACCGACTGGATCACTGATGCGCGCCGCATGAAGATGGCGAAGGACACGGCGATCTACATGCACTGTCTGCCCGCCGACCGCAACATCGAAGTGACCGACGAGGTCATCGACGGTCCGCAGAGCGTGGTCTACGACGAAGCGGAAAACCGCCTGCACGTTCAGAAGGCGGCGATGGCGCTGACGATGTGCTAGGCATCCCGTGATCGGGAGATGCTGCTCAGGAGCGCGAAGGTGAGCAAGCGCTTTCGCGCTCTTTGTGTTCAATATTATGAGCAAAAGGATTTGAGGCATGGTTGGCAAACTGGCAGCCGTCGCCATTGGCGGCAATTCCCTTATTGAGGATCCGAAGCGCCCCGACGTTGTGCATCAGTGGGAAGCGGTGCGCGTGACCTGCGAACACATCGCGGCGATGATCGCCGAAGGCTGGAGCGTCATCGTCACGCACGGGAATGGTCCCCAGGTCGGTTACATTCTGCGCCGTTCGGAACTGGCTTCTGAGCAGGTGCATACCGTCCCGCTCGACCTGATCGTCGCCGATACGCAGGGCAGCATCGGCTACATGATCCAGCAGTCGCTCGACAACGCTTTGCGCCGCCGGGGGATCAATCGCACCGTGCTGACGGTGGTCACTCAGGTGCGCGTCGATCCTGCCGATCCGGCGTTCTCCAATCCGAACAAGCCGATCGGCAGTTTCATGACCGAAGCGGATGCGCGGCGCTACGAGGCGGAGGGCTGGTCGGTCATGGAGGACGCCGGGCGCGGGTGGCGGCGGGTCGTCGCTTCGCCAAAGCCGCAGTCGGTGCAGGAGATCAACGCCATCCGCGCGCTGGTGCTCAATGATTATGTGGTGATCGCCGTCGGCGGCGGCGGCATCCCGGTCATTCGCGACGATCACGGCGAACTGCGCGGCACGTACGCGGTCATCGACAAAGACCGCGCCAGCAGCCTTCTGGCGCAGCAGCTCCGTGCCGATCTGCTGGTCATCTCCACCGGGGTGGAGAAAGTGGCGCTCAACTTCAACAAGCCGGGTCAGCGCCTGCTCGATCAGATGACGTTGAACGAGGCGCGTCAGTACATCGCCGAGGGACACTTCGCGCCGGGCAGCATGCTGCCCAAGATCGAGGCGGCGGTGGAATTCGTCGGGATGGGCGGTCCGCTGGCGATCATCACCGATCCGCCAAACCTCGCCCGCGCCCTGCGCGGCGAGACCGGCACGCGCGTCGTTCCAGGCTGACGCTATGGCTGCCGTCCTGACTCTCAAATGCTCGGTATGTGGGCGGGAATATGCCCCTGATGCAGTGGACTACACCTGTCCTGCCTGCGGTCCCGTCGGTACCCTGGAGGTCCTGTACGACTATCCGGCGCTCGCCGCTCGCCTTGACCGGGATCG
>JAEURA010000054.1 GCA_016789005.1 Anaerolineae bacterium
TTGGCAGGCAGCGGCTCAATGCGGGTCATGGCGCTGAGCGCTGAAGCCACCGGATCATACTCCGGTTCGACCGGCGGCGCTGAAGGTGCTTCGGGGGGGGTCTCCTGGGCAGAGTCGATCAGACGGCCCGCGCGGCGCATCCGCTCCAGCTGCTTCTGGCGTTCCTCACGCTTGCGGATGGCGAGGATGCGCTCCAGTTCATCAATGCTCAGTTCATCGACGGGTCGTTTGTCGCGCATCAGGCGTCTGTCTCAGACTCTCAACGGTCGATGGCGACGACGGCGAAGACTTCGCGCTCGAAAAACCAGCGGAAGGGCGGCACGCGGAAGACGAACTTGCGCAGTCCGTCGATGAGCGGGTTTTCGCCCCATGACTGCGGCGGGCTTTCCAGCCAGACTTTGCCGCGAAAACCGGCGGCGCGCAGCGTTCGGCTGAGGCTCCACATCGACTGTTCATTGACGTGGACATGCTCGTTGACCGAGACCAGGAAGTTGCGCGGGTTCTTGGGGTAGTTGCCGCCCTGCCCCATGAGGGAGCGCAGCGAGCGCACCACCGGGTAGGCGTAGCGGTCGTACCAGATGTTGGGCGCGGTGTGGATGATGAAGCGCCCATCCGGTTTCATCACCCGGCGAATTTCGGCGAGCGACTGTTCCAGTTCCCAGGGATGCAGGTGTTCGACGACATCGAACATCAGCACCCGGTCGAAAGCGCCGCTGGGGAACGGCAGATGCTTGGCATCCGCCTGATAGACGGCGGTCCTGCCCGGCGCGACGTTGTTGACCGGTTCGATGACCTGTTTGGAGAGGTGAACCGCTACGGCGGCGTAGTCGATGCCGTAGGCATCTGCCCCAAGCTGCGCTGTGTGACGCAGAATTTCGCCGCGTCCACAGCCGACATCGAGCACTTTCATCCCCGGCTTGACCGCTGCTAGGGCGAACGCCGACGCCAGCCGCCGCGAGAGATGCTGCCCTTCCGTCTCGTTGAACTCGTCGAAGCCTTCGCAGGCAGTGCGAAAATAGGCTTCGTCGTAGAGATCGGGCGATACCGGCGCCTGCCGCTGTTCGAGCTTTTCCATAGACAAAGGCGATGAATCCAGAACGTCACATTACGTGGTGAGTAGTCCTGCGCATTATAACCCACACACGCCGCCCTGTATATCACAACCTCTACTGTTCCGGAGCGCGCTGAGCATAGGGGCTGGTCAGGAACAGGTGACGTTGACGCGGCGGGCGGACGTAATGCACATCGGGCGCCGGACGGGGCGGCAGTTCGAGCGCCTTAGGGATGATGTCCTCGTAGGGTATCATGCTCAGGATGTGCTCGATCACCGTCAGGCGCGCCAGTTCCTTGTTGTTCGATTCCACCTGATACCAGCGCGATTCAGGGATGTCGGTGTATTCCAGCATCAGGTCCTTGGCTTTGGAGTACTCCACCCAGCGCAGGCGAGTCTCCAGGTCCATCGGGCTGAGCTTCCAGCGGCGGCGAGGGTCTTTCGCCCGGCTCTGGAAGCGGCGTTCCTGTTCGGCGTCGCTGACCGACAGGTAGTACTTGAGCAGGATGATCCCGGAACGGACCAGCATACGCTCGAACTCCGGGCAGGAGCGCATGAACTCCCAGTACTCGTGGTCAGTGCAGAATCCCATCACGCGCTCGACACCGGCGCGGTTGTACCAACTGCGGTCGAAGATCACAATCTCTCCCGCAGACGGCAGATGCTCAACATAACGCTGGAAGTACCATTGGGTCCGTTCGCGGTCGGACGGCTTGCCCAATGCGACCTGACGAATTCCACGCGGGTTCATCGGTTCCACGATACGCTGGATGACTCCGCCCTTCCCAGCCGCATCACGTCCCTCAAACAACAGGACAACGCGCAGCCCCTTCGCCTGAATCCAGTACTGAAGCTTGACCAGCTCGAACTGCAGCCGCCGCAGTTCTTTCAGGTAGAACCGAGCGAACTTCCTGGCGCTCAGCGGTCCTTTTTTCTTCTTCTTTTCCTTGTCCACATCCCCGGCACTGTCAGGTTTGCCGGCGCCATCTGTGTGTTCAGCGTGAGGCTTCTTTGCCTTCTTGTGTTTCTTGTGCAGCTTCTTGCCGGCGGACTGTTCGACAGCGAGGTCCCCCTCCACGTCAACCACCGGGTGGCCGTCAGCGCGATCGCCATCCGAGCGTGCAGCGAGAATCACAGCATCAGGTGCTTGGTCCAGGTCACTGTCTTCCATCATCATCGTCATGGTCTTCCCTCGCAGCTTGCTGAATAGGTCTGCTCACGAATGGCGAGAATCACATCCGCACAGCCCGCCGCACAACCGAACACCTTCAGGTTGAGTGGGCAGAAGCGGGCGGTTGGGGCGGGCAAAGGCACTGCAGAGAGGATTGACATCCTGCGCCAGGGTGGCGCAGGCACAGGTTGAGGCGATGAGGAGGACCGGCAACACAGCGCGCTTCATCGGCATAACCCGCCAGAGGCATCTTGAACGAGTCCTATTTTAGCACAAAGCCCTCTGGCACGGGGGGAGGCAGGTCCAGCCCGTTCGGCGTCTGACGGGGTTCTGCCACTCGCGCAACCTCTCCATTCCTTGCTAAACTTATTCGGCGCTGTTGAAGACAAGAGTGGGTGCAGGGATGCGGATTATCATCACAGGTGGATCAGGGCTGATCGGACACCGTCTGAGCTACTGGATGGTGCGCGAAGAACATGAAGTGATCGTCCTGAGTCGCAATTCGCAGGCAAAACGCATGCCGCCCAACGTCCAGGGCGCGCGCTGGGACGGGTATTCTTCGTTCGGCTGGGGACACTTGATCGACGAAAACACCGTGATCGTCAATCTCGCCGGCGAAAGCCTGACCGGCTGGCGCTGGACCAAACGGCACAAGCAGCGTGTGATGGGCAGCCGCATCGACACCACCGAAGCTGTCGGGGAAGCCATCGCCCGCGCCCCGCGCAAGCCCGCCCTGCTCATTCAGGCGTCGACGGTCGGCTACTATGGCAGCCGGGGTGACGACATCCTCAGCGAATCCGCGCCGGCGGGTAAAGGCTTCCTCGCCGACGTGTGCGAGGAATGGGAAGAAATCGCTGCGCAGATCGGCGTGCAGACCGCCATCCTGCGCATGGGGTTTGTGTTAAGCCGCGACGGGGGGTTCCTGAAGCCGATGCGGACGGCGGCGCGGCTGCTCACCCGGCAGTTTGGCGACGGCAGCCAGTGGCTCTCCTGGGTGCACATCGACGATGCCGTCCACGCCATCAGCCACCTGATCCGGCAAAAGAAAAGCGAGGGCGTCTACAATCTGACTGCGCCGAACCCCGTCACCAACGTCGACTTCATGAAGATGCTGTCACACACGATGGGCGCGCCGCGCCTGATCGGCGTCCCGACCTGGGCGCTCAATCTGATGATGGGCGAGCAGTCGGCGGTGCTGCTCTACAGCCAGCGCGTCCTGCCGAACCGCCTGCTGGAAACGGGCTATCGCTTCAAGTACCCCACCCTCGATATCGCCCTCGACCAGCTTCTGGGGCGGCACTACGAAGGGCGTGGGCGGCGCAATTCGTAGGGTTCACGCCTTCGTCTTCAATCGATAAAGCATTTCGCCGGCTTTGGGCACGAAGAGGATGCCCTCGGCTTCGCGCCCCTGCCACTCCGCAAGGTTGAGGGTGTTCGGGTCCAGGTAGCCGAGCGACAGCTGCTCGCAGTCCTCGCGCGAGATGCGGCTGGACAGCGTCACCCGAATGCGCGCCCGCTCGACGCCCTCGTCATAGGTCCCGCTGCCGCGCAGATGCGTCCCATGCGCCAGCACCCCCAGCGGCAGATGCCCGTATTTGTCCCACTGTTTGAGGTAGAAATCGCGCACGTGGTAGCCCGCTTCGTAGATGTATTTGCCGTGCACATGGCTGACTACATCGAGGTGCGGCGCGTAGACGATGACCTCACCGCCATCGGCGATGGCGGGTTCCAGCTTGTACATCGCCTTCGCACCGGTCCACAACTCGTCATACATGGCGGGCGACCAAGACAGGACGCGCTGGTACGGCTGATCGACCCACAGGATGTGCCGCTGCGATGACAGATCGGCGGCGGCTTCCCAGGCGGGCAGGTGATCGCCGATGAAGATGCCGGCGACGCCGTCCTTGACCTCGCCATGCGAGACGATCACCAGTCCGACCAGGGTGATCGGTATCGGCACAAGGGCAGCAGCGGCGTGGACCATCTCGCGCACCGGCGTGTGCTTGACGCCGATGGTGTTCAGGATAGTCGCCAGCGCGCCGAGCCAGTGCGTGACGTTGATCATCTCCGCGCCGGAAATACCGGGGAAGAGATATTTCGCCCCACCGGAAAAGCCAACCACCTCGTGCGGAAAAGTCGGTCCCAGGATGATCAGGTGATCATAGTCCAGCGCCAGCCGGTTGAGGCGCACCGGCACATCCCCGCCGAGCGACGGATGCCACAGATCGCCGGCGATCTGCTGCACCTGCTGGCGGGTGATCGTGCCGATCTGGGTCAGGGCATCCGGGTCATCCCAGGCATGGTTCAGCAGCCCGATATGTCGAAACGCCCCGGCGCGTTCCTCGGCGCTGATGCCGACCAGCCGGTTGAGCGCCTCTTCCGACAGCGGTGGATGCGTGCCCAGAGCGACCATGAAGTCGATCTGCCGCGCCGCGCCCAGCGCCTCGACCATCATGCGGAACAGCATGCCCAGCGGCAGGGTGCGCGTGTGATCCGGGATCAGGATGAGCAGCTTCGCGCCACGAAATCTGCCGGCAAGCCCGGCGTACAGCACCGAGCGAATCGCCTGTGGTTCAAGGATGCCCTCGCGGGCTGACGCCTGGGCGTACAGCGCATTGTTCACAGCAGGGTTCCCTGCTTCATATCGCCACCCGTACCGCGTCCTTGAGCAGCGCACCCAACCGGCGGATGCCCGCTTCGATCATCTCTGGACGGGCGTTGGAGAAGTTGAGCCGGAAGGTGTTCCTGCCCATCTCGCCGATGTGGAAGCTGTCTGCCGGGACGAAGGCAACCTTCTGTTCCAGCGCCAGCTTAAGAATTTCCGTCGCGTCCATACGCTCTGGCATGGTGACCAGCAGAAACAGCCCGCCTTCGGGGCGCGTCCAGGTCACTTCCGCCGGAAAACACTCCTCCATCGTGCGCAGCATCAGGTCACGGCGCTGGCGGTAGACCTCGCGCAGCCGGGCGATATGATCGTCCAGGAAGCTGCCGTCGCGCACCGCTTCATAGACGATGAACTGGTTGAGCGTGCTGGTGTGCAAATCTGCCGCCTGCTTCGCCTGTACCAGTTTGTCGATCACCGGGAACGCCGCCGCGATCCAGCCGACGCGCAAGCCCGGCGTGAGCGTCTTGGAAAACGTCCCGGCGTACATCGTCGTGCAGTCGTCAAGCGCGCTGGTCTTGCGGACTACCGCCTCGACCTGCTGCACCGAGGGCAGCGTCTCCCCACTGTAGCGCAGCGCGCCATAAGGGTCGTCTTCGTACAAGGGAAGGTCGTAGCGCGCCAGCAGCTCCGCCAGTTTGACACGGCGCTCATAGCTGAGCGTCACCCCCTGCGGGTTCTGAAAGTTGGGAATCGAATACGCCGCCTTGAAAGAACGCTTCTCCAGCAGCGCCGCCAGCGCGTCAATTTGCATGCCGTCGTGGTCGGTCGGCACGGCGGCGAAGTCCAGCAGATACGGACGCCATGCCGTCAGCATGCCGACGTAGGTCGGGTTCTCGACGATCACCGCGTCACCTTCATCGAAGAGGATTTTGCCGACGATATCCTGCGCCTGCTGCGACCCGCTGACGATCAGGATGTTCTCCGGTTTCACCTTCAACGTCTCGGTGGACAGCCGATCGGCGATCCAGCCGCGCAGTTCCGGCATGCCTTCACTCGTGCTGTACTGAAGCGCTTCGCGCCCCCGTTCGGTCAGCGCCAGCTCGGCAGCCTGCTGAATGCGCTCGACCGGAAAAAGCTCCGGCGCGGGCAGCCCGCCGGCGAAGGAGATGACATCCGGCTGAGACGTCAGCTTCAGAATCTCGCGCACGGTTGAACGCTTCATCTGCGACGTGCGCTTGGCAAAGAGTTTGTCCCAGGTCATCGCGCCTATCCTTTCGCCGATCGGGCGTCAATCTGCATCGTCTGCATGATAGAGGATCGCCTTCGCAGGCGCATAGTGCCAGTGATTCCAACTTATTCGCCGCCAAAATTCAGCACGTTTCGCACCGTGCAAAGGTGCTATTCGTCCTTTCCCCTCCCTCTACCGCGCGCTATGATTCCTTTCGCTTTGTCAGCCTATCATCGGGAAGTGAGCGAATGCAAAATCGCGAAGCGGTCCAGACCAAAATCCCCACCGGACTCGATGTCATCTTTTCCCCCAAGACGGTCGCAGTGGTGGGGGCGACCGAGCGCGCCGGCAGCGTCGGACGCACCATCTTCTGGAACCTGATCAGCAGCCCCTTCGGCGGAACCGTGTACCCGGTCAACCCGACCCGTACCAGCATCCTCGGCGTGCGCGCCTACCCCAGCCTGAAGGACGTGCCCGACAAGATCGACCTGGTCGTCATCGTCCTGCCCGCCAAGACGGTTCCGGGCGTCATTCGGGAATGCGTCGAGCTGGGAATCACCGGAGCGATCATCATCTCGGCAGGCTTCAAGGAAGTGGGCGCGGAAGGCGCTGCCCTGGAAGCCGAAGTCCTGTCGATTGCCCGTCAGGGCGGCATGCGCCTGATCGGTCCCAACTGCCTGGGCGTCATGCGTCCGATCAACGGCATGAACGCCACCTTCGCCGACGGCATCGCCAACCCCGGCGCGGTCGCCTTCATCAGCCAGTCCGGCGCGCTCCTGACCTCGGTGCTGGATTGGAGCCGCAGCGAAAATGTCGGCTTCAGCGCCTTCATCTCCGTCGGGACGATGCTCGATGTCGGCTGGGGCGACCTGATAGACTACCTGGGACACGACGACGCCACCGAGAGCATCGTCATCTATATGGAATCGGTCGGCGACGCCCGATCGGCGCTTTCGGCGGCGCGCGAAGTGGCGCTGAGCAAGCCGATCATCGTCATCAAAGCGGGCAGGACGGAAGCCGCCGCCCATGCCGCAGCCTCGCACACCGGATCGCTGACCGGCAGCGACTCCGTGCTGGACGCCGCCTTCAAGCGCAGCGGCATCCTGCGCGTCGATCGCATCAGCGACGTGTTCTACATGGCGGAGGTGCTCGCCAAGCAGCCGCGCCCCAAAGGCAACCGCCTGACGATCATCACCAACGCCGGCGGTCCCGGCGTGCTGGCGACCGACTCGCTGATCGGCGATGGCGGCGATCTGGCAGCGATCAGCGACGCCACGATGGGCGAATTGAACAAAATCCTGCCCTCGGCGTGGAGTCACGGCAACCCGGTCGATGTACTCGGCGACGCCACCCCCGAACTGTACGCCAAAACCCTGGAAATCGTCGGCAAGGACGAGAATACCGACGGCACGCTGGTCATCCTGACCCCACAGGCGATGACCGACCCGACGGCGACCGCTGCCGAACTTCAGCGCTTCGCCCAGTATGAAGATAAGCCGGTGCTGGCAAGCTGGATGGGCGGTCCCGGCGTCGCGGAAGGGGTGCGCATCCTGAACAAGGCGGACGTGCCAACCTTCAACTTCCCGGATACAGCGGCGAGGGTGTTCAACTACATGTGGCAGTACACCGAAAACCTGCGCGCCATCTATCAGACCCCGATGCTGCCGATGGACAGCGACTTCCAGACGCCCGACCGCGAACGGGTCAGCGCCATCCTCAGGCACGTGCGCGACTCTGGGCGGACCATCCTGACCGAGTACGAGTCCAAGCAGGTGCTCGCGGCGTATTACATCCCGACCGTGCAGACGCTTCTGGCGTCCTCCGCCGACGAAGCCGCCGCCCACGCCGCCAGCCTTGGCTACCCGGTGGTGCTCAAACTGAACAGCGAGACGATCACCCACAAGACCGATGTCGGCGGCGTGCAGCTCAACCTGCGCGACGAAGCGGCGGTGCGCGGCGCTTTCGACCTCATTCAGAAGAACGTGACCGAACACGCCGGCGCGCAGCACTTTCTGGGCGTCACCGTGCAGCCGATGGCGAAGCTGGACGGCTATGAACTGATCCTCGGCAGCAGCATCGACCCGCAGTTCGGTCCCGTGCTGCTCTTCGGCGCGGGCGGCACGATGGTTGAAGTCTTCAAAGACAGCACCCTCGGCTTGCCGCCGCTGACCAACACGCTGGCGCGGCGCATGATCGAAGAGACGAAGATCGCCAAAGCGCTCAAGGGCGTGCGCGGTCGCCCGCCGGTAGATATGAATGCGCTGGACCAGGTCCTCGTGCGCTTCAGCCAGCTCGTCGTCGAACAACCCTGGATCGCCGAGATGGACATCAACCCCCTGCTCGTCTCGCACGACAGCATCATCGCCCTCGACGCCCGCGTCGTCACGCATCCGGCGAGCCTGCGCGAAGATCAGCTGCCGCGCCCGGCGATTCGCCCCTATCCGACGCAGTACGTCGAACCCTGGACGCTGCGCGATGGCACAAAAGTGACCATCCGCCCGATTCGCCCTGAAGACGAGCCGCTCATGGTGCAGTTCCACGAAAGCCTGTCGGAGCGTACGGTCTTCCTGCGCTACGTTGAAGCGATGGACCTGACGCAGCGCATCGCCCATGACCGATTGTCACGGCTGTGCTTCATCGACTATGACCGTGAAATGGCGCTGGTCGTGGTGCGGCGTGACGAGAACACCCGGGGCGAGCCGCAGATCATCGCCATCGCCCGCCTGACCAAGATGCGCAACGCCGTGCCGGGACAGAAGACGGAGGCGGAATATGGCATGCTGGTCAGCGACAAGTACCAGCATCAGGGCATCGGTCAGGAACTGATGAAGCGGCTGGTTGGCATCGGGAAGGACGAGAAGATCGACGTGATGTGGGGGACTGTCTACGCCGAGAACCCGGAGATGATCCGGCTGGCGGAGAAGTACGGCTTCACCGTCACCCCCACCGAGCGCGAACACATCCTGCGCATGGAGATGGACCTTTCCAACATCTGACGCCGGCGGGCAGTATCCCACCTGGCTCTTGAGAGGCGCGGCTTCGGCTGCGCCTCTTTTTTGGGGATCACGCTGATCAGTCATCCGGCAGACTCCCGATGTCCGGTGAGGTCCGTACTTTTTCCCACCCCCCCAAACATTCCCGTGCCGTTCCGAACGACTGTATGATCTCATCATCTGTTTTCGGCAAAATCAGATCACGGCGCAGGTCCATCGGAGGGCGATCATGGAAACTGCCAGTACCTACCACCTTAAGGGCTATGAACTCAGGGAGAGGATCGGGGCGGGAGGCTTTGGCGCAGTCTATAAAGCCTATCAAACTACCGTTGGGCGCGAAGTCGCTATCAAGATCATCCTGCCGGGCTTGGCAAATCAGCCAGATTTCATCAGACGCTTCGAAAGCGAAGCGCAGCTCGTCGCGCGGCTGGAGCATCCGCATATCACCCCGCTGTACGATTACTGGCGGGACCCGGAAGGCGCGTACCTGGTGATGCGCTGGCTGCGGGGGGGCAGTCTACGCGATGCGCTGCGGAACGGGGCGTTCGAACTGCGCGCGGTGGCGACGATCCTGGACCAGATCGCCGGGGCGCTGTCGCTGGCGCATCGCAGCGGGGTGATTCACCGCGACCTTAAGCCCGCCAACATCCTGCTGGATGAGGACGGCAACGCATACCTCAGCGATTTTGGCATTGCCAAAGACCTGAACCTGCCCAACAGCGGCGGCACGCAGTCCAACGCGATTATCGGGTCCCTGGATTACATCTCACCGGAGCAGGCGCGCAGCGAAGCAGTGACGCCGCGCACCGATATTTACAGCCTGGGGGTGACGCTTTTTGAGCTGATCACCGGACACCATCCATTTGAAAACATATCTTCCGTAGAGCGGCTCTATAAGCACATCAACGACCCGCTCCCGAAAATCACGAGGGTGGATGCCGCGCTTCAGGATGCGGTGAACCGGGTGATTCAGAAAGCGACGGCAAAGAACCCGGAGCATCGCTACCCGGACGCCCTGGTCATGGCGGCTGACTTCCGCGAAGCGGTGGATGTAACGCGCACCCAGTCCAGCCTCATCGAGGTGCTGACCCAGCGCGAGCAGGAGATTTTGAATCTGATCATTGAAGGGCTGTCGAACAAGGAAATTGCGCAGCGCCTGACGGTCACGCTGAGTACGGTCAAATGGTACGTCAATCATATCTACAGCAAGCTGGGGGTTCACAGCCGCATGCAGGCGATAGTTCGCGCACGCGAATTGAACCTGGTGGTCAAGACGACCGAACCGGCAGACCAGACGGTCATACCCTCAGAGGAGTTTCTTCCCGAAAACCCTTACAGGGGTCTGCGCGCATTCCAGACGGCGGATTATCAAAAGTTCTTTGGACGCGAAAAAATTACGGCGAAGCTGATCAAACGATTGGCTGAAAGAGGGGAATACAGCCGTTTCCTGGCGATAGTCGGTCCCAGCGGCAGCGGAAAGTCAAGCCTGGTCAAAGCCGGGCTGATCCCTGCCCTGTGGCGGGGCGACTTACCAGGTTCAGAAAAATGGTTTATCGCCGAGATGATACCGAGTTCACATCCGCTTGACGAGCTGGAAATCTCGCTCACCCGAGTCGCCGGAAACCAGGCAGTCAATCTGAACGAGCAGCTGCGGCGTGACGAACGGGGGCTGATGCGCGTCGCCGGACTCATCCTGCCAGACGACGGCACCGAACTGGTGATCCTCATCGATCAGTTTGAAGAAGTATTCACGCTGTGCGACGACGATGAGACTCGCCGGCATTTTCTGGAACTGCTGTACACTGCCGTGACGGAGGCGCACAGCCGGGTGCGGGTGATCGTCACCCTCCGGGCAGACTTTTACGATCGCCCCCTGAACTACGCCCATTTCGGTGAGCTGGTACACAGCCGCTTAGAGACGATCATGCCTCTGTCCGCCGAAGAGTTGGAACGGGCGATCACGAAGCCCGCTGAACAGGTCGGCGTGACCTTCGAGCCGGGATTGGTGACAGCGATCATCGCCGATGTGAATTACCAGCCGAGTGCCCTGCCCCTGCTGCAATATGCCCTCACCGAGTTGTTCGAACAGCGACGCGGAAGGCAGCTCACCCGCGAAGCCTATCAGGCGATTGGCGGCACAGTTGGCGCGGTGGCAAAACGGGCGGACGAGATTTATCTAGCGCTGGATGATGCCGGGAAAAAAGCCGCGCATCAGATGTTCCTCCGTTTGGTGACTTTGGGCGAAGGAACAGAAGATACGCGCCGCCGCACGCCGCAGTCTGAACTGCTGGCGCTGACCGCTGATCCTGAGGTCATGGACGAGGTCATCGACGCCTTTGCCAGCTATCGCCTGCTTTCGCTGGACCGCGATCCCATAACACGTGCCCCCACCGTCGAGGTGGCGCACGAAGCGATCCTGCGCCAATGGGAGCGGCTGCGCCTGTGGATCAATGACAGCCGAGAGGATATCAAGACACAGCAGGAGCTGGCGCATATCACCGGAGAGTGGCTCGGCGCGGGCAGCGATGTCAGTTTTCTTGCCGGCGGCTTACGTCTGGAACGGTTTGAGCGATGGGCGAAAGAAACAGCGCAAGAACTGGCGCCAAAGGAGCGCGCCTTCCTTGAAGCCAGCCTGGCGGAGCGCACCCGTCAGACCGATCTGGAGCAGGTGCGTCAGGTGCGTGAGAGACGGCTCGAACAGCGCGCCCAGGGCTTCTTGCGCGGGCTGGTCGTGGTGTTTTTGCTGGCGGCGCTCATTTCTCTGGGGCTGGCGCTGTTCGCCTTCAGCCGCGAAGCCGAAACCCAGACCGCGCTGGCAAGCGAAGAGATAGCGCGCCAGAACGCCGAGGCAAGCGCCAATTACGCGCGCAGCATCGCGCTGGCAGCGGCGGCAAAGAGCGCCCATCTCTCGCACAGTCCTGATCAGGCGATTGTTCTGGCGCTCGCCGCGAACACCGCCAGCGAGAATCCACCCGCCTTTGCCCAGTCTGTCCTCTATCAGACTGCCTTTGCCCCGGCGACGCGCCGACTCCTTCGCGGTCCCGATTCGGCTCGACTCAGCCCCGATGGCAGCGGGGCGCTGTCCTGGAAATATGGTGAAAACACGGTGACCTACTGGGACATCGAAACCGGACAGATCGTCTATCAGACAGCGCCACTCCTGGAAGATGGGGCTATCGCTGACATTCAATTTTCGCACACTGGCGAGACAGCCTGGATCGCGGTCAACAGCACGCCCAGGTATGTCTCCGACGCCATCATCGAGATCGAGACGGCTTCCGGCAGAGAGATTCGCCGCCTTTCTCTGCCGGGAGGCGCTCGCCCAACAGCGGTCAGTCTGGCGCTCAGCCCAGACGGGCGAATCCTGCTGACCTCCTCCGCCACCGCCCTGCCGGAAGAAGACGCTCCTGTCGAAGATGCGATCGCTGCCTTCGATACCGTCAGCGGCAGCGTCATTCGCCAGTTTGCCGAAACGCCGCTGGATCGTCCTTACGAGTTATGGTCGCTGAGTTTCAGCGCAGATGGTCGGCAGGTCGCAGCCGGCTATGGCAGCGGGGCAGTCATCCTGTGGGATGTGACCAGCGGCGAACCCATTCGAACCTTTGAAGGGCTGACAGATGGCATTGATGACCTGTACATCACGTCGGAAGGAGTCCTCGCCAAGACCTACCCGGCTGGTGCGTTAGCCGAGGCGCTGACCCTGTGGGACATAGAAACCGGAACCCTGCTTCGTCAGCAGGTCTTGAATACCTTCGGGAACGAGACGGCTTTGCATCCCGATGGTCATTCCATCGCCATGACCCTGGCAGGCGCGCCGGTGACGATTCTCGATCTGCAGACCTGGGAGACCGCCCGTGAATTCTACGGTCATGGCAGTATCCAGTACACGGCAAACTTCAGCGCAGATGGGCGCTGGCTGCTGACAGGCTCGGTCGATGACGAACTGCGTCTGTGGAATATGGAGGATGGCTCAGAGATCAGGCGCATGAGCGGGTTGAACAGCGCTCAGTTAGTCGGTTTGATTCGCAGCCCCGATGATCGCACGATCCTCACGCAGCAGCTGGATGGTCCGCTGACTCTGTGGGATCTCCAAACGGGAGCAATGCTCCGCCACTGGGGACGCACCAACAAGTCGTTCACGGGGACGGCGTTCAGCCCCGACAGCCGCTATGTCGTCTCTGGAACATCCGAAGACGAAAACCTGGGAACGTGTCCTCCGCCTGAAGCCAGGCTGACCCTGTGGGACGCGGCGACAGGAGCGATGATCTGGGAAGTCGAAACGGGTGGAAATGCCACGACGGGTAAGGCATTCATTAACGGCGGCACTCAGATTGCGACGGTGGACCGCTGGTGTGGAAACAACGTCACGATATGGGATGCGGCGACCGGGCAGCGAGTCGCTGAATGGGAAGGGCATCAGAAACCCGCCTGGGGTCTCGCCGCCAGTCCCGATGGAAATACGCTCATGACGGCTTCCGAGGACCAGACCGCGATCATCTGGGATGCCGCAACGGGAGCAATTCTTCAGACGCTGCCCCATGAGTTCGTCGTGCGCACAGGAGCCTTCAGCCCTGATGGTCGGCGGCTGGTCACCGTCACCAACGACGGCATGGTGCATCTGTGGGATACCACCGACTGGCGGGAGATCAAACAGATGTCAGGGCACAGTTCGAGCATCCTCTATGTCCAGTTCAGCCCCGATGGGCGGTATATCGTCTCCAGCGGCAGAGACAACACCATCTTTGTCTGGGATGTGCAGATTGGCGAAGCTGTAAGACAGTTCGATCTGCCTTCGGTTGGCACGTGGGGACATGTGGTCGCGTTCAGCTCCGACAGTCGGTCGCTCCTCATGAATGTGGACAACACGGTGATTCGCCAGATCGATCTGATGCTTGAACCCGGCGAACTCCTGGGCTGGATAGAGGACAACCGCTATGTGCGTGAGCTGACGTGCAGTGAACGGACGCTGTATGACCTGCAACCAGACAGGTGCGCGGGGCAGTAGGGCGGGCGAGAAGAGGACAGATGTAGCCCGCGCAGATTACACTCATCAGTACCGATCCGGCGCTGTTCCCGTTACGATCCGCGTTAAATCGTTCTTCTGAAGTTCAGAAAAGGAGCGTTTTAATGCCTCGAACACGTGTCCTCGTGATGGGAGCAGCCGGTCGGGACTTCCACAACTTCAACGTCTTCTTCCGCGACAACGATGCCTATGAAGTCGTCGCCTTCACCGCGACGCAGATCCCCGGCATCGAAGGACGCACCTACCCGCCGGAACTCGCCGGGAAGCTTTACCCGCACGGCATTCCCATCTACGATTCCAGCCAGCTCGTCAGCCTGATACACGAACATCAGGTGATGCAGGTCATCTTTGCCTACAGCGATGTCAGCCATGATCACGTCATGCATCAGGCGTCGCAGGTCCTCGCCGCCGGCGCTGATTTCCGGCTGATGGGCACGGTGTCCACCCAGCTGAGCAGTGTCAAGCCGGTTGTCTCGGTCGGCGCGGTGCGCACAGGCTGCGGCAAAAGCCAGACGGCGCGTCACCTCCTGGCGGCGCTGCAGGACCTGGGACTGCGCGTCGTCGCCGTCCGCCATCCGATGCCCTACGGCGACCTGCGCGCTCAGGCGGTCGAACGCTTCTCCAGTTATGCCGATCTCGAGCGCTATGACTGCACCATCGAGGAACGCGAAGAATACGAGCCGTATATCGACCGGGGCGCGGTCATCTACGCCGGCGTCGATTACGAGCGCATCCTGCGCCGGGCGGAAGCCGAAGCCGACATCATCATCTGGGATGGCGGCAACAACGACCTGCCGTTCTTCAAGTCCGACCTGCACATCGTCGTCGTCGATCCGCACCGTCCGGGGCACGAAATTGGCTATCACCCCGGCGAGACCAACCTGCGCGCGGCGGATGTGGTGGTCATCAACAAGGTGGACTCGGCTGATTACGCCGGCGTGCTGACGGTGCGCGAGAACATCCGCCAGGCGAATCCCAGGGCGGTCGTCATGGAGGCGGCGTCACCGCTGTTCGTGGAGGACCCGCTGCGCATTCGCGGACGCCGCGTGCTGGTCATCGAGGATGGTCCGACGGTGACGCACGGCGAGATGCATTACGGCGCGGGCTACATTGCAGCGCAGCGCTTCGGCGCGAGCGAGGTGATCGATCCTCGTCCGTTCGCGGTCGGTTCGATTGCCGAGACGTTCGCCAAATACCCCGGAACGGGGAAAGTGCTGCCGGCGATGGGCTACAGTCCACAGCAGATCCTCGAACTGCAAGAGACGATCAACCGATCCGGTGCGGACCTGGTGCTGGCGGCTACGCCCATCGACCTGACGCGGATCATGCAGGTGGCGCTGCCCATGCAGCGCGTGCGCTACGAGCTGCAGGTGATCGGTACGCCTACGCTGGCGGAGACGCTGGCTGAACGCTTTGGGCAGACGGAAGTCGAGGTAGCGTGGGGGTCAGACTGAGCCGGAAAACGCGCGGCGCGCGATGACATCCGGGACAGTTTCCAGGGGCGGAGGTCGATGTGATGGTGACTTTTGCCGATGGTTCGGGACTTACGTTGTCGCGCCTAATTCACATGTCGCAAGAACTTGAAGCGCTGTTCGGGCACAAAGTCGATTTGATGACGCGGAATAACATTGAAACCAGTTGAAATTATCTCGTTCGGGAAGCTGTACTCCGCAGCGCTCAGGTCATTTATGCGGCATGATGATGCACGACTGCTGATGCAGGTGAACTGCCAACATCCCCTGACGACACGCCACAGTGATTCAATGAGCGCTTCACAGGGGAGAGGATCGCCAGCTTCGCGGCGATCCTCTGTGCTGGTCTCGACAAAACTCAGTGAGTCACGAAAGTGCGTTCCCATCCCTAAATCCCCTCCCCATTGCATGGAGTGGGAACTTTCCTGACCCGTTGTGCGCCCCCTCTCCACTGCGTGGAGAGGGGGTTGGGGGTGAGGATGTTGAAACTCGTGATTCACTGAAACTACTTCGGCAGCAGGTCCTTCATCCGGCTGTACATGAAGCGAGTCGCCCGCAGAGGGCTGAAGCGATAGAAGAAATTCATCATCCGGGCGTCATTGCCGATATACACCTGGAACTGATCGCGCTCGATGCCGTCGATGATCGTCTGGGCGGCATCCGCCGGGGAAGTGGTCGGGAAACTGCGCGCCGCGTTGCTGCTCCCGGTCGATGGCGCAGCAACGCCGGAATTCTGGGTGATGTTGGTGGCAATCGCCCCAGGAAAGACGACGGTCACGCGGACGTTGGACTCGATGAGTTCGGCGTACAGCCCTTCCGTCAGCAGTTTGACCCCCGCCTTGGATGCTCCGTACAGGGTTTGTCCCGGCACGGGAAAGAAACCGCCCATGCTCGAAACGTTCACGATGTGGGCGGCGGGGCGCTGCAGCAGATGGGGCAGGAATGCCTTCGTCATGTAGATGACGCCGTAAAGATTCACATTCAGCACCCGTTCGATGGCGTCGTAGGGCAGGTCCTTCAGGCGAACGAACGGCTGAATGATCCCGGCATTGTTGATGAGACCATCCACCGCGCCATGCGCGCTGAGCACCGCTTCCGGCAGCGCCTCCACAGCCTGGCGGTTGCTGACGTTCACCACGTGCGTGCTGATCTTGTCGCGCTGCTGCCCGGCAAGCTCCACTGTTTCCTTAAGGGTGTTTTCGTTCAGATCGATGGCGGCGACGCGCGCCCCTTTGCTGACGAGCGCCAGCACCAGGGCGCGCCCCATCCCGCTGCCTCCGCCTGTCACAACAATGACTTTATTCATCACCTTCATGAGTTTCCTCTTTCATCCTGCCGCAGCAAAATTTTCTCTCTACACCGTCCCGGCTCTGTCGCGCCAGGCGGCATGAATCTCCTCAAAGATGGCATCGAGCGAGCGGGTGATGCCCCAGCCCGGATAGTGCGCCTGCATCTTGCTCAGGTCAGAGATATAGCAGATATGGTCGCCCTCGCGGTTCTTGTCCACATATTCATAGCGCATCGCTTTGCCGCTCAGATGGGCGATGCGGTCGAAGGCTTCCAGGATCGAGACGGAATTCTCCCGTCCGCCGCCCAGGTTGTAGACCTCGCCGCTGCGCGGCTGCTCGTAGAAGCGCTCGATGAAGCGGGCGACATCGTGGGCGTGAATGTTGTCGCGCACCTGCTTGCCCTTATAGCCGAAGATGCGATACAGCCCGCTGGTCACATTGACCTTGACGAGATAGCTCAGAAAGCCGTGCAGCTCGACGCCGGAATGATTCGGTCCGGTCAGACAGCCGCCGCGCAGGGCGCAGGTTTTCATGCCGAAGTAGCGCCCATACTCCTGAACCATGACATCCGCCGCCACTTTGGAAGCTCCGAACAGCGAATGCTTGGACCGGTCGATGCGCATATCCTCGCGGATACCGCCGAAGTCTTCCGGACGGCTGTAGTCCCAGCGGGTCTCCTGTTCGACCAGGGGCAGCTCGTTTGGCGCATCGCCGTAGACCTTGTTGGTGGACATGTGCACAAACACGCTTTCCGGCGTGAACTGGCGCGCCGCTTCCAGCAGATTGAGCGTGCCGACGGCGTTCACGTCGAAGTCATCGTAGGGGCGGCTGGCAGCGAGATCATGGCTGGGCTGGGCGGCGGTATGCACGATCAGGTCGGGGCGCAGCGAGTCCAGGCAGGAGCGCACAGCGGCGCGGTCGCGTACATCGATCTCATAGTGGGTGAAGTGCCGGCAGGCGCTTTCCAGCCGTCGCTGATTCCAGCGTGTATCGCCGTTGGCGCCGAAGAAATCGGCGCGCATATTGTTGTCGATACCGTAAACCTGCCAGCCCTGGCGGTCAAAATAGGCGACGACTTCGGAGCCGATCAATCCGCTGGAGCCGGTCACAAGGAGTGTTTTCGTCATGGGTCTGTCTCGTTTGTCTGAGATATCCTGCAGCGCGCCAGGCGCGCCGTTGGTTCGCTTCACCTCCTTACGATAGCCCGCCCGATAGCAGATTCACAGTGCAAAGTTGCACCCTGCCGCGTGACGAAAGACCTCAGCTTTAATGCATTTCGTTACTCGACTTGAGGGCAGAATCGATCTAAGCTGATCATAGTGGGTTTTTCGTTCTCATAGACCCTCGGTACCGACGAGCGCCGGCAACTGCCTGGTCGGAGAAGAAAGGACGTTCTATGATGACCCTGACGCCCTTACGGCAAGAGATCCTCGATCGACTCAACCGAACGGTTCTGGAATCCGCCGCCTATTTCGGCTCTGCTGACGAGACTTTGTTCGACGGTCACCAAAGCGCCCACGCAGTTCTCTCTCAACTAGTGTTCTGGCATAAGCAGTATATTGCGACGCTGCGCGCCCTGCTGAACGGCGAGGAGCCGTCTCTGCCCGTCGGCAGCTTCGCGCAGATCAACCAGCGCGCCCGGCGCGAATATGCTTCTTTTGGCATGGTCATGCTCGCCTACGAGTTTTCCTGCGCTCATCGCACCCTGATGGAGCTGCTGGGTGAGCTGCCAGACTGGTCGGTCGAGTTTCCAATCAAGCGGGATGGCGATCATCTGGACATCGCCGAGCGCGTGGAGGAGATCGAGGGGCATATTCACCGGCACGTCCAGCGGTTTAGGGCGGCAGAGCGATAGCCTTGACGCCGGCACGGCATTCGTCGGGGCGCGGTGTGTCGCGCCCCTGAAAAACAGCACGAGACTATTCACGTCGAGTGATTGAGGAACTCTGATGCAGCCAAGATTGCTTGAGATTCGCAAAGGCGTTCTGGACAAGAACGATCAGCTGGCGCGACGGCTGCGCGACCGTTTCAGCAGCGCGCATACCCTCGCCATCAACCTGGTTTCCAGCCCCGGCAGCGGCAAAACCCTCCTGCTGGAAAAGACGCTCGCCTCGCTGCGCAGCACCGGTTATCGGGCGGCGGCACTCGTCGGTGACCTGCAAACCGACAACGATGCGAAGCGTCTGGCGGCGTCCGGCGTACCGGTGCGACAGATCACCACCGCCGGCAACTGCCACCTGGAAGCCCAGATGATCGAGGATCACCTCGAAGGCTGGACGCTGAACGACCTTGATTTCCTATTCATCGAAAATGTCGGCAATCTGGTCTGCCCCTCCAGCTATGACCTGGGGGAACACCTGCGCGTCGTCATCCTCTCCGTGACGGAAGGCGAGGACAAGCCGTTGAAGTACCCGCCGATCTTCCACTCGTCCGATCTGGCGATCATCACCAAGATCGATCTCGCCGAAGCCGTCGAGTTCAACCGGGCGGCGGCGCTGGCGAACATCCGCGCCGTGCGACCGGAGATGCCGATCCTGGAAGTCTCCGCCAAGACGGGCGTGGGCATGGCGGAATGGCTGCGCTTCCTGCTGGTGCAGCGCGCGGCTGCCCTGATGGCGATTGAGAATTAGGCGCGACCGGCGCAAATGCGCCCGGACAGCAGCATACGGGGCTACAGGGGGCGATCCGGCGGATTGCCCCCTGCTGTCACATCATGGCGTCTCGACGCACACCCATTCGGTCAGCAGCGGATAATGATCCGACCCGCCAGAATCCCCGATCACCCTGGCAGCCGAAGCCTGCCAGCAGTCTCCGCGATAGAACACGTAGTCGATGCGGATGATCGGCGGCAGGCGCAAGCCAAACCGCATCATATTGGGAAAGGTCGGTCCCAGGCTGAACCCGGCGGCGGCATAGGCATCGGAAAAGCCGGCGGCGCGCACTCGCGCGTAATCATCGGTCTGATCGGTGGCGTTGAAATCGCCCGCCACGAATACCCGCTCGCCGCGAAACGCCTCGGCGTCCGCCAGAAGCACGCCGATCTCGGCGCTGCGCACAGACGAGTCAAAATCGCCCAGGGTGCGCGGCGGCACAGGATGGGCGTTGTAGAAAACGATCTGCCCTCCGTCGTCCAGCGTCAGCCGAACGCGCTGGCTGCCCAGGATGATCGCGTCGAAATAGTGCGCCTCGGAAAGCGGGAATTTGCTCAGGATGCCCATGCCGCGCGCGAAGTCGTCGGTGGGGCGCAGAACTCGGTACGGATAGAGGTCGCCGAGCGCCGCGTCGAACGCCCGACTCGCCGGGGTCAGCAGTTCTTGCAGCGCCACCACATCGGCGTTCGCCTCGCGGATGATGGTGATCATCGGGTCGAAATCGTCGAGCCTGGACTGAAGGTTGTAGGTCAGCACGGTTAGCCGATCCGCCGACTCGCCGCCGCTGAAAGCGCGCAGCGCTGGGGGCACGAAGCGTCCGCCGTAGCCGATGAGGAAGAACGCCGCTCCCGGCAGCAGCAGCCCGGCGGCTCCCCAGCGCCGACCCGCCAGCATCGCGACCAGCAGGATCGGCGCGGGGAGGAGGAACGCCGGCATCAGGCTGCTGCCCAGTGCCACCGGGTCGAACGCCTCGCCGGCGATCAGGCGCAGTCCAAAGTAGAGCAGGGTGATGATGGCATACGCACCGGAGGCAGTCGTCAGCCCGCCGCCGATCAGCCGTCCAAAACGTCGGGAGCCTCTCTGGTTTTCGCTCAAAACCGATCTCTTTCCAGGGCGCGCCGCCGAGCCGGGGCAACGCGCGCAAAATGAAGTATGGATCGATCTGGATATACAGCGGCAGGGTCGAGAAACCCTCATGAAACGAAGATCTGAGGCGGGTTAGCTACTGGCGCGATCTTCGGTATGTGTCCCGGTCCTCCTTCGGCGACGCCGTCGAGATGGACGCTGCCGCACAGATCGTCAGAACAGCCCTGGCGGCTTAGTCTCTGGTCCGAGGCGGCGCCGCCCTGGTGCGGGACCGCATGCGCCGACGCAGCGGATAGACCGTGGCGAAGTACTGAGGTCGGAGGTGTTCCGCCGGCTTCGCCTCTGTGAACGGCAGCACCGGCGAGGAGTCACTGAGCGACCGCCAGTATGGCGGCGTGCGGCGGCGAGGAATCAGGCGCTCGGCGCGCAGCATGTACAGGGCAATCATCAGCGCGCTCGCCAGGGTGATGGCGGCGCCGACTTTGAGCAGCGGCGGATCATAGCGAAACTCGATGTGCGCCGGCTCGCTGCCAGAAGACAGCACCACGCCGAGAAGCTGTCCGAACGATTCCAGCCGGGCGGGTTGACCATCGATCGTGACGCGCCAGCCGCGCCAAGCCAGCTCACTGACGACCACGACCACCGCCTCGTCGGTCAGCGGCTGGACGGTCAGCCGGATCACATCGTTGTCATGCTGCACGTGCGGCAAAGCAATCACATCCCCAGCTGTCAGTCCGCGCGTCTGCACTGAAGGGAGAGGATCTTCCGGCGGGACGTGCGTGATTGCCGCTGCCACCGGCATGGCAAAGGCATAGGGCAAAGCGTCGCGGTATTCCATCAGACACGGCACGCCGGGCCGGAATTCCGGGCTTCCGGGAATGACTCGGTAGCCGCGTTCCCGCCAGTAGGCGCGATCGGCAACCTCCCAGGCGATTAGGAAGCGCGAGTAGTGGTTGCGCAGGTCGAAAGGGTAAACCGTCGGGGTCATACCCGAGGGGATGAAGCTCATGTTGCGATGGCTGAAGCGCACCTTTTCGCGAACGAACGCCGTCAGCACATAGGAGTCGCGCACATGAACAGTCTGCATAGGCTCCGGGTAATGCGCTCGAAGCCAGACCACGCAGTCCTCGATCGCTCCACCGTCACGACGAACCTGAGTGTGGCGCGCATAGTTCTCCAACGGATCGACCGTAGCGAAGACGCCCATGCCGATGATGGCTGCGCCAACCACTCCGAAAAATGGCGTGGGAGTCAGCCTGCCCCGGTCGTCGAGCAGGATCGCCCGCCACAGGCTGTCGAAGCGCAGGGCGACAATCACCGCCAGCGACAGCGAGACCACGGTCAGAAGCCGGGACAGCACCCGCCACTGGCCAATCCCCGGCAGATTGGCATTAGCCCAGCGCATAATCGGGTTGGTGCCATTTCCCCAGAAGAGGAAGAAGATTCCGAGAAGGAACATCACAATCAGCACGCGCCACGCCAGGTCAGGCAGCGCTGGTCGCGAAAAGGCGCGCAGAAAAGGCGGAAACAAGACAAACAGGGCGAAGATCAACCAGAGCGGAACCGTGTAGAGATCGTAGTTCTCGCTCCAGGTCAAATCCGAAAACAGCCGCTCGGGGGTGAACAACTGCGCCACAATGCTGGTGACGGGTTCGTACACCGCGTCCGCATCCTCATTGGGATGTCCCTCAATCGCGCTGTAGTTGGCGGCTACCGGTATCGACGTGACCGATGACAGCAGCCCTGCCAGGACCAGCCCCAGAATGTAGCGCCGGATCAGGGGAACATCGATCGCGATGCCGAGCCGGCTGCCGCGCAGGCGTCGAATCGAGAATGCCAAAGCCAATGCCCCGGTGAGGATCACGGCGGGAAGCGAATAGTACAGCACGCCTCCGAAATACAGCAGCACAATAGCCAGCGCCAGGAGCACGACCGGCGTGCGGCTGTGGCGGTAGCGCGCTACTGCCACAGCCGCCGCCACGGTCCAGGGCAGATAAGCCTGAGTGAGTCCGAGCTGAAAGTAGCCGTTGCCGGCAACACTCGGCATGCTGCCCCTGGCAAGCATGATCGCCCCCAGGAACAGGCGGGCCGGTAAACTGAACCCCATCACCCTGCCGATCGCCCATCCACCGATGCCGGCCAGGATGGCATGCACGATCACGATATAGCGCACGCCGACCTGCGGTCCGAAGATTAACACGGGAAGGGTGTTGAAGGGATTAAAGAAGGAAGCGACCGGGCTGTCGATAGAGGTCTGGCCCTGTCCCATGTACGGCAGCCACCAGGGGATGCGCCCTGTTTCGTTCAAATGACGCATGAAGTGGTTGATGTCGATGGTCAGCCACTCGATTTCATTGCCGGCTTGAACGAGAGTCGGATCGGGATTGGCATAGTACCGCGTTGCGTAGACCGCGAGTAAGCCAATCAGGACAATTTCCAGGATATGCAGGACCAGCGTTGATTTCGTCGCTGCCGGCGTGTGAGCAGAAGGGTCAGGCACTGCCATCTCTGTGATCAACGTCCCGTGAACCATACGTGAGAGGGTGTTTGAAAATTGCCCTTGGTAGGGGCGCGTCGCGACGCGCCCGTCGTAACCGTGACGATTTTTCAGGCAGTGCGGGCGGCTCGCGAGCCGCCCCTACGAGAGCGTTGATGAATTATCAAATACGCTCTGAGCTCGACTTTGCACATCTTCATTCGATCCTGTCCGCCTGGGTAAGACCCTTGCGTTGAGTTTTCGCGGATCGTTGTGAAAGGACAATGTTCGAAAACCCTGATAGCTTTTGACAGCTTTTTCTTCGCTGTGGGAATGAATGTACCGTTGCGATGTGCAAAGTCGAACTGAGACAGTGTAACAGGATGGCAGTGGGTCGTCTACTTAATAGGGTGGGACGCCGGAAACCTCTCCGATTTTCGCTCAAGACCAACCTCTTTCCAGGTCGCGCCGACACCAAACCGGGACGGCGCGCGTAGAATGGTGTGTAATTGATCTGGATATATAGCGGCAGGACTGGAAACACCTTATGAGACGAACATCGCAGGCGGGCTGGTCACTGGTGGCGCTCCTCTGTATCCCGGTCTTCCTGGGCAGCCTCGACCTGCTGGTCGTCTCGGCATTCCTGCCCGATCTGCTGCGCGAGCTGGCGCTGCCGCTCGACGCTTCCGGTCAGGAAGCGGCGGCATGGCTGGTCAACGCCTATCTGATCGCCTATTCCGTCGCGCTGCTCGCCATCGGACGCCTCTCCGACCTGACCGGCTGGCGCACGGCGCTGACGCTCTGCCTCGGTCTGTACTTCGCCGGCTCGCTGCTGGTGATCAACTATCCGGTCGTCGCCGGCGTCCTCAGCCCGCTCTATGGGCTGGTCGGCATCGCCCGCGACCCCGCGCACGCCAACCTGCACGCCATCATCCTCGCCCGCATCATCGCCGCCTTCGGCGCGGGCGCGCTGGCTTCGGTGGCGCTGTCGCTGGTCTCGCAGGTCTTCACCGCCGACCGGCGGGCGCTGGCGGTCGGGGTGATCGCCGCGATGGATACCATCGGCTGGATGTTCGGCGGCTTCTGGGGTGGGGTGGTCATCCAGTTTTCCGACTGGCGCACGGTCTTCATCGTCAATCTGCCGCTCATCCTGGGCGCGCTCTTCCTGCTGCGGCGGCAGCTGCGCGGCATCGATCAGCGCCGGGCAGCGGGACGCTTCGACGCCGCCGGTTTCGCCCTGGCAGCCACCGCTCTGGTGGTGATCAACCTGGGCATCGCCCGCATCAACACCAACGCGGCGGGGGGGTTGGATGCTTCTGGTCTGTGGCTGCCCCTGCTGATCACGGCGCTTCTGATCGCCGCCTTCGTCGTCGTCGAGAGTCGCCTGAAAGAACCTTTGATCCGGCTTTCGACTCTGCGCCGCCCCGATGTCCTGCCTGCCCACTTGATCAACATCCTGCTCGGCGTGGTGCTGCTGATCATCCTGCTGCTGCTGCCGATCTTCACCAACGTGCGCGAGACGGGGAATCTGGGGCTGCTGGTCTTCTTCAGCCAGTTTACCGAACAAGGGCTGCGCGATGCAGCCCTGATTCAGGGAGGGTTGATCGCCGCCTTCGCCCTACCCCTGGCGGTCAGCAGCGTGCTCGGCGGCGGACTGTACGAGCGTCTCGGCGGACGGCGCACGATCCTGCTGGGATTGATCGTCGCCGGAGTTGGCGCCGCCCTGTTCTGGGGAAGCATCTCGATGACCACCCCCTACGGCATCATCGCCCTGGCGGCGGCGGTGGGGGGCGCAGGCGTGGGGATCGCCTTCACACCGGTGATCGTCCTGCTGCTGGACGCCGCGCCAGATTCCGAACGCGGCGCGGCGGCGGCGCTGACGCTCAGCCTGCGCATGGTGGCGATGTCCGTCACGACTTCGTTCAGCACCGCTTACATCACGCAGCGCACGGTCGATCTGGTGCGGGCGATGGAAAGCCCGAACTCCCTCCTCGACGCCCTCCCCCACAGCCAGTACGCCACCTCGCCTTTCGCTTCCAGCTACATCGCCGCCGTCAACAGCGCCATCCGCGAACTCTTCGCCGCCAGCCTCCTCCTGCTGGCGCTGGCGCTGCTGATCGGACGTTTCATCCGCCCGCCGGGATCGCGACAGGTCGTCATCGCTCAACCTCGCAAAACGCCAGTCGCGGCGGCGTTCCTGCTGGCGGCGGCGCTCCTCCCCGGCGCGTCCACGCCGGCAGCGGCGCAGGACACAACCGCGCCCCTGGAGACGATTCAGGCAGAGGACTCGCTGGCGTACATCCGTGCTGCCGCCGCTTACATCCCGGCGCAGGTCGAATTCTTCGCCGCCGCCCGCACCGGCGCGGACGCCATCGCCGCGCTCGACGCTGTGCTGGCGCACGTCGCCGACCGTCTGGCGCTGAATGATCCTCTCAGCGTCGCCCGCCTGGTCGCCTCTCTCGGCGAGCGCAGCCCGGCGGCGACCCGTCTCAATCTGATCCTGCCCTTCATGGATTCGGCGGCGGTCGCCCTGCACCGCGCTGAGGGTTTCCTCGATACCGCCCGCTTCGGCGATCAGGGCGAGGCGCTGTACGTCGTCGCCTTCTCGCGGGCGATGGAGGCGGTCAAGGCGGCTGCCCCGCTGCTGTTCAGCGGAGCGCAGCGCGACGACGCCGTCGGCTATGACCTCTACCGTTTCACTGCCGACTCGGCATTGGTCGCCCTCGGCGCAGACCATCTGATTTTCGCCCAGGGCGAGACCGACGCCCTACAGCCGGACCAGGTCCTGGGCGATGACGACCGATTCCGCGCCGCCCTCGCCGAGCTGCCGCGCGCCGACTACGGCGTCTTCGCCTACGGCGCGGTCAGCGAGATGCTGCCGCTGGTGCGCGACCGGCTCTTCGCCGACCTGCTGGATTCGCTGGCGTTCGGCGCGCAGACCGACGTGGCGCTCGGCTTGGCAGCGGAGGCGTTGCCAGAAGGGCTGAACCTGTTCGCCGATGTCGTCCAGACCGCCGCGACGGCGAACCCGCTGCCGGTGATCCAGCCGTCATTCGCCCGCTACGCCCCGGCGGACGCTGCTTTCCTGGTGCAGAGCGCCAGCATCGGGGCGCTGATCCGCACCGCGGCGGCGCTGTACGCCTCGATCAGCGCCGTCGAGACCAGCGAAAGCACCCTGGCGCTGCTGGAAGGGTTTTCGCAGGAGGTGCTCAAGCTGTCGCTGGAACGCGATCTGCTGCCGGCGCTGACCAGCGATTACCTGCTGGCGGTCGATTATCACGCAGTCGATCTGCTGAATGGCGCGTCGCCGGCGATCTACCCGGTCGAGTTCGCCGTCTTCATGGAGGCGGACAGCGCCGCCAGCGCCAGCCGCGTCAGCGAGTCGCTTTACGGCGCATCCCGCCTGTTCCTTCAGGATCGGCAGGACGCCGCCTTTCGTGAGTCCGACAGGAGCGTCCAGGTCGGCGCGCTGGATGTGATCTTCGGCGCTCAGGGTCGGGTGGCTTACTTCGGCACGCGGGCGTTCGCCCAGGAAGGGTTGTCAGGGCGTGCGCCGCTGAGCGAGACCGCCGACTTTCGCGCCCTGACGGCGCAGGCGCTCGACGCCAGCCATGCCATCGCCTACGTCAGCCGGCGCGGCATCGGCGAACTGCTGATGCTGAGTGGGGCGCTCGATCCGGCGCAGAGGGCGTCAGAAGCGGCGTTCGCTGTGCTGCCCTTCGATCTGCCAGCGCTGACCGGCATCGACCCGGCGAGGCTCTACCAGCTTGCCGACGGCGGATTGCTCAGCATCGCCAGCGCACCGAGCGGGGCGCGGCTGGTGCGGCTGACCCTGGCGCTGCGCTGAGGGGTGTCAACTACGCCGGGCGCGGCGCGGCAGCTTGCGGTAGAGATCGCTCTCGCTCGTCTCATTCCACAGATTCCTGGTGGACGCCTTGCCTACTGCCGCCGCCAGATCGGTGCGCTCTTTCAGGCGCTTGCTGAGCTGCCTGTGCAGCGCTCCAAACGGCGCGGCGCTGTCCTCATAAGCGGAGAGGGCGCGAATGTATTCGGTCTGGTTGCGCTGCGCCAGCTTGAGGATGAAACGGTGCGCGGTGAACTGCGCCGGCATCTCGCGGACCACCTCCTCAAAATGCGCCTCCAGCGCGTCCACATAGGCGTTCGCCAGCCAATCGTCTTCGACCAGGGTCGCGCCGGAGACGGTCGAAGGCGCAGCCCCTTCGCCGCCGGGCGCGCTCCTGCCGCCGACCACCTCCTTCAGCCGCGCACTGAAAACCTCGGAAGGCAGCGCGCCACCGACGACCTCCTCGTACTGCCGGTCGATGACCAGCGGAAAGGGCTTGCCTGCCAGCAGCAGCGGGAAGACCGGCAGACGCCGATCCAGGGCGATCAGCAGTTCCTTCTGCACCCATTCCGAGCCTTCAGCGGCGGGAGTCATGATCACCACCAGCGCGGCGCTGCTGGTCAGGTTTTCGATGACCGACTGCGCCCACAGCGCACCTTTGGGAATCTGATCGTCGATCCAGGCGGCGATCCCCCGCCGTTCGAGCGCCTGAACCAGTCGGCGGACGTAATCGGCGTCTTCGTGGGCGTAGCTGATGAAGGCATGCGCCATCGAGAGTCTCCTAGGAGTCTGACCGCAGGGTAAACCAGAAGCCGTCCACCGTGCCGCCCTCAAAACCGACCTCGTCGATGAAGGTGCGCAGCCCGCGCCCGCGCACCTTGAGCAGATGCGCGCCCAGACGGGAACGCGCCTGGGTCGTGGCGCGCAGCGTCCACTGTTCCGGCACGCCATCGCCAAAGGCGGCGCGCACTTCGACTTCGACGATGCCCCGCCATGCCCAGACGATCAGCGCGGTTTCCACCAGATAGCGCCGGAACGCCGCGCCGTCGCGCAGCGGGGCGAGCGCCACCGCCAAAGCGCGGCGCAGATCGACATCGAAGGCGACCAGGTTGCTGAAATAGACCTTGGTGTCATTGATCGCCGGGATTAGCGCCGGGTCGGCGCGCCCGTCGGCGCGGCTCAGATCGACCAGGGCGACGCGATGTCCCGCCCCCGCCGCCAGTTCGACCGCCCCCGCCGTCAGCGCTGGCTGCGCGCCCGGCAGATGAACGATCAGCACCAGATCGGCATCCTGGGGATCCTCGACCGTTTCGATCTCGCCGACCATCCCATGCAGCAGGTCCAGTGACGGCGCACCGCCGAACGGATCGACCTCCTCGTCATGCCCCGCGCCCGCCCCAGCCGCAGCCGCCGCGCCGACCACGAACGTCGGGTCGGGCAGCAGGACGCGCAGCGGACGTCCACCGCTCAGAAAGCGCGCCGCCGCCAGCGGATCAACTGTGCCGGGCGGCAGGTCCGCCCGCGCGATCCACGCCAGGTGGCGCGTCAGCCGCTGCGCCAGATCGGCGCTGAAGACCTTTCCCATCGCCGCCGCCTAATCCCCCGCCGCCAGACGGGCGGCGCGCCCCTGATCGCCGCGCCAGCGCTTCAGCAGGTTGGACCAGTCTTCGCGTGGGGTCAGGCTGAGGTCCAGCGGAATCTCGTCGTTGGCGAGATATTCCAGGACGAGCTGCTGAAAATGGTGCACGCCGTTTTCGTGGCGCGCCGAAAAGCGTCCGCGCTGGTAGGAACGAGACTTCAGACCACGCTGCACATATTCGCAGATTTCGATGTCTTCGTATTGAATCTCATCGGCGAAGCGCACCATCGTGCTCATCGTCTCTTCGTCGTGTTCCTCGCGGAAATACCACTCGAAGGTGAGCAGCGTCTTGTCGGCGCTGACCGGTTTGACGATGTTGACCGACAGGTTATCCGGGTACTCGTCAATCATAAAGTTGGGGAACATGACATGATATTTGATGAAATCGTTCGGACCGGGGTTGGGGTAGCGCCGGTCCCGGGCGTTCCCCTTGCCGGCGGGCTTGACGCGCACCCGCTGCTGGCTGTGGAAGCGCCAGGTATCGACGAAATAATCGTCCAGGTTCATCTCTTTGGCGATGCCGGGATGCGCGAAGGGCACGTGATAACCCTCGGCGTAGTTGTCCATATAGACTTTCCAGTTGGCATCGATCAGGTATTCCGCCCGCTCGACCAGCCGCCAGGCATTGAGGTCGATGCCGCTGGTCGCCGTCAGCGCATCGCCCCACGTCTGCGCCAGCGGCGGCGCATTCGGGTCCAGGTTGACGAAGATGTACGGTCCCCAGATATCGACGCGTATCGCCTTCAGCCCGAAGTCCTTCGGGTCGAATCCCTCCGTGCCTTCCAACCCTGGCGTCCGCAGCAGGCAGCCATCCAGATCGAACGTCCAGCCGTGATACAGACATTGCAGAGTCTTCCGGCTGCCCGCCCCGCGCGACACGATGCCCGCCCGGTGTGGGCAGACATTATAGTAGGCGCGCAGTCGGTTTTCGGAGTCGCGGAGGATCACGATCGGCTCGCCCGCCACATCGGTCGTGAAGGTGTCGCCGGCGCTGGCGATCTGATCGACGCGGGCGGCGCACTGCCAGGTTCGCGCAAAAATCCGTTCTATCTCCTTATCGTAGATCACGGGGTCCAGATACCAGCCGGCATCCAGCGTTTCCGCGCGCGCGACATCAGAGACGATCGACTGAGGAGTCGTCACCAGTTTTTTCATTTGTCCAGAAGCCCCTGTACTAAAACCGAGCGCCCCTTGAACGAACAGATTGCGTCAGTCGTTTAGGTGGTGGTAAGCGAACAAGCGATCAGAGCGATCAGGGTTAGTGTACCCCGTTTTCATACCCCTGGGAATAACGATTTCCCCCCTGAAATTCGGGGAATCGGCTATACTTCCTGCAAACGTTAACCAGAGGAATGCTGTGACCGATTCGTCAGGTCTTCCCACCACGCCAGCCGCGCCGCTCCAGCCGCGCACCATGATCGAACTGGTGCAGCGGACGTTCACCATTTACCGCGATAACCTTCCGGCGTTTCTCATCCTCGCCGCCGCCGTGTTCATCCCGATCACCGTCATCAGCGCCCTGTTCGGCAACAGCCTGATCGGCGCAATCACCTTCGTCGGCGAGACACCTACCCTGGACCCTTCGGTCACGGGGCAGATCTGCATGTACGCGCTGATCTTCACAGTCCTGACGGTCGTTCAGACGGCGATCTTCAACTGCGTGTCCACCTATATCACTTCCGAAGCCCTGTTCGGCAGGAAGCTCACCCTGGGGCAAGCCTGGAATGAAAGCAGCGCACTCATTAGCAAGCTGGTCGGTGGCTATCTGGTCTACTACCTCATCATCCTGGTGCTGTCGTTTGCGACGGTGCTGGGCAGCGTGCTTTGTCCCCTGCTGCTCGTCCTCCTCGCCTTCATCATTTACCTGTCCATCGTCGTCAACACCTTACTCGCCCCGGTGATTCTCCTGGAGCGCACCGGGTCCTCTAGCGCCTTCTTCCGCTCCTTCGCCCTCGGCAAGTCCGCCTTCTGGCGCATCTTCGGGGTGCTGCTGCTGGTCATGCTGATCACCTTGCTGATCCAGCTCGTCGTCGATCTGCTGGTCTCGATCATCGCCCCTGCAGGTTCCGCCTTAGCCGGCAGCCAGTGGACCACCACGCTTTCCGGCATGGTCATCAGCATCGTCACCGCCCCCATCGCGCCGGTCGCCATGACTCTGCTCTACTACGACATCCGCGTGCGCGGGGAAAACCTCGCCCCGGCGCTCCAGCAGATCGGCGGCGGGGCGCGCCCACACCAGGTTGCCGTGCCGCCTAATCCCCCGCAGCTCGTCAGCAGCCAGGACTGGATCAATGTCGCCGCGCTGGTCGGGATAGTCCTGGTCATGACGCTGCTGTTGAGCGGAACCGCCTTCACCCTCTTCAACCTGCTGGTCCCCGGCATGGGCGGGCTGCCGAGCGGCTTCTGAGCCAATGGGGAGGATGATCACCCTCTGAACGTGACATCATCCATCGACGCAACCTGACATTTCGAATTACGATCCTTCCTCAAAATGAGATGGGAGGGTATTGTCATGTCACGCTCTCGCTTGTTCCTCATCTTCATTGCCCTGGTGATCTGGGCTTCTGCGTCGGTGCAGGCACAAACGGCGGTCGTCTACGGCGTGTTCTTCTACTCGCCCACCTGCCCGCACTGCCATGAAGTCATCGAAAATCACTGGCCCCAAATTCAGGAACGATTCGGCGACCTGCTCCAGGTCCTGTTCGTCGATGTCAGCACGGCGAACGGCAGCCAGATCATGCATTCGGCGCGCACCGCCATGCACATCGAAGCCAACGGCGTGCCGATGCTGATCATCGGCAATGAGGTGCTGGTCGGCGCGCTGAACATCCCGGCGCGCACCGCCCAGATCGTCCAGGCGGGGCTGGATTCCGGCGGCATCGGTCTGCCGCCCATCCCCGGCATCGCTGAACTGTTCGAAGAAGCGCTGGGCGTCTCCGGCGTCCCCACCGCGCCAGGCGACACCATCAATGTCCTGAGCGATCCGGCGAACCTGCTCGCTATTGGGCTGCTGGTCGTCCTGGCGGGCAGCCTGCTGCTGATCGTGCTGGCGTGGAACAGCGCCGCGCTGCGGGTGGTGGTCACCGGGCAGGTCGGCTGGATCGCCCTGCTCCTCGGCATCGTCTCCGCCATCGGGCTGACGGCATCACTGATCCTGGGCAGCCTGTCGGAGCCGCTCGTCGCGCTGATCGCCGGCGCATCGCTGATCCTGTTCGCCATAGTCGGCGGGGCGCTGCTGCTGGCTCCTCGTCAGGAGCATGAACCGCTGCGGGGCGCGGTGCGCTTCCTGCCGCTGATTGCCCTGGCAGGGATGCTGGTGGCTGGCTACCTGATGTACGTCGAGACCACGCTGACGGAGGCAGTCTGCGGCGTCGTCGGCGACTGCAATGTCGTGCAGCAGAGCGCCTATGCCCGCATCGCCGGCGTGCCCATCGGCGTAATCGGCGTGGTCGGCTACGGACTGATCCTGCTGATGTGGGCGCTGAAGCGCTGGGGGGGAACGGCGTGGGCGGACCGCGCGCTGTTCGGTCTGGCGCTGTTCGGCACGATCTTCTCGCTCTACCTGACCAGCCTGGAACCGTTCGTCATCGGCGCGACCTGCGTGTGGTGTCTGACCTCGGCAGCGGTCATGGGCATCCTGCTGTGGATGACCGCGCCGCTGGTGATCGCCCCGGCGAAGCATCCGGCGCGGGGCAGGCGGTAGACGTTCGCACCGGGTTCCGCTGGAGAAAAAAACACATGCCTCGTTCAGTGTACAAGGAAAATATCAGTGACCGAGGTTGAGTTTGCCGCTGTGCAAAAAGCCTTTGCCGAGCGGAATTACTTGATCACGCTGCATGGCGCGACTCGTGCAGCACAGCGGTTGATCCTGACAACCGAGATCGCGGAAGCTGTGCTGAACGGGCATGTTATCGAGGACTATCCTGATGACAAGTATGGTCCAAGCTGCCTTATACTAGGGGTAACGAAAACCGGGCGGATGTTGCATGTACAGGTGAGTTATCCCGAATCGATCAAGGTGATCACGATATACGAGCCATCTCCGGAAGATTGGGATGCAGATGGAAGGACGAGGAAGTCGCATGAATGATCAGCAGTGCCGCATGTGCGGCGGAAGCCTTCATCCAGCAACCATCAACCATATCCAGCCTTTCGAAGGGCGCTACGTTCTGATCGAACACCTGCCGGCGCTGGTCTGCGAACGATGTGGCGAAACCTATCTCACGCCTGACTCGCACGATCTTATCGTCCGTATTCTGCAAGGCAGTTCCACGCCGACCCGCATCGAACCCGTCGCGGTCTACGATCTGAGCGCCTGAGCGGGCGGCAGTTTTCACCGTTTTGGAACAAGATAGGAAGGGAGATGTGTGGTTAGCGGGCCCATTTTACGCAGCATCGAATCGCGGATCTTTCCTGAAAACGACAGCCCGCCATGAGGTGAGGATAGCGTGAGAGTCGAAGTGATCGAGATTTCTGGGCAACTACACGACGCACATAATGCTCTTCATGCGATTCCGGAAGGTTAACAAATGCGCGTCAAGCCGTCTATGAAAGCTTCCCTGCAACTTCAGGATGACCATTATCACAGAATCGCAGAGTTATGCTTCAGGCATTTGTCCAGCGCATACTTATGCTCAGAGTATCGCAAGCCCCATGAGTGGGTGAAAGGTATCACGAATGACGACCCGTCATTCGGTCGGGAGAAACACCTTGTGGCACTGAACCAGTGCATGCGGTTTGAGAGCGAAGAATACACTCATTCAATTGCCGCAACACTTTTCGCGCCAATCTGGGTACTCTCGGCTGCAAACTACTATCGACTTCATTTTAGGAACAAACAATGGCCGTCGGGAAAGAAAGCTATTAGCAAGTTTTCGGGGCTAGAAGACATCGCCAAAGACTTGAAGTTGAAATCCTGCGTAATCCAGCAGGTTCGTTGCCTCGAAAAAACACGTAACACAATCGTTCACCTCGTCGAACCAGACGGGCGGACAATGCGTCTGGATGAAACGCTGACTTTCAGGACGAGTTTTCAGTATGTCAAAGCCGCATGGATCGTCTACTGTGGGCTACTGCGTCATTATGGTGTAGGTCCTGATCCCGCAAACGGAAGTTGGCTAATTCAAACACGAAACTATGGGCTGCCTAGATCCGTGAGACAGTGACGGCGGGGGGGGAAAACCGCCAGCTAGAGCGTGTCTGAATATCCGTTCTTGTCCCTCAAGTAGTTGGGTTCTTCTCCCCTCTCCCCGCTTGCGTGGGGGGGCGGAAGCGAGGGGTTCATTTTCAGATACGCCCAGCCTTTTCCGCCGGCGTCCGCTGCGGTATCGTTCTAGCTGCTGTGCCGACCCCTAGATCACAGGACGAAAACCGATGCCGCAGCTCCCCGATTGGCTCTTCGGCGTTCATCACGATGGCTCTGAATGCTACGTCTCCAACCCCCTGCCCGCCTTCGGCGAACAGGTCACCATCCGCCTGCGCACGCCCCTGAACGCGCCGCTGCGCCGGGTCTGGCTGCGCTACACCCCTGACGGAGAAGGGCGCTACAACGAGATGAAGCCGGTGCGCACCACCCGCGCCGCCACCTGGTGGGAGACCCCCCTGTCGATCACCATGCCGGCGAATCCTTATCATTTCAAGCTCCTCACCGATGATGCCGCCTATTACGTCAACAGCCTGGGCGCGCAGGCGTCCGAGCCGCTCAGCCTGTTCGACTTCACCCTGCTGGCAGACTATCAGGCGCCGCTGTGGGTGCTGGACAGCGTCTTCTATCACATCTTTGTGGACCGCTTTTACAACGGCGCCCCTGACAATGACGTACCGCCCGGAGCCTGGAGCATGGACGGCTTCACTACCCAGCGCCGCGCCTGGGATCAGCCGCCGCTGCCCTGGAGCGAAGGCGGTAATCTCGATTTCTACGGCGGCGATCTGCCGGGAATCGCCCAGAAGCTCGACTATCTGCGTGACCTGGGCGTCAACACCGTCGCCCTCACACCGATCTTCACCGCCCGCACCAACCACCGCTACGACACAATAGACTTCGACCATGTTGATCCGTTCGTCGGCGGCGATTCGGCGCTGGCGGCGCTGCGCGAGGCGCTGGATCGGCACAGCATGCATATCGCCCTCGATGTTGTCGTCAACCACCTGGGCGCGTCGCATCCCTGGTTCACCACCGCGCAGCGCGACCCGAAAGCGCCCACCGCCGACTACTTCACGTTCTACGAACACCCGCACCGCTACGCCACCTGGCTGGGCATCAACAGCCTGGTCAAGCTGAATTTCAACAGCGAAGGGCTGCGCGATGCCCTCTACCGCGCCCCAGAGTCGATCCTGCGCCGCTGGCTGCGACCGCCCTACCGCATCGATTCCTGGCGGATGGACGTGTTTCATATGATGGCACGGCAGGGGCGCACCCGGCTGGAACACACCATCGGGCGGGGCATCCGCGCGGCGGTCAAGGCGGATAACCCGCAGCTCTACCTCTATGGCGAACACTCCTTCGACGGCACAACGCACCTGCAGGGCGATGAAGTCGATGCGACCATGAATTACGAAGGCTTTAGCATCCCCCTGCGGCGCTGGCTGACCGGCTTCATGGGTCCCGAATGGCAGGTCGCCGAAAACGACCCGGAGCGCATGCCCGCCGAAGCGGTGGTCGAACAGTGGCGGTCGCACCTGGCGGCGATCCCCTGGGTGATCGCCCGTCAGCAGTACCACATGCTCAGCAGCCACGACATGATGCGCTTTCTGCGCGCCGTCAACGAGGATAAGGCGCTGCTGCGTCTGGCGGCGGCGCTGATGATGACCTACCCCGGCGTGCCGGCGGTCTATTATGGGGACGAGATCGGCATGACCGGCGGATCAGACCCCGACAACCGCCGCCCGTTCGAATGGGATCAGAACCGGTGGGATCACGACCTGCGCACTTACTTCCAGGCGCTAATCCGCCTGCGGCGCACCGCCCCGGCGCTGGTTCACGGCGGCATTCAATTTCTCTGTGCTGAAGGCGGCTTGATCGTCTTCCAGCGCCAATCGCTCGAACAGCAGGTGATCGTCATCGGCTGGCGCGGACCGGGGCGGCTGGAAGGGCGGGCGATCCCGGTTCACCATGCCGGACTCGCCGATGGCGACCGCCTGCGCGATCTGGTCACCGGCGAAGGGTTCACCGTCGCCGATGGCGCGCTGATCCTGCACGACCGCATGCCAGGCGCTGCCCTGCTGCTGGAAACCACCCGACTCTGATACCATTCCGGGGGGCATCCGGGGAATCTCCCCTTCCCGGATGCCCCCAAAGGCGTCCCCCAACTTTTCCCCACCCCCAATCCCCCCCATTCTCCCCCCTCTCCACGGGGTGACTTCCCCCCCTTGCCGGGCGTACAGTGTGGTCATAACGAACGAGCGCACTGAATGACAAGGGGATCAAGATGAACGCCAAGCTGAATATCGACAACGCGACCTACAAGCTGAATGAATGCCACCGCCATGATGCGATGCGCGCCGCCGAACACCACAGAATCGCCCGGATCGCTCGCGAGTACGCACATGAAGATGATGAACGGCTCAGCCGCCGCGCGGCGCTGGTCCACCTCCTGCGCAGCCTGTTCAGCAGCGGACAGCACAATGGGCAGCCCCGCCGCCAACATCGGACGCTCCACCGCGTCCTGCACATGGGGGGTGTCGGTCTGGCGCTGGCGCTGATGCTGATGACGGCGGTTCCGAGTTTTGCCCAGGAAGGTGCAGACCCTATGGCGATGATCGACAATAGCGCGACCGAAGCCTATTCGCCGGCGCTGGTGGATTACCGCGTGGGAATTTACTACCAGGAGCAGGGGGATCACAACCGGGCGGTGGAGGAATTCAGCAGCGCCATCGCGGTGCTCCCCGATTTCGCCTACGCTTTTTCAGCGCGCGGCGACAGCTACACTGCGCTGGGCGACTATGCCGGCGCCATCGCCGACTACAGCGTTGCGCTGAGCTACTACCCCGATTTCGTCAGCGTCCTGTACATGCGCGGATGCGCCTACGTCGCGGCGGGCGAGACCCTCCTGGCGATGGCGGACTTCCAGAATGCCATGACCCAGATGCCCGGCTACGCGGAACCCTTCCTGGGCGCGGCGGACCTGTACTATGCGATGGGCGATATGGCAACTGCGCTGAACTTCTACCAGGCATACGTCGAGCGCTCTGGCGACGCCTCTAACACACTGGTGCTGGCGCGGATCGTCGAACTGCAGGCAGTGGTGTAGCCTTGACAAGACCCATTCAAAGCGCCCGACGCTTCAGACGGAGGTTTTGCGGAGGATGAATGCTTCAAAGAATGATGGGGGTCAGATCAAAAAGGAGGGCGGGGTGAATGACACTCCGCCCTCCTTTTTCATGTCGTGCTTCAGCGCCCCAGAAGCCGCGCAGCATAGACGACGATCACGCCGCCCACCACGCCAGAGAGGATAGAACCGATCAGCCCGACGCTCGACCAGCCGATCAGCCCGAAGAGGATGCCGCCGACAACGCCGCCGACCAGCCCCAGCAGGATGTTGCCGAGCGCGCCATAACCCTGCCCGCGCACCAGTTTGCCCGCCGCCCAGCCGATCACCGCCCAGACCGCCAGCGCGATCAGCAGATCGATGACGCTGCCCATGATGCTGAACAGGAAGATCGCGCCCAGCACGATCAGAATGATCAGGACGATTCCCATCGTTGTACTCGCTTTCTCATCTCATCATACGAGTCGTTATACGCTGTTAAATACGCAGGGGGTGGGTGTTTTGTTGCAGACAGAGTCCGCCGCCGGTATCAGCGCCGCGCCGCCAGCCCGGCGATCAGCAGGTCGAGCGCCAGTTCGATGCTGATCTGCCCGGTTTTGATCTGAAAGTCGTATTCGCCGATCTGGCGGTAGACTTCTTCCAGGTCCGCCAGGTCGAACGCCCGCGACTGCCGCGCCAGCTTGTCTGCCACGAACTTCTTCTGCCCGATCGCTTCCGCCAGCGTATTGGATCCGCCGCCGCCGGCGAAATGTTCCTTGGTCAGCAGCAGCAGGCGGAACTGCCGCGCCACCATGCCGTACATGCCGAAGGGGTCTTCGTCCTGCTGTTCCAGCAGCTTGTGCAGCAGCTGCGACGCCTGGCGGGTGCGCCCTTCCGCCAGCGCATCGACCATCGCGAACATGCTCGCTTCAGAAACATAGGGGGTCAGCAGCGCCACGTCCGATTCGGTGATGGCGCGCCCGTCGACATACGCCGCCAGTTTGATCAGCTCGTTGTCGGCGCGGCGCGGGTCGCCGGGGGTGACGCTGGCGAGCGCGGCGGCAGCTTGCGGCTCGATCACCGTGTTGTAGACCTGCTTCGCCCGGCGGATGATCCAGTCGGTGCTGTCATCCGGCACGGCGAAGAAGCGTACGCTGCCGATGGGCTGTGCAGCACTGAGCTTGAGAATCTTGTGCGATTCGCTCAGCGCCGAACGTTCGACGAAGAGCAGGCGGGCATAGTCGGGCAGCCCCGGCAGCTCGTTTTCCAGGAGTTCGACGGCTTTCTTGCCGGTCTCGCCCGCGCCCTTGCGGGCGATCCACCCCAGCATCCCGCGCACCACCACCACCCGCCGCGCCGCCAGGAACGGATAGGCGGACGCCGCCGCAATCACCTCGCCGGCGCTGGCGGTCATGCCGTCGAGGTCGGTGGTGTTCAGGTCACCGTTCGGTTCGCGCCGCCAGGGACCGATCAGCGCTTCGACCGCTTCGTCGATGCGCAGATCGTCGTCTCCATGAAACACGTAGAGGAGTGCCTCGTTTGCCATGATCGCCGGTTCAGCCGCCGCTGGTTTCGACGCGGTGAATGGTCAGCGGCGCGCCGCCGAAGGGCAGCCGCGCCTCGCGCCGGGTGATGCTGACGATCTCCAGATCGCCAGGGTCTCCCTCGGTGGTCATCGTCCGCTGAATCTCCATGCCCAGCGAAGGAGCAAAAAGCAGCATGATCACCACCAGCACGAACACCGTCGGCAGTCGATCCCACAAGCTGCGGCGCGATGCGCCGGTCATGCCCAGCAACGCAGCGCTGCTCACCATCAATCCGGTGGTCACCAAGTTCGTGCCGCAGTTCGGATGCACCGCCAGATCGTGTTCGCCGCGGCGCATGCGCCGCAGCGCGTCGCGGACAGCCGCTTCGATCTGCTCGGTCCGCGCCTCGCCCATCAGGATGAATCCGTGCGAATCGCTGCGCCCCGCCATACGCAGGTGCGCCACACGCCCGCTCAGAATATGAATTGTGGCGTGTTCCAACCCGTGATTCCGCCGTGTCCGCCGGACGTAAGGCACACTGAGCACTGGCTGCATCGCATTCGCCAGACGTTCCACAGTCATGTGTTTACCCATCTTTTTGCCGACGTTCGTCGCCTGAATTGTCTGTGAAGTCTACCATTCGCGCACAGTTCCACAAATTTAAGCTAAAATGTAATTCAGGAACAGATGTGACCTATCGCACACAAAAGGGAGTTATGATGCGTCGTCTGCTTTGGTTCAGCCTCCTGGTAGGGTTACTGTTGGTTGTCATGCCGGCTGCTGCTCAAACCACCAGCACAGCGGCTCAGGTTCCGGCAGCCGCTGAAATCTCGGTCGGCGATGAGGTGGAGGGCACGCTGACAGAGGCAGCGCCGTCGGCGGAATATGCGCTTCAGGGCGCAGGCGGCATGCTCATCAATATCAGCCTGATCTCCGAAGATTTCGACTCCTATCTGTCGGTCAAGGACGACGAGGGCAACATCGTCGCTTTCAACGATGACAGCAATGGTGAACGCAATTCGCGCATCGTCGGGCTGTCGGTCCCTGAAGGCGTGGTCTACACCATCGTCGCCGAAAGCTACGGGCAGTACATCGGCAGCGCCGCCCAAACCGGCGACTACACCCTGTCCGTTTCAGAAGCGCAGGTCCTGCGCATCGAATACACCCAGACCACCGAAGGGGAGCTGACTTCCGACGCCCTCTCGCTGGATTACATCTTCACCGGCAGCAGCGGCGACACAGTCGTCATCAATCAGCATTCGGACGACTTCGACTCGTATCTGCGCCTGCTCGACGCCAGCGGTGCAGAACTGTCTTCGAACGATGACAGCGGCGGCTCGCTGGATTCGCAGATCGGTCCCTTCCCGCTGCCCTCTACCGGCAGCTACACCATTCGCGCCAGCAGCCTGAGCGGTGAAGCCACCGGCGACTTCACCCTGTCGCTGAATCGCATCGAGAGCCAGGCGATTGCCTATGGCGACTCGGTAGAGGTCGAATTCACCGACAAAGCCCGCGAGCAGTATTTCACCTTCAGCGGGGCGTACGGCGACATCGTGACGATTACCGCCGACAGCAACCGCGCCGTCGACACCAACCTGACGCTGAATGACCCCTATAACAGCCAGGTCATGTTTGATGAGGATGGCGGTTCTGGCTCCGACCCGGAGATTGACGGTGCGTCGCTGTTCGCCGACGGTACGTTCACCATCATCCTGCGCGCGGTGGACAGCGCCAACGGCACTGTCGTCGTGACGCTCGACCGCGTGCCGCCCCAGAGTCTTGACGAGGGGTCGCAGATCGCCAGTTTCAGCAGTTCACGCACGCAGATTCCGATGTCCTTCACCGGCGTCGCGGGTGAAACGGTGCGTCTGACGCTGAGCAGCCCGGACGGCGCTGTCTCCAGCTCGCTCAACCTTGATGTCCGCCAGGATGGCACATCCATCGCCTATGCCAACGCCAATACGCTCAGCGCCATCACCGTTGAATTCACCGTCCCGAACGACGGCGATGTCAATCTGGTGATCAGCGAATACAGCTACACCAACTTCGAGTTCGAGGTCACCCTCGAGCGCGTCGGCTAGAGCAGTTCTGCAAGCGCATCTGTCCTCACCCCTCACTCCCCTCTCCATTTTTTTCATGGAGAGGGGAAGCTAAGCGAAGCGCAGCAGGGGTGAGGACAGCCTCCTCACACCACTTTCATCACCTCGTCCAGAGGCTTTTTGGAGATCGCCGGGACCTGCGCCCCTTCCGCCGGATACCCAACCGGGATCACGACCATAGCGCGCTCGTTCGCCGGGCGTTCCAGAATTTCGCTCAGAAACGCCATCGGGTTCGGCGTGTGAGTCAGCGTCGCCAGCCCGGCATGATGTAGCGCGCACAGCAGGAATCCCACCGCGATCCCGACCGATTCGGTCACGTAGTAGTGTTTCACCCGCTCTTCTGCGCCCTCTGCGCCGCGCTTCACCCCATAGGTCTGCGCAAACACGACGATCAGCAGCGGCGCCTGCTCCAGATGCGGCTTATGCCAGTCGGTCCCCAGCGGCTCCAGCGCCTGCAGCCATTCTGCGCTCATCCGGCGCTCGTAGCTTTCGCGCTCCTCAGCTTCGGCGGCAGCACGTATCCGGCGCTTGATCTCCGGGTTGCGCACCACCACGAAGGTCCAGGGCTGCTGATTCGCCCCGGAAGGCGCGGCGGCGGCGGCGCGGATGGCGTTTTCGACCAGTTCCAGCGGCACATCGTCTGGCGAAAAATCGCGCACCGAGCGGCGCGTCCGCATGATCTGCCAGAAGGCACGCGAGCGGGCGATTTGCGCATCAGGCGGCAGGCGTTCAAAATCAAGGGGGATGGTTTGAGCAGTCATCGACTTTCCGTCTCCTGGTGGCAGGTCGAACGCAGCGCAAGCAGGCATGAAATGATCTCGAAGAAACAGACGTTATACAAGCGCTTCATCCTCGCCATCCTCCTGCTGTCGGCGCTGATCGGCGCGCCGGCGCGGGCGCAGACCAGCAGCAGCGCCGGCACGCTCGTCTATGACGGTCTGACGCGCGAGTTCCTCGTCTACGTTCCCCCAACCGTGAGCACGCCCGCGCCGTTGGTGATCGCCCTGCACGGCGGCGGCGGCACTGCCGATGGCTTCCGCGCTGAGACGGATTTCGACAGTGTGGCGGACGCCAACGGCTTCATCGTCGTCTATCCGCAGGGGATGAACCGCGAATGGAACGAACGACGGGGCAGCGGCATGACCGTCCGCCGCAGCAGCGCCGACGATGTCGGCTTCATCGGCGCGCTGATCGACTACCTGAGCGCGATCTATCCGGTCGATCCGGCAAGGATCTATGCGATGGGCATCTCTAACGGCGGCTTCATGGCGCTGCGGCTGGCGTGCGACATCGGCGAGCGCCTCGCCGGAATCGGCGTGATCGCCGCGCAGTTCACCGAGGATATGCGCGCAGAGTGCGCGCCCGGCAAACCGCTGCGCGCGGCGTTCATCAACGGCACAGACGACCCGATCATCCCGTATGACGGCGGGGCAGTCGAAGTCGGCGGGCAGTATCGTGGGGAGGTGCTGCCGACGGAAGCGTCGGTCGCCTTCTGGCTGACCGCCAACGCCTGCCCACCAGAGCCGAGCGGCAGCGAACACATCGACCCCCGCCCGCTGGATCACACCTCGATCACGCTCACCCGCTACGAGGACTGCGCCCCCGGCGGGGCGGTTCGGCTTTATCGGGTCGAGGGCGGAGGGCACGCTCTGCCCGGCGGGAGCCAGTACCTCCCGCGCGCCGTGATCGGCGAGGTCAGCAGTGAGATTCACGCGCCGACGGAACTCTGGGGGTTCTGGACGGGATGAAAACAGACCAGGCAGGCTCATAATTGACCTTGAATGATCCTCAAAGAGCCATTATAGTCCATAAAAGAGCCTGTCTACAGTGTTATCGATGCTAATTGGAGTTTTTCTGATGATTACGGAGCTTGATCCAGCCGAATTTCACAAGGTGCGCCCGCTCTTTGAACCGCTCATGGCTTATCAGATGTTCTGCGCCGGCGTCCTGGACAACCGCTACTCAGGCAGAGTCTTCGTCGATGATCCGCTTCATCCGCGCAGCGGGTTCGTCGTGAAAGAAGGGGTATGGTGGTTCCTGGCGGGCGACGTGCGCAACAACGCTTTCAACCAGGCGCTCAATACAGCGTTGTTCAATCGAACTGCGACCGCAGAGCGCACCTGGGGTGGCATGCTGGTCGCCCACCCGGTCGAGTGGAGTGCCGCCATCCCCGTGATTTTTGCCCCTCACGTGCCTATCACGACGCAACGGCTGCACTGCACTTGTCGGCGCTTGCAGATCGACTGGAGCGCGCAGATCCCCGAAGGATATGAAGTGCGCTTCGTCGATCCATCGCTGATCGAGGATGGCATCGAAGTGCATGGCGCGGCGGCAGATGTCCTGGCGCTGCGCAGAGATGCCCCGGAGCCAGATCGCAAGGCGGTGGGGTTCATCGCCGTCCACAACCGCAGAATCGTCGCATCTTCGGTGATCGACTGCATCGTCGGCAGGGGTGGCGACATCGGGCTGTTCACCGACTGGGAGCATCGGCGGCGCAATCTGGCATTCCTCACGGCGGCTGCCTGTATCGAGTATGCCCTGTCACACGGGCTTGAAGTGGTCCACTGGGACTGCGAATCCTTCAACATCGGCTCGATCCGAACCGCCGAAAAACTGGGGCTTCAGATGAGCCACCGGCACACCATGTATACGCTCATTCTGAACCCGGTGCGGCACGAACTCAACCGCGCCTGGTCTCATTTTGATGCCGGACAGTTTGAGCAGGCGATAGGCATCTGCCGGCA
>JAEURA010000073.1 GCA_016789005.1 Anaerolineae bacterium
GCAGGTCCAGGCGCATCGACCGCGCGGCGGCGAAGGCGGCGTCGATGTCGGTCACATCCAGCGCCACATGGTCGATATGCCCGTCGGACCGCGCGGCAGCCTCCGCGCCTTCCGTGCCGGGGAGCTGGTACAGTTCCAGCACGAAGTTTGAAAATTGCCCTTGGTAGGGGCGCGTCGCGACGCGCCCGCCGTAACCGTGACGATCTTTCAGAGCGTGTCTGCAAAGCCGGTTTTCACACAACCTCACCCCAACCTCACCCCCTGCCCCTCTCCAATTGGAGAGGGGCGGTTGAGCGCAGCGAAACGGGGTGAGGTGAGCAGTTTGCAGACAGCCTCTCAGCTCGACTTTGCACATCTTCATTCGACCCTGTCCGCCTGGGTAAGACCCTTGCGTTGAGTTTTCGCGGATCGTTGTGAAAGGACGATGTTCGAAAACCCTGATAGCTTCTGACAGCTTTTTCTTCGCTGTGGGAATGAATGTACCGTTGCGATGTGCAAAGTCGAACTCAGAGGCTGTCTGCAAACTGCTCACCTCACCCCGTTTCGCTGCGCTCAACCGCCCCTCTCCGTTTGGAGAGGGGCAGGGGGTGAGGTTGTGTGAAAACCGGCTTTGCAGACACGCTCTAAGCCATGTCTCGCATCTGTTCAACGGGGTGGCGGTCGTAGGGGAGACCCGCCGGGTCTCCCGTTCGTGGATTTCTTTCAAGATTCCGCTTAGAAGCCAGAGAGAGAATAGAAAGACTGCTCGAAAGATTAATTGACAGCACCCCGACAATTCCTTATCCTTGTCCACAAACCGCCACGTCCGGCAAACTTTGAAGCCCTATCGAGGAGTCCTATGCGCATCTTTGCTACGCTGACGTTCGCGATTCTGGCGCTGGTTGGGCTGAGCATCTTCCAATCCAGCGCCGCCCAGGTCGCCGATGTCTGTCCTCAGTTCATCGCCGACGCCATCGAGACTGTAGGCGGCAACTGCGCTGGTTTGAGCCGCAACAACGCCTGCTATGGCTATGACCGGGTGGTCGCCAGTTTTGCACAGGCGCCGTCGTCCGATTTCTTCTCCCGCCCGCGCGACATCGCTGATCTCACCAACCTGACCTCGATTGCCACATCGCCGCTGCGCACCGAACTTGACGAATGGGGCATCAGTCTGCTCAGCGTGCAGGCGAACCTTCCCGACGCGCTGCCCGGTCAGAATGTCATCTTTATGCTGGCGGGTGACGTTGAACTGGAAAACGCCGTCAACGAAGAGACCGCCGCCGACCCGAACAGCGCAGTCACCCCGGTGCAGGCGTTCTATTTCCGCACCGGCATCGCCCAGACCGACTGCCGCGAAGCGCCGGATACACTGATCATCCAGGGACCGAAGAATACCCAGGTCGATTTCACCGCCAACGGCGCGGATGTCCGCATCGGATCGACCGTCGCGCTGCGCACCCTGCCGGTCGATCCAGAGCAGGAGCGGCGCATTCGCGAAGAGTACGGATTCGACGACGAGATATTCGAGATCATGGAGCTGTTCGTCCTGGATGGACAGGCGATCCTCAACCCCGGCACGCCGAATGAGCAGGTCATCCCGGCGGGCTATCGCGGTTTCCGCTGTTTGGCTCCGCCCCAGAACCTGGGGCTGGATGGCGACGAAGATGACCGCGCCGTCTTCACCGGCTGTCCCTGGGTCGATATTCGCCCGGCGACCGAAGAGGAGATCCGCGAGTTCATGGGCTATCAGGGCGTCGTCCTGAATTATCCCATCGAACTGCCGCTCACCGAAGCGGTGCTGGTCGCCGCGCTGCCGACCCCGACCCTCGTCCCGCCGACCAGCACCAGCGTCCCGGCGACGGCGGTCAGCACAGAAGTGCCTGCCACACCGACCAGCACCGACGTGCCGCCGACGGCGACCAACACTGAGGTTCCCAACAGCCCGCCGCAGCTTCTGCTCGACGTGCCGACCTTCGCCGTCGCCCGCGACGCTTTCGTGCTGACCGGCTCGGCGTTCGACCCGGATGACAGCCGCATGACGCTGACGGTGGACTGGGGCGATGGCAGCGCGCCGGAGGTGTTCGTCTTTGAAGAGGGTTCGCTCGCTGCGGGCAGTTTTGCGCCGGCGTTTAGCGATCCGGTGCTCCTCGCCATCGAACACGACTATCCGCACAACGGAACCTTCCCCCTGGCGGCGACGCTGGAGGACGATTCTGGCAACATCATTGAGGTGCAGTACGGCGCGCCGGTCAACCCGATCACGCCGCTCGCCATCACGACGATCAGCGGCGGCGAGCAGTCCGCCCCTATCAACGAACCCTTCGCCGATCCGCTGGTCGCCCAGGTCCGCGACGCCGGCGATGCGCCGGTGATCGGCTTGGCGCTGTCGATCCTCTACTCGAATGCCTCGCTCGGCTGCGCGCCGGAGACCTGCCTCAATACCGATATCGATGGCAAGGTTCACGTGGCGATGGTCGCCGGTCCGGCGATGGGTCCGGCGCCGGTGGACATCAAGATCGACCTCGAAGCCCCAGGCAGCGCCCACTATGATCTGACAGTCTTCGACCCGAACAATGACCCGCCGACGGTGGCGATCACCAACATCGAAACCACGTGGCTGAACGGCGACCTGTTCACCCTGCACTTCACGGTGGATGACCCGGAGGGCAACCCGATTGACGCCCAGGTCTTCTGGGACGACAGCGTCACGCCGGACAGCTACAACGACATCGCGCCCGGCACCGATTTCAACGCCGCCCACGAGTTCAGCGCCGCCGGCATCATGTACATCAAGGTGATGGTCACCGACGGAGAATTCGTCGTCCAGGACGACTACACGCTCAGTGTGACGCCGATGTACCCGCTCTGGTTGGACCTTGTGCCTCAGGCGGGCTGGACAGGCGAGGCGGCGACCGGCGAACTGTATCCGGGCACGCTGCGCGTCTTCGTCTACGACGCGGAAGACGACCCGGTTTACGGCGCAGAGTTGTACAACCTGAGCGGCGGCAGCCTGAACTCCGTGCCGCCTTCTCCGGGTGTGCCGATCACTCTGGGCGGACCGGGCGGCGGCAGCCGTGACGTTCAGGTCGTTGCCGCCTGTTATGCGACGATCAGCCTGTACATCGCTTCGCCTGATCCTGCCGGCAGCTACATCGATGAAGGAACCGGCGAGCGGTACAGCTACAGCACCATCGATGTGAACCAGTACAGCGCCTACAACTTCACCAACATCATCGGTGATGGTCAGACGACGTTTGCCGGGAACGACTTCCCGCTGGCGCTCGGCGTCGAACTGAAATCGGCGTTTGAAAGCCCGATCGGTGGGGCGAACATCGTCTTCACCATCCTGGACCCCACCCTTGGCGCCGTCTTCAAGACCAGCGGGCTGACCGAATACACCGCTGTCACCAGCCCGTCGGGCATCGCCTTCGCCGACATCATCAATTCGGACTTCACCGGTTCGCTGACGGTGCTCGCCGAATATCACTATGGCAGCTGCGCCATCAGCCATGTGTTCTCTCTGACCGTCGATCCACAGCCGCCCGTCCCACCGCTCGACGCCGAGGCGACGGCTGAAGCGACGCCGGAGGTGAACCCGGAACTGACGCCAGACCCGACCGACGCCCCCGAATCGACGCCGGAGATCGGCATGACCGCCACGCCAACGCCGCCGCCGACCGATGCGCCGGAAGCGACGCCGGAGCTGACGCCCGAAGCGCCGTCATCGACCAAGCTGAAGCGGTAGCGCGTGTTTCCCCTCACCCCAACCCCTCTCCCACGTAAACGGGGAGAGGGGCTTGACTCCCCCTTCGCTCCGCCTGCGTGGGAGAAGGGGGCTGGAGGGTTGAGGGGAGAGAAGTTCAGAACAGGCTCTAGAGCTTAACATGAAAAAAGATACACCACAGAGAATGAAAATGAGTAGACTGAAGGGTGTATCCACTGTCAGAAACCGGTAATACGGGAGCACTGCGAGTCTGGCTAGAGCGTTTGGAGGGCTTAGGTTTTCAGGTCCA
>JAEURA010000082.1 GCA_016789005.1 Anaerolineae bacterium
CCCTTCACCAAGACGCTCATGCTCTACAACTACGAGATCGTCTTCCGCGATCTGCGCATTGGTCGCGGCGCGGCGCTGAGCTACCTGATCCTGCTGATGTCCATTGGCGTTGGCTTCATCTTCATCCGACGCCTCTACAACCAGGGGGTGCGCGACTCATGAACCTGCGCGACATCTTCAACGCCAGACGCCGCCGCCTGGTCTTTCTGTACCTGTGCAGCGCCGTGCTGCTCTTCTGGGCGCTCGCGCCGATCTACTGGGTTTTCGTGTCGAGCGTCTCGACTCGCCAGGAGCTTTACGCCCGCCCTTACAAGATCTGGTTCCCCGCCCAGCCGACGTTTGATCATTTCGTCACCCTGTTCACCCAGGGCGCTGCCTATCGTGACGGCGGCTTTTCCCCGACCGCCGGGCTGATGGGGTCAGGGCTGCGCAACAGCATCGTGATCAGCATCGCCTCGGCGACGGCGGTCACGCTGCTGGCGACCGGCGCGGGCTACGTCTTCGCGCGGTTACGCTTTCGCGGCAAGCAGTTCGCCTTCTTTTTCCTGATGCTGATGATGCCGCTGCCCTTCTGGGTGTCGCTGATCGCGCTCTTCTTTCTGATCAGCCAGCTGAACCTGCTCGACACCCTGCATGGGCTGGTCCTGCTGTTTATCGTCTTCGAGATTCCGCTGTCGGTGTGGCTGATGTCCACCTTCATCCGCGACATCCCCGTCGAGATCGAGGACGCCGCGCTGGTGGACGGCTGCAACCGCTGGCAAATTCTGTTTCGAATCATCATTCCGCTGGCGCGCCCCGGCATGATCGCCGTCTTTCTGGTGGCGCTGCTGACGACCTGGAATAACTTCCTGCTGCCGCTGATCTTTTCGCGCACATCGGCGTCTCAGCCGATGACTGTCGTGCTGACCCTGTTCATCGGGCAGTATGAGGTCGCCTGGGAAGACATGAGCGCGGCGGCAGTGCTGACCATGCTGCCCCCGTTCATCATGGCGCTGTTCTTCCAGCGCTATCTGGTGCGCGGGCTGACGATGGGCGCGGTCAAGTCGTGAGCAGATCCGGCGCTCAGTGAGAATGGGTATGGAGAATTGTGATGGATGTCGAGAATCTGCTCGGTCAGATGACGCTGCAAGAGAAAGTCGGGCAGTTGTTCCTGCTGGCATTCGAGAAAGACCGGCTTGATGAGGCGCGCGTGCTGTTCGAACGGCATTTCGTCGGCGCGTCCTACCTGAGCAATGACAATCTGCCCAGCCCGGAAGCCGCCGCCGCCCTGACAGCGCAGCTGCAAGGCTATGCCGCGAACACCCGTCTGGCTGTCCCCCTGCTGCTCGGCTGCGATCAGGAGGGGGCGTGGGGCGTCATGGCGCGGGGGAGCATCCCCGGACCGGGCAACATGGCGCTCGGCGCGACCGGCGATCCTGATCAGGCGTTTCGCATGTATCGGGTGATCGGCGAGGAGATGCGTCACGCCGGATTGAACACCCTGCTGGCTCCCTGCGCTGACTGCAACTCCAACCCGCACAACGCCATCATTGGCATGCGCTCCTTCGGCGAAAAACCGGAGGCGGTGGCGGCGATGACGGCGGCGGCAGTGCGCGGGGCGCACGCCGGCGGAGTCTTCGCGACGGTCAAGCACTTCCCCGGTCATGGCGACACCACCGAGGACAGCCACCGGGGCATCCCAGCCGTTCGGCGGACCCGCGAGGCGTTGTTCGACATCGACCTGAAGCCGTTTGCCGAAGGGATTCGCGCCGGCGCGGACATCGTCATGACCGCGCACATCCTCTTCCCGGCGCTCGACCCGGAGCATCCGGCGACGCTTTCGCGCGCCATCATGACCGACCTGCTGCGCGGCGAATGGGGCTTCGACGGGGTGATCCTGACCGACAGCATGAACATGAAGGCGATCACCCGCTTCTACGCTGCGGCAGATGCCGCCGTGCGCGCCCTCAATGCCGGGGTCGATATGATCATGCTGGCGGAGGAGCATTACGGACACGATGCCGTCCGTTATCTGGAACACCAGACGGGCTTGATCAGCGCTGTGGTGCGCGCCGTCGAACAGGGCGATCTGCCCGTCGAGCGGCTGGATGACTCGGTGCGGCGCGTGCTTCGCCTGAAGGCGAAACTGAACGCCGCCCTGCCGGCAGATGCGCCAGGCAGCGCTGCTCACCGCGCGGTCGCGCTCGATGTTTCCCGGCGCGCGGTCGCCGTGCTGCGTTCCGCGCCGGACGCGCTGCCGCTGACGCCGAGTGTGCCCGTCGTACTGGTCAACACGACGCAGCGCAGCGCCTATGACATCCTGACCGCCACGCGCGGCATCGGACCCAGTCAGGAGGTCCCAGCGTTCGACCTGTTTGCCGGCGCGGTCTGCGCTCGTGCCGAGGATGTGACCGTCGTCTCGGCGCGCAGCGTGCTGCACAACGAATTCGACGCTGCCGCAGCCTTGGCGGAGGGGGCGCGGCTGGTGGCGGTGACCGAGAACTACCCGCTGCCGGGGATCGACTTCGACAAGAGCAGTCAGCGCGAGGTGATCGAGCGCCTGCTGGCGGCGGCTGGCGACCGGCTGATCGTCGTGGCGCTGCGCGATCCTTATGAACTGGCGGATCTACCAAACGTGGCGACCTACGTGTGCGCCTTCAGCTTTCGCCCACAGGCGGCGCAGGCGGCGGGGGATGTGCTGTTCGGTGTGGTCGAGGCGCGCGGCGTGTCGCCGGTGAGCGTGCCGGATAGCGGCATTCACGCCTGACGCGCTGGCTGGCGCTGCGGCGGCAAGTGAGTGAATAGAGGGAGAGGGTAGGATGCGACGCTATATCCTGGCAGTCATCCTGATCCTGGCGCTGATCGCCCTGCTGGCGGTGATCGCCATCGGGCGAGTATCTGCGCCGGGGCTATGAACCGGCGCGGCGGCGGGTGAAGAGCAGGGCGGCGGTGATCGCCCCGACTCCCAGACCCAGCAGCCCACCCATGATCAGGTCTGGCAGCGGCATGGCGGATGCCGCCGGCGCTGCTTCGATCTGCGCAAGTTCGCTGACGCTGGCGAGCACGAACCCGGAGTCTTCGCTTTCGTGGCAGGATGTGCAGGTGCGGACGGTCACCCCGCTCTGATGACCGGTGGGGGAGAGCACGCCGGTGCGCAGGTGCAGCGGGTCGATCTCCGAGCGGTGCCAGTGGCAGTCGGCGCAGGCGGTCTCGGTGTGGCTGAGGTGGGCGTAGCTCTGTGTGAGCGGCGTCTCGGCGGTGTCGTGGCAGCTCTTGCAGAGCGCATCGGCGTTTTCGCTGGTCAGCCGCTGGGTGTGCGGCTCGTGACAGGTGGCGCAGGGCAGTTCGTTGGCGCTGTGGGCGCTGCCGCGCCATTCGCGGAAGGTCGTCAGGTGGCAGGTCGCGCAGATCGTCTCGTCGGGTGTCGAGGCGAGCGCTTCCGGCGGGTGATTGACCGGGGTTTCACCGTGACACGCTTCGCAGGCGACGCCGGCATGGGCGAAAGTCCCATCATAGGGTGTGTAGCTGGTGGTGTGGCAGAGCAGGCAGTCGCCGGCGGTCATCGCGGGCGACCACGCCGCCTGGAACGCGTCGTTGTGAAATGCCAGGGCGTGCTTGCTGTCGTCCCACATGCCCAGGACGTCCAGATGGCACTCGGCGCAGGTTTGCGGCGGGGTCGGCTCTTCGGTCGCCTCTGCTCCCTGTGCATCCTGTCCGTGCGCGGCGGAGACTGCCAGCAGCAGCGCTGCTGCGCCGATCACCGCGAGTTTTGCCCACCGAAGCATGCCAGCTACCCTTTCGCCCCTGCGTTTCTTCGGCGGGGCGGGCGCAGTCCTTCGCACCCGCCCCGCCGGCTTTCAGCCTGGAGATACCTTTACGAAACCGGCACGACCAGCGGCAGTTCGGCTTTTTCCCACGCGCCGACGCCGCCCGCCAGCACGCGGACGTTCTCGTAGCCGAGCATGCGCAGCAGCGACATGGCGATCGTGCTGCGGTGCGTCGGATTGTCGTAGATCACCATCGCGGTGGTCAGGTCGGTTGGCAGTTCACCCAGACGGGTCATGAAGTCGGCGAGCGGCATATGCAGCGCGCCTTCAATCGCGCCTGCCTGGAACTCGCTGTCGGTGCGCACGTCCACCAGCATCGGCGGGTTCTCGACCAGTTCGACGCTGAGATCGGCAGCTTTGACCGTCCAGTAGCCCTGTGGGATGGACTTGATGAACCCATCCACCGCCGCGAACAGGGCGGGGTCGAATTCCGGAGCAGCTCCGGCGGCCGCTTCGGCGGGTTCCTGGACGACCGGGTATTCCTTGGCAGTCCAGCTCGTCATGCCGCTGAGCATGCTGCGGGTATTGCTGTAGCCGAGCAGGTTCAGGGCGACCATCGCCAGCGCGGAACGGTGTCCGCTGCCGCAGACGACGACGATAGGAGCGTCAAAGGCGGGCAGCATGTCGAGGTGGTCGGTCAGTTCGTTGAGCGGCACATTGACCGCGCCTTCGATGTGGCTTTCGGCATATTCGTCACCGGTGCGCACGTCGAGCACGAACAGTTCATTCCCGGCGTCCAGCTCCGCCTTGAGGTCATCGACGCGGACGGCGTTGAAGGTCTCCGGCATTCCGGCGGCATATTCGGTCAGCGCCGTCGGCAGGTCGAACTCGGCGACGGGCACGCCCGCCAGGGGCAGTTCAGCCGTCTTCCAGGCGTTCAGTCCGCCGGAGAGGTTGCGCACGTTGGTGTAGCCGAGCAGATTCATGAACACCGCAGCGATACCGCCGCGCCATCCGCCCGCGCAGTAGACGACGATTGCCGCGTCTTTGTCGCCAGGAAGCTGATCGAGGTTGGCGACGAAGCTGTTGATCCACAGGTGCTGCGCACCCTCGATGTAGCCTTCAGCCCATTCCTCGTCGCTGCGTACGTCGATCAGGAGGATCGGCTTTTCGACCAGTTCCGCCGCCAGATTGGTGGCGCTGACCAGCCCGTAGCCTTCCGGCAGGCTGCTCAGGTAGCCATCTACCGCCGCCAGCACCGCCGGGTCCACTTCCGGCGCTGTCCCCGCCTCGACCGTGAAAGGATCGGTGGTCGTCGGCAGTTCTTCGCCGACCCAGGCGTCAAAGCCGCCGGCGAAGGTCAGGACGTTGGTGTAGCCGAGCAATCGCAGCGAGGTCTGCGCCAGCATGGCGCGCGCGCCGCCCTTGCAGACGACGATGATCTCGGCATCCAGGTCCGGCAGCAGGGCGAGGTTCTGCCCCAGGGTGCGAATAGGCACGTTGAAGGCTTCGGGGATGTGTCCCGCCTCGTATTCGGCGATTTCGCGGACATCCAGCAGGACGACTTCACGTTCGGCGACGGCGGCGGCGACATCATCGACGCGGATGATGCCGTAGCCCTGCGGCAGACTGCTGCCATACTCGACAAGCCGGTCAAGGACGGTGTCCTGCGCCAGAGCGGTCACGCCGCTGATGGCGAGCAGGAGGACAAAGGTTAAAAGGAAGAACTTCTTCATGCTGTGAAAACTCCTATGCTTGCGCATGTGATAGGCTCATCCACCCCAGAAGTCATCGCCGCTGGGGGTTGGCGTCGGGGCGCTGTCGCCGCCCCAGAAGTCGCTGCTGCTGGTGGTCGGGACAGGGGTGGCTTCCCCACCTCCTTCGCCCCAGAAACCGCCATCGTCGGCGGGCGCAGCGGTCGGCGCAGCGCCATCGTCGCCCCAGAAACCACCGCCGGAATCGTCTTCGGCAGCAGCCGCTTCTTCGGTGACGACGTAGGACTCGTACCCTGCTGGCAGCGGCGGCGCGGCTTCGACCATCACCGAGGCGTTGGCTGCCCATTCCGCCTCACCCACCTTGTCGCGCGTCAGGAAGACGGCATCATTGTCGTGACAGCTCAGGCAGGATTCCGCCTGCGGTGTGATGCGCTGGATGTTGTGCGGAGTGGCGTACAGCCAGGTCGGCAGCGCATCGAAGTTGTTCAGCAGGTTTTCGCCGTAGAAGCTGAGCGAGTCCACATCCACCGGCACGTGGCGCAGCGGAACGTAGCGGTAGGGACGCTCGGCGCTGCGCTGCGGATTCAGCCCCAGGTAGAAGCCGAGGGAATTGTCTTCTACGCGGTAGAAGGGCACGCCCCCGTCGGTCTGCTCGACGTGGCAGTTCACGCAGTTGGTGTACTGTGTGCTGTGACACGTCTGGCAGGAGAGCACCTCGGTCCCGTGTACTTCGTGCATGGGGATGCCCGACCCGACGCCGATTCGTTCCAGGTGACAGGACTCGCAGTCCGGTGTTTGCGTGCCGTCGTAGCGGTGATCGGCTCCGACGACACCCGGATCGACCCCGTGAATCTCGTCGGCGGTGTGGCATTCCGAACACGCCATGCGGGCGCGGAAGTGAGCATCGCCCGGTATTCCTTCGTTCAGTCCGTAGTATTCGTTTTTGACGCGGCTTCCGTGACAGGCGGTGCAGGTCTGGCTCATGGGCGGCGTGCCCAGGTAAACGTGTCCGTCCAGCAGACCGCCGCCGACGTTCGGGGGCTGGCTGATGTGACAGTCGCCGCAGGTGGTGTGGCACGAATTACAGTGATTTGCCTGCGCCTCTTCGATCACCGGGTGATTTTCCGGCGTGCTGCGCGAGTACAGGCTGGTGTCGTAGCCCGCCAGCGTGCTGTGCAGGCTGTTGGCGTTCGCCTCGCCGATGTCGGTATGGCAGCGCCCGCAGGTCTCGACGTTTTCCGCCGGACGGTCGATCAAGCCCTCGTGCGCCAGGGTGAAATCATCGACCCCGCGCCCGCCGTGACAGGCGGTGCAGTTGATCAGCGCATGTAAGTCCTGGGTGTAGGTTTCGGCGTCGATCCAGACGCGCTGCCATGGCTCCATCGGAGCCACGGACCCCCCTCAGCCAGGTCCTTCGGATTCTGCCTCCGCCGGAGCATCTTCCTGCGCCAGCTCGCGCAGTTTTGCCTCGTTCGTGTGGCAGTCCAGGCACGCCGTGTCGGTGAACGGCTCCAGCGTCGGCACTGGCGGGGTGGTCAAGCCCTGCGCCAGCGCCCCCAGAGCGATGCAGGCGACGCCGATGATGGCTGAGGCGCGTGAGAGGAGTTTGAGTGCGGACATCGTTCTATGCGTTTATCCACAATAGCGAATATTTCAATCCACCTGATTATGACCAAGACCTCCCTGAAACGATTGGATAGGTGTCATGTCCAATTGGTGAAAAACGTCACAATTGATGCAGTCAGCGAGGTGTATTTGGAAATGGGGGCAGGAATGTGTTCCGCCACCAGGGGTTGAAACCCCTGGCTATCAATTGCGGCGGGAAGCCACCTGAAGGTGGCTCTGACCCGCCGCCAGACTCTTCGTTTTCCCGGCGGGTCAGAGCG
>JAEURA010000093.1 GCA_016789005.1 Anaerolineae bacterium
CTGCTGCTGATCATCGCTTTCTTCACCCTGCTGAATTTCCGCCTGTCGCGGCTGTGGGTGTTCTACGAGACCAAGGAAGGGTAGCCGCTCATGGATCAAGCGCTCAACTTCGAGACCCACCGCCAGCAGCGGCGGCGCGCCCACCTGACTCGCGGGCTGGTCTACTACGTCGGCGTCATCCTGCTGGCGGTCGTCATGCTCTACCCGGTGGCGTGGCTGGTCGCCAGTTCGCTCAAACCGCTGGATGAAATCTGGGCGAATGTCACGTCGCTCATCCCCAGCAGCCTTCGCTTCGAAAACTACGCCGAAGGCTGGCAGGGCTTTGGCGGCATCAGCTTTCAGATCTTCTTCGGCAATTCCTTCGTTCACGCCGGGGTGGGCACGCTGTTCACCGTCATCAGCTCGGCAGTGGTCGCCTATGGCTTCGCCCGCGTGAAGTTTCGCGGCAGGGACCTGTGGTTCTCGATCATGCTGATGACGCTCATGCTGCCCAGCCAGATTCTCATGATCCCCCAGTACATCATCTTCAACGAACTGGGCTGGATCAACACCTTCCTGCCGCTGCTGATCCCTCGACTCGGCGGGGATGTCTTCTTCATCTTCATGATCATCCAGTTCATTCGCGGCATCCCCATTGAGCTGGACGAAGCGGCGATGATCGACGGGTGCAGCAAGGGCGGCATCTTCTTCCGCATCATCCTGCCGCAGATCACGCCGGCGCTGGTCACCGCTGCCATCTTCTCGTTCTACTGGACGTGGGAAGACTTCCTGGGTCCGCTGGTCTATCTGCAAAACCCGAATATGTATACCGTCGCGCTGGCGCTGCGCGCCTATACCGACCTGGGCAGCGTCAACAACTGGGGCGCGGTCTTCGCCATGCTCACGCTGTCGCTCGTCCCGGTGATCCTGATCTTCGTCTTCTTCCAGCGCTACCTGGTCGAAGGCATCGCCAGCACAGGTCTCAAGGGCTGAGATGGGCGATGATGACCCGCCGCCTTTCGACTCCTCGGAGCGAACGCGCCGAACTTGCCGAACACGCCGAGGGGTGGAGCGGGTTCGTGCTGGCGAACATCCTGTGGGCGATCCTGTCGCTGCCGGTGGTCACGCTGCCGGCGGCGACCGCCGGGCTGTTCGCCTACATGTCGGCGCGAGCGCGCGGGCAACAGCCGGATGTGGTCAGCACCTTCTTCGGGGCATTTCGGCGTCACTGGCGCAAGGCGACGCTCCTCGCCTGCCTTGATCTGCTGGTCGGCGGGCTGGTCGTCCTCAACGGGCTGATCTTCGCGCGCATGGATTTTACAGCCGATCTGCTCGCCGTCCTTGCCCGCAGCGTGACGCTGTTCGTGGCGCTCGCCCTGCTGCTCATCAACCTTTACGCCTGGTCGCTCCTTGTCCTGCTGGAGACGATGAGCGTTAGACGGCTGATCAGCTCCGCCGCTGCGCTGGTCTTCTCGCACCCTTTCTGGTCGATGGGGGTGCTGGCGGCGGCGGCGCTGCCGGTGGCGTTCAGTCTGCTGCTGCCGCAGGGCATCTTCGTCATCGCCACAGCGTCGCTCTGCGCATGGATCGTCTGTGCCGGCACGTGGCGCGTCATCAGAGTGCATCTCGCGCCGGAGCTTCTCGCCAGCCTTCAGGCGCATTCGGAATCGTCGCAAAACCTACCGTAACGAAGGGAAATCATGGCGGCAACAAGCGAGCCCAGGAAACGCTATGCGATCATCGGCACCGGATCGCGGGCGGGCATGTTTTTTCAGGCGATCTGCGATACCTACCGCGCCGATTCCGAACTGGTTGGATTGTGCGATCTGAGTCAGACGCGCATGGACTGGTACAACCGGCAGCTGAGCGAGGGGCACGGGCTTCGTCCGATCCCGACCTACCTTGCCAGCGAGTTCGACCGGATGATCGCCGAGACCAAGCCGGATGTCGTCATCGTTGCCACCATCGACGCGACGCATCATCAGTACATCGTCCGCGCGATGGAACTGGGCTGCGACGTGATCAGCGAAAAGCCGATGACGACCGAGATCGGCAAGATGCGGGCGATCTTTGATGCCATCGCGCGGACGGGCAGATCGCTGCGGGTGACCTTCAACTATCGCTATGCTCCCGCCTATACCCGCTTTCGCCGGCTGGTGATGGATGGAGTGGTCGGCAAACCGCTCTCCGTCGATTTTTCCTGGCTCCTCGATACCAGCCACGGCGCAGATTATTTCCGCCGCTGGCACCGCGAGAAAGCCAACAGCGGCGGGCTGCTGGTGCACAAAGCCACCCATCACTTCGATCTCGTCAACTGGTGGATTGGCTCGTATCCGCAGCAGGTGATGGCGATGGGCGACCTGCTGTTCTACGGCAAAAGCAACGCCGAAGCGCGCGGCGAACACTACGCCTATACCCGCTATACCGGCGTCGCCGAAGCGGCGAATGATCCGTTTGCGCTGTTCCTCACCGATAAGGAAGCCTTTCGCGGGCTGTACCTCGCCGCCGAAGCCGAAACCGGCTATCTGCGTGACCGCAACGTCTTCGGCGAGCCGATCACCATCGAGGACACGATGAGCGTCTCCGTTCGCTATCGCAGCGGGGCGATCCTCTCCTACTGCCTGATCGCCTACTCGCCCTGGGAAGGGCTGCGGGTGGCGATTACCGGGACCAAAGGGCGCATCGAGATGGACATCGTCGAAAATATCAACCACCTTCTGGGCGATGGGCGGGTCGATGAAGCTTCCGCCAGCAAAGGCTCGTTCAAGAGCACGACCATGCGCGTGCACCCGATGTTCGGGCAGTCCTACGAGGTGGACGTGCCGCAGGGCGACGGCGGTCACGGCGGTGCAGACCCGGTCATGCTGGAACAGATTTTTTCGCCCACCCCCCCGCCCGATCCTTACCGGCGGGCGGCGTCGCACCTCGACGGGGCGGCGGCGGCGCTGGTCGGCATCGCCGCCAACCAGTCGATGCTCACCGGTCAGCTGGTGACTATTGATGATCTTCTGCCGCTGCCCGCCCCGTGAGGCGCACTCTGCCCGCTTCACGATGACGGCGATGCTATAGTTGAGCATTCCGCATAGCGCTACAGGGTGTTTGAAAATTGCCCTTGGTAGGGGCGCGTCGCGACGCGCCCGCCGTAACCGTGACGATCTTTCAGGCAGCGCGGGCGGCGCGCGAGCCGCCCCTGCGAGAGCGTTGATGAATTATCAAACACGCGCTGGGGGCGGTTTTGAACTTCTGCGGCAGGCGGTCCCCTCACCCCC
>JAEURA010000268.1 GCA_016789005.1 Anaerolineae bacterium
CGGCGCGGCATAGGGCAATTTCTAAGTAAGGTCGGTTTTTCTGATCGTTTTCGGATTGTAGCGCACGACCTTGCTCAGGATAAGCCACTTTTTACGGCACACCGCAGTACGAGTATAATGCCGGCGCTGTGACGATGTTTCGGCGGTCTCATGATGCGATGACTGGCAGATGACCTCAAGCCTTCTGGATACACCTCAGGCGGCGGGTGCGGCGCTTGACGGCTGCACAATGGTCGATATGGAATTTATCTATCGACCACGTCCGCTCGAACAGCGCCGGCGCGCGCTGTTCGATGTTGCCCTCCATCTGCGGCTCACAGAGCTTGCCCGACAGGAGCGCGCCGGAGTCTGTTTTCTTTGCGCCGATGAAGCGTCCGCAGCGTCTCTCGAACCTCTCCTCAAGGTGTTCGCCTCACTGCGCAAGGTGCATATTGTCGTCAACCCTCCCATCATGTCTGGCGCGGATGGCTCGGCAGATCGCCAGACGCCGGCGCTGGCAGGCTGGGAGAACCCCACCACCTGGATACAATACGCTGTCTCTGACAGATGGGCGAGGATTCGGTTCGCTCTTGAAACGACGTCGGTCCTTGCTGGGGCTGGCTACGTGGTTCTTGCCGCCCATGACGCGCTGTGGGGCAGTGGACTCCTCGAAGACCTCATTTCCTTCAGCAAAGGGCGGAGCGCGGGCGGGCTGCCGGCTGCGGTCAGCCCTTACTCTCCCTGGCATCACAGCTCCGTTCCAGGCGCGGCGCTGCCTCAATGGGGAATTGATTCCATCAACGCCGCTTTCGGGCGTGATTTCTGGATGCGCTTGCGCCTGACGCGGGGTAGTCACCAGGGCTTTTGGGGTAAGACCGGCTTGATCCCATTTCAGATGAGCGCTGAAATTCTGCGGCGCGTCGATCTCAGAGTGTGGGAGGATGACCTGGAGATCGACCGGGCAGTTCGCGAAGCCGGTTTCGCATCATGTGCGCTGTGGATCGACGATCCGCTCCTCTATCGACAGTCGCTGCCGATCTACAACCAGGAGGACCTGCGACAGGTGATCGACCGGACCATTCACTACTCGCTCAACATTCCGGCATCGCCCCCCGGAGCGACCAGCCTGATTCTGCGTGAACTGGCGCTGCCTCTGCGGATGCGCCGCCGGCTTGACCGCCGCTATGCTGCAGCGCTGGCGCTGGTCGAACGGACAGCCGAGGAGTGTGTTTCGGCTGCACGGAGCAGGATCGAACGGTATGGCATGTCATGGGTCGATTGGGGATCGTATCGCTACGTCGTCCGCGTTGGCGATCCGTTCGTTCAAGTCTGGTTTCATAATGAGCGCGTATGATAGAATCAAATCATGCACAACCAACATGAATGAGGGCTTGTAGGAAATGATTGCGGCAGCAGACTTGAAGAAGGGCACTGTCATTGATCTCAATGGCACGCTCTATCGTATCGCCAATACCCAGTACAACAATCCGGGACGCGGCGCGGCGTCGATGCGAGCGCAGTTAGTCGATATTCGCACCGGCAACGCGCAGTACCGCGTTTTCGCTGCCGATGAGAGCTTGAACAACCTGTACGTTGAATCGGAAAAGGTGCAGTTCCTCTATAAAGACGGCGACGCGCTGCACTTCATGAACATGCAAAGCTATGACCAGTACGAGGTTCCGCTGACTCTCTTTGGCGATGATGCGCTCTACCTGAAGGAAGAAATGGAACTGGAACTGAGCATCAGCGATGGGTTGGTGATCGATTATACGCTGCCGACGACTGTCACCATGACCGTCGCCGAAGCTGAGATCGCCATCGCCGGCAACACCGCTGGTTCAGTGACCAAGCGAGTCAAGACCAATACCGGACTTTCGGTGCAGGTTCCCGCCTTTGTCAACGAGGGCGATACCATCAAGGTCGATTCCCGCGACGGCTCGTACATCGGACGCGGCTGATTCCCCGGCACATTTGACAGGCGCGGCGGTCTTCTGCGATACTGAAGTCATGATCTACTTCTCCAACCACTCGGTTCTGTCGCGGGCGCTGATGACATCCATCGTTGCCCACTCTGCGTAAAACTGCGCCAGGTGACCGGGTAAGACTTCAGTCAGGTATGTCTTAGCAATGAACGGCTCTGGGCGCATCGCCAGAGCCGTTTTTGATTCTCACATCGGGCTGGTGATGCGCTGCGCGCTGAAATGCATCCAATGAATTGAACAGGAAGCGCAACGATGCACGTGATACAGCTTCACCATATCTCTGTCAATTATGCCGGGCGGGACGTATTTTCAGACTTCACCTGGGCGGTGGACAACCAGGCGAAAGTTGGATTGGTGGGTCCCAATGGGGCGGGAAAGTCAAGCCTTTTGAAGGTGCTGGCGGGTGAGGTCACCCCAACCAGAGGGACCATCACCAGTCTTCGCGGGATCTCGGTTGGCTATCTGCCACAGGAGGTACGCCTGCCCGAAGGCACACTCTACGAAGCCGCCTGCGCGCCTTCCCCGGACCTGGGCGAGATCGTCCGGGCGCTGGAAGGGATCGAAGCGAAGCTCAGCCAGCCCTCCGTCTACAATGACGCCGATGCGCTTGCTGAGGCGCTGGAAAAACAGGCAGCGCTGCTCGAACGCTACGAGCGGATCGATCCAGGACGTCAGGCGAGCCGCGTCCGCGAACTTCTGGCAAAGCTGGGCATCGGTCAGGATGAATTTGACCTGCCGACGCATGCGCTCAGCGGCGGACAGACCAAGCTGGCTGCTCTGGCGCGCCTTGCGGCATGGTCGCCAGACGTGCTGCTGCTGGACGAACCGGACAATCATCTTGATCTTTCAGCCAAGGCGGCGCTTGAAGGATTCCTGCGCGACTATCGCGGCGGCGTCCTGTTGGTCTCTCATGATCGCTATCTGCTGGATGCGGTGGTCACGCAGATCGCCGAACTGGAAAGCGGCGCGCTCACACTTTACGTCGGGGATTATTCGAATTACACCGTCGAACGCGAGGTGAAGCGCATTCGGCAGCAGCAGGCATATACTGCCCAGCAGAAAGTGATTCAGCGAATCGAAGCCGCGATCAAGGAGTGGGAAGAGAAGGCGAAAGCCGACCTGAGCGAACGTCATGCACGGCAGGCTGCCAGTCGCAGAAAAATGCTTGCCCGAATGGAAGAGCGGGGCGAGATGATCGATGCGGTGCGTGAACGTCAGTTAATGGCGCTGCAACTCGCCGGTGGACGGGGTAGCACGAAGGCGCTGGAGGTGGTCGATCTGGCGATGGCGTTCGACGAGAATCTACTCTTCGTCGGCTTGAACCTGCTGGTGAAACATGGCGAGCGCGTCGGCTTGATCGGCAGGAATGGAGCCGGCAAATCGGTGCTGTTCAAGCTGATCCTGGGCGAAATGCAACCTGTCTCCGGCGTGATCAAAGTTGGGAGCAGCACACGCATCGGCTATTACGCTCAGCAGCACGAAACCCTGACGGAGTACGGGGACCGCACGCCTGTCGAACTCGTCCGCAGCTTGCAGCCGATCGGTGAGGGGGCAGCGGTCAACCGTCTCCTCAAATTTGCCTTCACCTACGAGCAGACCAGTCAGCCGATTGGCGCGTTCAGCGGCGGCGAGCGGAGTCGCTTGCAGCTGCTCATGCTGGTGCTTCAACAGCCGAATCTGCTGCTGTTGGACGAACCAACCAACAACCTGGACATCGCCTCTTCAGAAGTGCTGGAGACGGCGCTCGAAGACTTCGAAGGGGCGATCCTGGCGATCTCGCATGACCGTTATTTTCTGGATCGCATCGTGGACCGAATCGTCGAACTGGACGATGGTGCGCTGGTGGAATATGTCGGCGGGTACAGCGATTATGTGGGGCAGAAGGCGGCGCGCATCGAAGCCCGCCTTCAGGCAGAACGGTTGGAAGCGGAGCGACGCGCCAGAGCCAAACCGAAAAAGCGGGGGTGAACACCTTGAAAGACTTCGCCATGTCGCTGGCGTCTGATTCAGTCGATCCGCGACTGCAACACGGTCAGGTAAGCCCAGGCGGCGACCTCATCTGGGAGGCTGCCGTTCAGCCCGACGTTATGTTCGCCGTAGACGTATCCCGCGAGGACGTTTTCGTCGCGTATGCCGTCGGCGTCACCATCGTGGGCATCGAGATAAGGCACGACGCCGTAAGCCTGACCGAATTCGACGTGCAGATGCGGGTTGGTCGAGTTGCCCGTGTTCCCCTCCAAGCCGATCACGTCGCCGGCGTGGACGGAGACATGACATGTCAGCGTGAGTGACGGAGTGCCGCAGGCATCCTTGATCCATGTCGGGATGCTGTCCGGCGCGAGGTGTCCGTAGAGCGAATACTGGAATGCGCCGTGCTCGATGATCACTGTGTTCCAGTACCACCACGCGCCGGAGTGATAGGTCTGGATGGCACTGCTGTCGCTGGCGAAGACCACATAGCCGTCCTTTACAGCGCTGACCTCTCGCCGGGTCAAATCGAAGTCAATTCTGCCTGTGCCGTGCAGATTGGTGCTGCGGGTGATGGTTCCATAAGCTCCATCGGGGAAAGGTAATTCGTAGTCCAGCAGAGCAGCCTCGGCGACTCGCCCCGGCTCCGCTGGAGTCCTCACTTCCTTGTCGAAAGCGTTCGCCTGCTCGCTCAGCGCATCGGAAAGCAGTCGGGCAGCAGCGCGGTAACCCGGATCGCCGGGCGCTGCGGCGGTCCACGTAGCGTTGACGCGGTTGACGTAAAGCCAGTCGATCACGCCAGGATAGGCGCTATGCGTCTCCCTGTTGACGACCTCCAGAAAGACGACAACAGCAGCATCATCGCCGACACGCCCGATCTCACGATAAAATGTCAGCCTGGCTGGCGACGTATTGAGCCGTGCAATCGCCGCTTCGATGGTGGATTCCAGCGAGTCCTGGGCAAGTACTCTGGGCGTCGGAATCGCGCCGCCGAGGACCAGGCACAGCAGGGCTACCATTGAAGACAGTGAAGACAGCCAACGTAGTCTGATAAGCATCATGACCCTCAAAGGATGACTCTAGGGCGAAGGACACTAAGAAATGGCTGCGCAGGAAAAGGCTCAGACCCTTGCCGGGCTGCGTTCGCTGCCCCGAAACGTCTGGGTGACGACCACGACGAGTTTCTTGACCGACATCTCCAGCGAGATGATTATTTACCTGATTCCGCTGTTTCTCGCCAATGTTCTGGGTGCATCAACCGCCATCATCGGCTTGATCGAGGGTGCGGCAGAGATGATGTCGAGCCTCCTCAAGGCGCTTTCCGGGTGGCTTTCCGACAGGATGGGGAATCGCAAACGGCTGACCGTCGCAGGGTATGCGCTTTCGGCGCTGGTCAAACCTTTTCTGTACTTTTCGGGAGGATGGCAGAGCGTCTTCGCGGTGCGTCTGGCAGACCGCATCGGAAAAGGGATACGCACTGCGCCGCGCGATGCACTGATCGCTGACAGCATCATCCCACAGAACCGGGGGACCGCCTTCGGATTGCATCGCGCCGGCGATACTGCCGGGGCGATGATCGGCATGATGATCGCCTTGCTGATCGTCCTGGCGACCCAATCCCAGTCGCTAACGCTGAGTCGTGAGACCTTTCAAATGCTCGTCATTATCGCCATTATCCCGGCTATTCTGGGAGTGATCGTCCTGGCGGTCGGCGTCAAGGAGACGCAGCGCGCAGCGGCAGACCACCGTGCCGGGCGATCCGCCATCCCAGCCTTCAGTTCAGACTTCAAGTTCTTCCTGGGGGTGGTCTTTCTTTTCGCCCTGGGGAACTCCTCGGACGCTTTCCTCATTTTGCGCGCACAGGAACGTGGGCTGAGCGTCGCCGGAATCCTGGGGATGCTGATCAGCTTCAATCTGGTCTACGCGGTCCTGTCTGGTCCGCTTGGCGCGCTGTCGGATCGCATCGGGCGCAGACGACTGATCATCAGCGGTTGGCTGATCTATGGCGTGATCTACCTGTGTTTTGCCGGGGCGATGACCGCCGCCCATATGTGGATGATCTACGCGCTCTACGGGGTGTACTACGCCGCTGTCGAAGGAACCACCAAAGCGCTGGTCGCCGATCTGACCCTGCCCGAACAGCGAGGCACAGCCTACGGGATCTATCATGCGTTGATCGGACTGGCGGCGCTTCCTGCCAGCCTCCTTGCAGGTGTGCTGTGGCAGGGGATCGGGGAATGGATGGGTTTTGGACCCAGCGCGCCGTTCGTCGCCGGGGCGATGCTGGCGCTGACCGCATCCTTGTTGCTGGCTGTTCGCTGGCGCGGAACGGCGCAGGGATATCTGCGATGAGACGGACTCGACGGAGCGCAGCCCGCCTGTTCGGAGAAGTTTTTCGCCTTGCTCCGCAGGACTTCGTGGCGTTTCTGCGCATGTTTCTCAAGTGGACGGCGATTGGCGGCGGAGTAGGGATACTCTCCGGCACTGCGTCCGCCGTCTTCCTGGTCAGCCTGGACTGGGCGACGCGCACGCGGCTGAACACCCCCGGCATCCTTTTTCTCCTTCCGCTGGCGGGTTTCGTCCTGGGCTGGGTGTACTACCGGTTCGCCGGGACCGCCGCGCGCGGGAACAATCTGGTGATCGAGGAGGTACACTCCAACCGGTCGCGCATCCCCCGGCGTATGGCTCCGCTCATCCTGATCGGCACGGTCACGACGCACCTGTTTGGCGGTTCTGCCGGTCGTGAGGGTACAGCAATCCAGATGGGCGCAAGCCTGGCGGATGCGCTGCGTCGTGTGTTGAAGCTGGAGGGAGAAGACCGCCGGCTGACGATCATGGCAGGGATCAGCGGCGGCTTTGCTTCGGTGTTCGGGACGCCCGCCGCCGGGCTCGTCTTCGGTATGGAAGTGCTGAGCGTGGGGCGCATTCGTTATGAGGCGCTGATCCCCTGTCTGGCTGCCGCCCTCGTCGGCGATCTTGTGACCCGCGCCCTGGGAGTGGGTCACAGCCATTATCCAGAATTGGCTCAGATCGGCATCGAGCCAGTTCTCGTGCTGAAGGTTGCTCTGGCGGGCGTCGCTTTTGGCGTGACGAGCATCCTCTTTGTTGACTTAATTCATGCCATCAAGTTTTTTTACTACCGGTACATCAAGTATCCGCCGCTGCGCCCGCTGATCGGCGGCGTGAGCGTCATCGCTCTGGCTTTGGCGCTCAATACGCAGGATTATCTGGGCTTAAGTCTGCCGCTGATTCAGCAGAGCGTGAGCGGGGAGGGAATTGCTCCGTTCGCTTTTTTGCTCAAACTGGTCTTCACCACCATCACGCTGGGGTCCGGTTTTCTCGGCGGGGAGGTGACTCCGCTGTTCGTCATTGGATCAACGCTCGGCTATGCCCTGGGCGGTTTGCTCGGCGTCGATCCCGCCTTTCTGGCGTCCATCGGCTTCGTTGCGGTATTCGCCGGGGCGAGCAATACACCGTTGGCATGCGCACTGATGGGAATCGAACTCTTCGGCGGCGGCTCACCGATCTATCTTCTGATCGCCTGCGTCGTCGCCTATCTCGCCTCTGGGCATCGCGGAATCTATGTCACACAACGCGTCGCCTCGCCGAAAGCAGCCGGAATCGATGTTCGTGCAGAAGAGACGCTCGAAGCACTGGCGGAGCGGCGGCGTGAGTGACCCTGATCGATCAAGGTCCCAGAGCGAACTGGACGGCGCTGAGCGCGAGCGACACGCCGAGCAGGGTAAGCAGGATTGCGCTCAGCCGATTGACGAGGCGAAAGCCATACGCCGTGATCAGCCTGCGTCCTATGCTGACCAACCACGCCATGAAGAAACACCACAAGAGCTGCGCGCTCATGAAGCCGACAAAGAACACGGCGAAGTCGATGGGGCGGGGGTTCACAAAGCCCAGGGCGATAAGCGTGCCGCTCATCCCTAGCCAGAATGTCAGGTTGCCGGGATTGCTCAGGGAGAGTGCGGCTCCGGCGGCAAACGGACTGCTGCCAACCGGCGCGTGCTCCGCCCAGGCGTCGCCATGGGAACGTGACGCCTGATAGGCGTCCCAGGCGAAGCGCAGCAGCAAGTAGCAGCCTAAGAATCCGAAGACGATGGAGATGAGCCGGTTTTGAAAGAGCACGGCAGCCCCCAGCATGGCGATCATCGCCCATGCCGCATCACCGACCAATGAACCCAACTCCAGGAGGAATGCCGGACGCCAGCCGCCCACGAAACCGCGCCGAATCGTTTCCAACGTGATGACGCCGGGCTGTGCGGCAAAAGTGATCGACATGACGAAGGCGGACAGAAACAGGATACTCATAGACGCTACCTCTGAGCCGCATCACGGCATCCCCAGTGCAGAAGTAGTTTATTTGTTGTGGCGGGTGGTCGTGAAGCGCAGGTTTCTACGAAAGAAATATGGCGATCTTGTGCGAGTTCGACAAGTCGCCGTGATGCGATGAGGCAGGTTCAGGCAGATTTAAGGTTGTTTAAGGTGAATTTAACCGGAAACCCGCGAGAAGGCTTACACTTAGAGCGGTCAAAGATCAGCAGTTATGGATGCTTGAGGTTGATGGAGCGCGGTCGATGAAGATGGTGGTCAGGTTCTCGCTGTGGCTTGCGCTGCTGGCGCTTGGTGCGGCGACGGCACTTGCGCAGGATGAGACAGAAGACTCAGATGTCGAATCGTCGCTGGCGCTGATTTGGGAACTGGTATCGGATCAACCCCAGGACGTTGGGATCGGCTGCGTGCCGCTGAACGAACCGGATCGTGCGGTCTTCTACAACGCCGATGAACCTTTCCCCCTGGCATCAGTCTCCAAGCTGCTCATCTTCATCGAATATGCGCGTCGCGTGGATATCGGCGAGATCAGCTGGAGCGAGACAGTTGATGTCGCCGTGCTGGATCGTTATAACCTGCCACGCACCGATCGCGGTGCACACGACCGCTTCATGACGCAGTATCCCCCGGACATCCAGCAGATCTACTTGTCGGAACTTGCCATCGGCATGATGCAGTACAGCTCCAATGCCGCGTCGGATTATCTGCTGGATCGCCTCGCCCCGGTGGATTGGGCGTCGTTGTATCGATCTTTGTCGATCAGCCATACCGACCCGCCGCACTCGCTCACGATGATTCCGCTGCTGATGAACAACCACGAGACGGGAAAAGCAGGTCTGCGCGATATCCCTTCGCTCTCCATCGAGACCGGCGAGCGTCTTCTTGACCTGTATGTCAGCGATGAGGCGTGGCGCGAAGACGAGATTGAATACCGTTCTGGACGCGGCAGTCAGTTTCCGATTTGGAGCATCCAGGCGGCGATCCTTGAGGCGGATACGGCGTCTGGGACGGTGCGCGATTTTCTCAGCATCCTGCGCCTCTTGTACACTCCTGGTGTGACGAACGGGCTTTCCGAGAACGTCAAGGCGGCGACGCGATCAGCGCTGCGCTGGATTGGCAACCCTTACATCGATGAGCGTTACGCCGCCTATGGTTCAAAGCTGGGTTTTTATTCGGGAGGGACGCTCACCCTGGTCGCTTATGGCGACCCTCTGCTGGGCGACCCGGTCCTCTCGGCTGTGTTCTTTAGGGACATCCCGCGTCGAACGTACAATTTCCTGCTGGAAGAGGACGCTATTGGTCATCTGGCGCACTGGATGAACTTCAATGGCTGCGCCGGACTGGCTGATGCCATCGCGGATGCCGTCGGACTCTGAGCTATCGCTGTGACAGTGCCGGCATTTCCCCGTCGAATCTGAACAACTTCTGCACAGGCTTTTGGTAAGGTGTGCAGCATGGCTTTGGCTGGCATCTGCCTGGTGGGCAGCCAGCCTCATGGACAATCCCTGAATCTGGGAGGGTAATATGTTCGCGAGACGAGTGTGTTTACTGGCGGCGTGCGCCCTGGCGGCGACCATGATTGTCGCATGCGATGTGGGGACCGATAAAGTCCTGTCGCAGAGCGCTTCGGTCGAAAACGTCGTCGACCATGCCGACTCGGATGATTTTGCCTGGGACAGCGCCGATGTCACGGAGATCGCCCTGAATGACAACAACATATCCATTGAAGGCGAGGGTGCTCTCGCCGAAGGAAACCATCTGACGGTGACATCGGCGGGTACGTATCGCCTGAGTGGCACGCTGACCGATGGGCAGATCATCGTGGATACCGAAGAGGAAGCGCTGGTCAGGCTCATCCTGGGCGGCGTCACCCTCAGCAGTTCGACCAGCGCCCCGATCAACATCGTCAATGCCGAAGAGACGGTGATCGTCCTGGAATCGGGCAGTCAGAACAGCATTTCTGATGGGGCGGTCTATGTCTTCGAGAGCGCTGGGACGGATGAGCCGAATGCCGCTATCTTCAGCAAGACCGATCTGACTTTCTACGGCGACGGAGCGCTGACGGTGGCTGGCAACTTCAACGATGGCATCACCAGCAAGGACGGTCTGGTCATCGCCGGTGGGAGCATCAGCGTGAATGCCGTCGATGATGGCATTCGCGGTAAGGATTATCTGGTGATCGAGGGCGGCACGGTCACTGTGAATGCCGGCGGTGACGGTCTGAAGTCCGACAACGAAGAGGACGCTGCGCGTGGCTATATCTCGATCTCAGCAGGCGCGATCACGGTCACTGCCAGCGGCGACGCCATCACGGCGCAGACTGACGTCCTGATCGCCGGCGGTGAGTTCACACTGATGTCGGGGGGTGGAAGCGCCGCCAGACTCGATGGAAGCGTATCCGCCAAGGGCGTCAAGTCGGTGATCAGTACCGTTATCGACGGCGGTGTCTTCACCATCAATTCCGCCGATGATTCCGTTCATTCCAACAGCTCCATCGTGATCAACGGCGGCACGTTTGCGCTGTCTACCGGAGATGATGCTGTTCACGCCGATGCTACGGTGGTTATCAATGGCGGTGAGATACGGATTACTGACTCGTACGAAGGAATTGAGAGCGCCATCATCACTATCAACGGTGGGGATATCCACGTCGTCTCCAGTGATGATGGCGTGAATGTCGCCAACGGGGTGGACGGTTCCGGGATGGGTGGGCGTCCTGGTCGCGGCGTCCAGCAGACCACTTTTACTGGCAGCACCTATCTCTACATCAACGGCGGCACGATCGTGGTCGATGCTGACGGGGATGGTATCGACGTGAACGGCGCTGTCGAAATGACCGGAGGCGTTGTCATCGTCAATGGACCTACAGAGCAGATGAACGGCGCTCTGGATTATGATGCGTCCTTCGTAATCTCCGGAGGGTTTCTGGTTGCCGCCGGGAGTTCGGGCATGGCGCAAGCCCCCGGTGAGGGTTCCAGCCAGAATTCGCTGCTGGTCAATGTGTCCTCGACACTGCCGGCTGGGACCCTGGTTCACATTCAGGACAGCAGCGGAAACGACCTCCTCACTTTTGCACCCACAAAGTCGTATCAGTCCATCGCCTTCTCCTCAGCGGCACTGGTGACCGGCTCGTCCTATGCGGTCTATTTCGGCGGCAGCGCCGAGGGCAGGGCGGTCGATGGTCTGTACCAGGAGGCTGCCTACAGCGGAGGCACTGAATCCGCTACCTTCACAGCGAGCGGCGCGGTCACCATGCTTGGTCAAAGTGTGCGCAGGAGGTAGAGGGAGCAGACGTGAGGCGTGATGGATCGCTTGACAAAACCATGCGATCTCGCTATCTTCACGTCTAGTGAACGGGCAGAATGGACGGAGTCCCTGCCAGATGATTGGTTCTGGTGTTTCCCGATATCGTGCGATGTGTTGTCGGCAGGTATTCTAGTCGGGGACGTAGCGTGACCGCTGGTCTGTTCCAAGTCCGCTGATGAAACTGCGCCCCGGCTTTCGCTGGGGCGTTGTTGTTTTTCGGAACATATTCACCTCAGCAGCCGCAGTGTCCTTTCATGCAACGGTCTTATATCCGTGTAGCCACAAGGAAAAGCCATGAAAACGAAACACACTCTACACCTGACCCTGCTTTCGGTCCTACTTCTTCTCCTCTCAATGGCACTGACCCCGGTTGGCGCTCAGGAAGCCACACTGCGCTGGTCACTGGAAGGAATCAATGATCTCGTCTCGCTCGATCCTGCGAAAGCCAGCGACTCGCAGGGTTTCACGGCGATAGGGCTGCTGTATGGTGGCTTGGTGAGGCTGGACGGTGATCTGCGTGTCATCCCCGACGTGGCGGAAAGCTGGACGACCTCCGAGGACGGCTTGAGCTACACCTTCACGCTGCGCGAAGGCGCCGCTTTCTCTGATGGGTCGCCGATCACGGCGGCAGATGTCGTATGGTCGCTGACCCACGCGCTCGATCCCAATACGGGTGGCTGGACGGGTCCGTTCTACCTGTCGAATATTGCGGGCGCATCTGCGGTGGCGGATGGTTCTGCCTCTGACCTTAGCGGCGCAGTGGCAGTGGACGAGCGCACCGTTCAGCTGACGATCAATCAGCCTTCTGCCTATTTCCTCAGCCAGCTGACGTTTGGCTCTGCTAAAATTATCTCCAAGGCACAGGCGGAAGCGGATCCGACCGGGTGGGAACTCGCGCCCTTGACCAGCGGCGCGTACCAGGTTCAGGAATGGAATCGCGGTCAGAATATCGTCCTCGCGCCGAACACCTACTACTGGCAAGCGCCGAGCGTCTCGATCGCGCTGTCGTTCAACCCGGACAGCGAAACGGCGTATCAGCTTTACCGCACAGGTGAACTCGACATTGTCGGCAGCCAGCAGAACGGCATCCCCCCGGCTCACGTCGCTGAAGCGTCGGCGCTCCCGGACTTCCAGAGCACGTCGCTCTTCGCCGTTCGCTACGTCGGCTTCAACAACACAATTCCGCCTTTCAACGATGTCAATGTCCGGCGTGCCTTCGCGCTGGCGGTGGATAAGGCGACGCTGGCGAACGACGTGCTGCAGGGCACGGTCGTCGCGTCCGATCGCATCCTGCCGCTGGGCATCCCCGCCTCCGAACTGCCAGTTGAAGGGTTGAGCTATGACCCTGAAGCGGCGCGCGCGGCGCTTGCCGAAGCCGGCGTCACGCCTGAATCCATTGGACCGGTCACGCTGACCTACGGCGTGGAGGGCGACAACGAGCGCATCGTCACGGTGCTGCAATCGTTCTGGCAGGAGAACCTGGGAATCACCGTCACGCTGGAGCCGCTGGAACTGACTACCTTCAGCGCTCGCCTGAATGAGACGTTCGAGAACCCGGAGGCAGGTCTGCAAGCCTACTACAGCATTTGGGGAGCAGACTACCCGGACCCGCAGAACTTCATTTCGCAGCAGCTGCGCACGGGCGTCGGCAACAACAACGGGCATTACTCCAACGCCGAGTTTGATGCGCTGGTAGACCAGGCGGATGTTCTGGTTGGCGATGTTGAAAACCGCCTGGGGTTGTACAACCAGGCTGAACAGATCGCCGTGAGCGAAGTCGGCTGGCTACCGCTGTACAACCCGCGCCTGAACATTCTCGTCAATCCGAACGTGCAGGGGATCGTCTTCAATGGGCAGGGACTCATTATCCCTGACTTCTCTGCACTGGCAATCGGCTCCTGATCATGCCTGAAGTCGATGACCAGAGCGCACTCGCATCTCTGGTCATCGATTTCGCGCCGGCTCTTGCCGCTCATGCTGAAACTCATCGCAAAACGGCTGGTCAGCCTCCCTTTCGTCGTCATCAGCATCACGTTCATCACGTTCATCGTGGGCTACATGGCTCCCGGCGACCCGATCCTGGCAATGCTCGGTGGACGGACTGATCCCGCCGCCTATGAACGGCTGAAGCATAGTTATGGACTGGATCAGCCCTGGCAGGATCAATATCTCGATTACCTGTCAGGGCTGCTGCGTGGCGATTTGGGTCTTTCGTTTCGCTTTCAGGGCCGCCCCGTCGCCGACATCATCGCAAGCGGAATCTCCGTATCAACCGCTTTAGGCATTGCTGCGCTGGCGGGCAGTCTTGTGATCGGTATTCCCGTCGGGCTGTGGGCAGGCGTTCACCCGAATTCCAAGCGCGATCGGGTGAGCATGATCCTGATGCTGATGCTCTACTCCATCCCCAGTTTCGTGCTGATCGGGCTGCTGCGCTGGATCAACTACCAGTTCTATCTGCGTGGACTGCCTTCACTTCCCGTCGCGGGATGGGGGCGTCCAGAACACTGGATCATGCCCGTGATAGTGCTGGCATCTGCCAGCATGGGCTACATTGCCCGCCTGACGCGCGTCTCAATGCTTGAAGTTCAGAAACAGGACTACATCCGTACGGCGCATGCCAAAGGACTCTATAACCGCCGCGTGCTGTGGACCCACGCTCTGCGTAATGCCGCTCTGCCGATCCTCACGGTGATCGGTCCATCCATCGCCTTTGTGGTCACCGGCGCGTTCGTCGTAGAGAATCTGTTCTCCATCCCTGGCATTGGATTCCTGTCGGTGCAGGCGATTCAGCAGCGCGACTATCCGGTGATTCAGAGCACGACCGTGATCCTGGCGCTCTCCGTCCTAGTTATGAACCTGATCACCGACATGCTGTACATGGCGGTTGATCCCAGGGTGAGGGTGGAGGGTTGAGCGATGCACGACTTCGACAAGCAGCCCGGAGATGCGACGAAATTTCGCCTGGAGGTGGGCGGCGCAGCCCCGCCCAAACCCTTCAACTTCTGGCGGCGTCTGCGGAGCAACCCCCTTGCGCTCGTCAGCCTGACGCTGTTTGCCGGCATTGTCGCGCTGGCGGTCCTGGGTCCCGTGATCTATGGGGTGAGCGCAACCCGCCCGGACTATGCGTCGATCAACGCTTTTCCCAGCGCCGATCATCTCCTGGGCACAGATAACCTGGGGCGCGACACGCTGGCGCGGCTGCTGCAAGGGATGCGCGTCTCGCTGATCGTCGCCGTTTACGTCGAGGCGCTCAACATCTTCCTGGGCGCGCTGCTCGGACTGCTGGCAGGATTCTACGGCGGTCTGCTCGATGTGCTGGTTACCCGCCTCGCCGATATGCTCTTTGCTTTTCCCGGTCTGCTGCTGGCGATTTTGGTGGCGGCGGTCTTTGGTCCTAGCGTCACAGAGCGATTCGGCGGGATTGGCAGACTTCTGCTGGTGGCGGGGTCGCTGAGCCTGGTCAGCTGGCCCCTGATGGCGCGCCTGGTCCGCAGCCGTGTGCTGGTGCTGCGCGAACAGGAGTACGTCACCGCATCGCGTTCGCTGGGGGCGAACCGACCCTGGATTATGGTCCAACACCTGCTGCCGAACGTCTTTGGCATGGTACTCGTCGCCAGCACTCTGGACATCGCCAGCGTGGTCATCAATGAGGCGGTACTCAGCCTGCTGGGACTGGGGATTCAGCCGCCAGACCCCAGCATTGGCAAGATGATCACCGAGGCGATGCCGTTTCTAGAAGCGAACGGCTGGCAGGTCTTCTTTCCGAGTGCCGCGCTAATGGCGATTGTGCTTACGGTATCCTTCCTGGGCGATGGTCTGCGCGATGTCGCTGATCCCAGCGCCTCCACCTGAACGCTGCTGCCTGACGGTTGTCTCACAGAAACTGCGACAATACGGCACTAAGTTCCTTTGGGCGATGCCAGGGGATGTCATGGATAGTGTCGTTCATCCAGATGACGGTGGCGTCTTTCGCCAACTGCGTCGCAAGCTGCGTGTAGTGTTCAATCTGGAGACTTCGTGACTGCCCTGGTTCTACCGCGTTGACGATCAGCAGTGGACAGTGGACGCGCCTGAAATAGTCGCTGGGCTGGAACTCCCAGAGTGCCCGCGCGATTTGCATGTTGTTGTCTCGGCTCAGGCGCGCGTGTACATTTTCCGTGTCGCTCAGGTCGAAAATGGTCATCGCCAGCGGTTCCGTCTCTGGTCGATACCCGGCGCCCTGCCAGCGGCGGATGAGCTGCCGAATGTCATCAACGGACAAGTTGACGTAGGGCGGCGGTGCCAGCCCAATCTCGCCCTCCGCCCAGGTCGGAAACATATCTTGCAGCGGGCGGACGCCGCCATCGATGAGCACCGCCCTGGCAGTGCGCGCGGGGCGAGTCGCAGCATAGTAGAGGGTCGAATATGCGCCCCAGGAGTGCCCAACCAGCGTCAGCGGGCGATTCTGATGACCAAGCGCATCGGCAAGGTTGTCCAGGTCGCGCGCAATAGTTTCGAAGTCGTAGCCTGTCGAAGGTTTGTCGGACATGCCGTGTCCGCGCTGGTCGTAGGCAAACACGCGATACTGATCTGTGAGCGGCTCAGCGATCAGGTCGAACATGTGACTGGTCGAGGCAAGTCCATGCAGCAGGAACAGCGGTGGGTTTTCTTCGCCCCCCCAATCCTGCACAAAGAGGCGCAGACCGGCGAGGTTGACGGTTCGGTTTGATGGCATTCTAAAGCTCCGCCTCGGTGCAGCGAAAAGAAAAAGCGCCTCTGATACGCTCAGAGGCGCTTTTTGCCCCCCTGGGGTGAATTACGGGAAGGATTGGGTTATACTCGAACATCTGTCTTATCTCGAAACCGCTCAATTCCTCGATAGTTTACCATTTCCTCAACGCGAGGCACTCGCGCCATTCATAACGAACCCAGAATATGGTCACCGAAAGTGCAGCATTCTATTGTTCAGCTTGCCCGAAATGAAAGAAAGATCAAGTCCGTCCTTCAAATCAGTGAATTGTGTTATGATCTGTCATTCATAGCTTGAAGGGCTTACCTCTACCAAATTGTGGTTACGGCGTAAGCTTGCATCCACAAGAGTGAAGGTATTGTCGGCAAAAAACATGGTCGATTTTGAAAGTCCAATCCCCTATTACATTCAGGTCAAAGATGTTATTCGCGGTCGCATCCGGGATGGCACATGGTCAGCCGGAGATCGCTTGCCCAGCGAAGCTGAGTTATGCGAGATGTTTTCCGTTAGCCGTACCGTCGTGCGTCAGGCGCTCCAAGATCTGATCCATGAAGGCTTGATCAAGCGACGCAAAGGGAAAGGCAGCTTCGTCGCCGCCGCGAAGATCAGCGAACAGCTTGTGCAGAAGCTCACCGGGTTCTATCAAGACATGATCGAGCAGGGGCTGCAACCGGTGACTAGGGTCTTGCTGCAACATGTCACTCCCGCCAATCCGACCATCGCGCAGCATTTGAAACTCCCTCCCGAGACGCCGGTCATCGAAATCGCTCGCCAGCGTTCGGTCGAAAACGTGCCGCTCCTGCTGGTGACGACTTATGTCCCCTACGTTCTTTGTCCTAATCTTGTCACCGACGATCTCAACAATCAATCGTTATATGCGCTGCTGGAAAACCGTTATCACCTGTATATCGCGCGTGGGCGGCGCACTATTCAGGCTGTTCCCGCCGAGGGGCAAGAGGCGAAACTGCTGGATGTCCCGAAGGGCACGCCGCTGTTCCGGTTGGACAGCATCAGTTACATGAATGACGGAACGCCGATTGAGTATTATTTCGCCTATCATCGGGGGGATCGAACTCAGTTTGAGGTCGAACTCGTCCGCACACGCGACTCAGACAAGGTGATAGAGTCCACCGACGAACTTCCGTCGAGTACTCACTTCTCAACATATGCTCCGTAGGTGTTTTACAAGAACTCAACCCTGGCGGAGTCTTATTTTGTGTCACAACCTCCTATATCTATGACAACCTAATCGTTCGTGTTTGGCGCATCCAGGTAGGTCAATGCCGGGATTGTGCTGCTTATTGAAGGACACGCGATCGGGAGTATAATCATAACATTATGTCATTATAGGCTTGCCCTTGCACATGACTATGCAGCCTGTTCTCGAATAATCGCGCAAGCTGCATTCCAACAACCGAGAGGACGATCCATGAGAGCACTCCCCTTTGTTTTTGAACTTCCTTATGGCGGCAAACCTGCTCATCGGGATAACTACATTGCTCGTACCCTGTCATCAATGAAAGGGCAATACGGCGACTCGCAAGTGCTGGAGATGTCTGCCGGGAAAGTACACTATGTGCCGCCGCGCTGGGCGCATCGTTCGGTCAACACGAGCGCTACCGAAGATTTGGTCATGTTCTTCGTGTATCCCGGCAACGCGGGACACGATTACGGCACGATGGAACAAAAAGGTTTCCGTAAGCTCGTCAAAGAACAGAATGGCAAGCCGACCATCATCGATAATCCACGCTGACAGGGCGCGCCTTAGGAGGAACTATGACTCAAGACCTGAAATCGATGCGGGTGCTGGTCACCCCGACATCCTACGCCAAACACGATCCGCGTCTCAAACAAGTGCTGGAAGAAACCGTCGGTGAGATCGTGTTTAACCCGACTAACCGCCCGCTGACCTCGGCAGAAGTGCGCGATCTGCTGCCCGGCTGTGATGGCTTCATTGCCGGGCTAGATGTAATCGACCGCGCCGCATTGGAAACTGCCGACCGCCTCAAAGTGATTGCCCGCTATGGGGTGGGCGTTGAGCGGGTTGATCTGGACGCGGCGCAAGCGAAAGGCATCTGCGTCACCAACACGCCAAGCGCCAACTCGAACGCCGTCGCTGAACTCGCCTTAGGCTTGATGCTCGCTTTAGCGCGGCAAA
>JAEURA010000272.1 GCA_016789005.1 Anaerolineae bacterium
GCCCAACTGGGTCATGCTCTTCAGGGTGAGCGCGTTCGTCCCACCCGCCGCCGTAGCGATCTCGACATCGGCATCCAGCGTCGTGCCCACCGCCAGCGCGTGGATCAGCACGGCGAGCCGCTGATAGCCCGCCACCGAGACGTAGCCCGTGTTTTGCTCCGTCGTCACGCCGACGAACGCCGCCTTATCCAGCGGCGCGAACTGTTCGGCGAAATCTGCGTGCAGAATGCTCATGGAATCTCCTTGTCTGGAAAACCTCACCCCGACCCTCTCCATTGGAGAGGGTCGGGGTGAGGTGAAAGGCTGATAGGGCGGATGCTGTGCTTACACCGCAGCCAGCGCCACGAACGGCGACACCTCGGTCAGCGTGTCCGCCAGCACCAGCGGCGCGTTCATCCAGGGCGATCCATCGTGGCGGTGGATCAGCCGGTAGGCGGTGCGGTTGCGGCGGAAGTTGACCTCGGTCGAAACGTCCAGCGTCGGAGCCTGCCGGTCGCCGAACAGGTAGTAGCTGAAATCCGCCAGCACCAGATCACCAGCCGTCCCCAGGCGCGGCAGCTTGTCGGTGAAGAAGATCGGGTAGCCGAGCAGCGTCGCCGGCAGACCCGCCGCCGCTTCGCCCCAGATCAGGTTGTCGTTGTCGTCCTTCAGCGACCGGAGCTGCGCCTTCAGGCTGATCGAAGCGAACCACGCCAGCCGGGGCGAGGGCAGCGCTGCCGCATCCATCGCCACCAGATCGTCATAGCCGACGGCGTTCGCTGCCGCGCGGCTGACGGTCAGGGTCGCCGGGGCGTTCAGGATGCCGAGCGGCTGCCCGACGCCCGTCCCCCGGAAGATCTTGTACTCCACCTTCCAGTTCAGCGCCCCCAGCATGCCCATGCCGCTGTTGAGGAAGGCTTCCAGCGAGACGCCGCTGTCCGCCAGCAGGGCGTTGCTCGCCTCGGTGTAGATGGTCAGCTCGTGGGCGGTCAGCGTGTGCTCGCGGAACTTCGGCTCGCTCTCTTCGCTTTCCGCCCCTTCGTCCTGGTAGAACGCCTGCACCCCGCCGAACTGGCGCGGCTCGCCTTCCGGCAGCGTCTGCGCGTAATCCAGCACCGGCAGGACGACGCTGCGCGCCGACATGGGGATGACGGTGACGCGCGGCAGCACGGCGCTCTGATCCACCATCGCCGCCTGCAAGCCGGAAACGAACGCCTCCGGCATCAGGAATCCGCCCGATGCGCCTGCCGTGCCGGAAAGCGCCTTGCGCTCCCGCCCGCCTTCCGCTTTGATCACTTCCGGGTCGCGCGCCAGCCAGGTCAGGCGCGAGTCGCGCGGACCGCCGGATTTCGCCTCGACCACCGCCTCGACGAATGCGCCGAAGCTGGCGAAACTGCTCGGCGCGTCACGGCGGGCGGGATGCCCGCCGTCGTCCGGCAGCAGGATCGCCTTCGCCTGACGCTCGATCTCGCGCATCAGCTCGGCGTCGCGCTTGATCTTGGTGGCGCGTTCGCGCAGCGCCGCCGCGTCCGCCCGCTGTTCGTCGGTCACTGCGCCGCCGCCGAGCAGGTCGCGCGCCTGTTCCAGCAGAGTCTTCGCCTCCAGCAGTTGATGTTCTGCTGTCTTGATGTTCACGTTTGCCCTCCTCACCCGCTCGTCAATATGCCCCTGCTTCACCCCGCCAGATGCGCAGCGCCGCCTCGACCTCGTCGAGGACCTGCTGCACTTCCGCCCGCGCCGCCTCTGCCCAGGCGGCGCTTTTCACGCCGACCGTCGCCGTCGCCGGGTTCATCCCCCAGATCACCGGGCTGTACTCCCACAGGCGCACCTCTTTGATCAGCCGCGCCTGCGTCGCTGTGCCGTCGCGCCGCTGCGCCTGGATGATCTCCGTCCGCAGCGCGTCGTAGCCGATGCTGTATTCGCTCACCGCGCCCGCCGCGATGCGCTTGAAGACGCCCGCGCCTTCCGGGGTATCCAACAGGTATTGGGTGCGCGCCAGCAGACCGCCCGTCGCTTCTGGATGGCGCGCCAGCACTTCGGCGGGCAGTTCTTCCCGCCCGATCTCGCGGATCGCCAGCGTCTTGCCGACCACCCGCAGCACCGAGTCGGCGCGGTGGCTGTCGAGCACCTGCACACGCGTCCCGCGTTCGGCAATCGTCCGGGCGAACGCCCCGGCTTTCACGATGTCGCCGCCGTCGTCCAGCACGCCGAAGACGCTGACTACCGCCTCGACGATCCCCAGTTTGGGATCGATGTGGGTGGTGAACGCCGCCGCCTGTTTGATCTCGCGCCGCGTCAGATCGCGCTGCGCCGGGCGCTCCCGCCCTCGGTTCGCTGCCATGTGCTCCTCTCCTGAGTGTGACTATCCATCGTGCCAACCCATCAATGCCGACCCTTACTCCTCTGCCCACCCGTCCAGCCAGATATCGCATCTTTTCAACGGTCGAGCCGACGGCTCGCCCCTACGGGGCAGCGGGTGTAGGGGTGACCCGGTGGGTCGCCCGCTCGTGAATTGCCTCCGAGATTCCACTTAGCTCATCACAGTGCGAGTTCGGCTCCCCTCGCCCCGCTTGCGTGGGAGAGGGGTCGGGGGTGAGGGGCTATGACGAGGGGTTGGGGGTGAGGGGCTGTCCCACCGCCTCCACCGTCAGCCCCACCGCCGCCAGCGCCCGATTCGTCGGCACGCCCATCTGGAACAGGCGGTGCGCCGCCTCGACCAGCGCCGGCATGTCGGCTTGCAGCGCCGGGACCACCGACAGGTCGTAGAGCACGCTCGCGCCATCCGCCCGCGCCAGCAGCCGACGGTCGTCGTCTTCCAGCATGCGCAGCTCAGGAATCAGCACGTCCTGCCAGAACTGCTTGCGCGCCTCCTCGTAGTTGGAATACGTCCCGTGCGCGATGCCATAGCGCGTCCCCAGCAGGATCGGCGGCACGCCGAAGACCGAAAGGATGCGCGCCTCGTTGCGGGCGTCCAGCACGTCGAAGCCGAGTTCCTCGAAGGTCATGCCGATGCGCTCGTAGCCGCCACCCTGGTCCATCACCACCGGCTCGAACCAGCGGTCGAAACCGCCGTAGCGTGCGGTGAAGCGGCGGCGGGCGTCGTCGGCGGACGCTTCGGTCAGTTCGGTGTTGAAGCGCAGCATCCCCAGGGGCATCGCTCCCCGTTCGAAGACCAGTTTGATGAAGGCGGTGATGGCGTTGTCGGTGTCGGCGTCGCGGGCGGCAGCCAGCAGCGGCGGCAGACCGTAACCCAGTCCCTCCAGCTCGTCCAGCGGATTCGGGTATTTGGTGTGCGCTACGTCTTCCGGCAGCAGCGGCACGCCCTGATCGGACGGCGCGCCGGGCGGGGCGTAGTAGTAGCCCTGCACGCCGGACGCCCCCGCCATGATCCGCACCCGGTCGGGGCGCAGGTTGTGCAGCGCCAGCGTCTCGCCGCCGCGTCCGCGTTCGGCATAGACGAAGGCGTTGCCCGCCAGTTCCAGATAGGTCTTGCGCTGTTCGTTGAACGCCCGCCAGGTCTGCCAGCGGTTGGGGCGCTGCACCAGCCGCGCCAGTGGATCATCGTCCGGCAGCCAAGTCGGGCTGTCCAGCGATCCGGTCGCCGCCACCAGGGGGACCGAGGCGACCGCCCGCGCTTTGTAGCGCACCGGGGCGTAGACCAGGCTGTTGAGGCGGTAGCCTTCGGTGACGGCATCCTGGTAGCGTTCGGTCAGCCGCCAGCCGACGCCGGGGCGCAGGCGGTCGGGAAATGAAAAGACCGTGCGCGTTTTGGGGACGGTCGCACGGTCTTTCGGGGAAGCGCGCGGCGCGAGGGCGGCGCGCAGTCGCTCGATCACTTGCATGGGCGTTCCTCACTGCTCAGCGGCGCAGAATCGCTCAAAAAAAGCGAAGTCACGCCCAGGATACGCCCCTGTGAGTTTTCGTCAAGAACAGACGTTCTTATATAATTGTCTAAGAGGGCGAAGACTGCATTCGATCCAGAAATTCACGCGGAGAGACGATGCTGATGCCTTCAAAGGGATTGAGATCGAGCAAATCATCATCCCCTGAAATCAGATAGTCCGCCATACCGTTCACCGCCAATTCGAGAAACTTGTCATCCTTCGGATCGCGACAGATTCGGACCGAACTGCTGATAGTGATGAACTCTGCCTCGCTGATCAATGCCGCAAGGAATTCCAGACGCGCCTAAATGCTGAGATAGCGGTCGAACTTCCTCCTGGAAAACACCGCCTGAATTTCGGCGGCGGCAGCCTGTGACAGAAGAAGAACACCCTTATCGAGGATAGTTTCAATGACCTGAAAGGGAACTGAGTGCTTGAAGAGCGCAGCACTGACGAAGAGGTTGGTATCTACGACGCACCGGGGCTTAATCGTCATCCCGCAGAATCTCTTCAAGAACTTCCGACGTCAATCCCGATTTTTCGGCTTCGTTGCTGAGGCGTTCCATCGCCGACAGCAAAGTCAGCCTCTTGCCCTGTGCCAGGCGCTGCAAATACAGCACGACCCACAGACGGAGTTTTTCCTGCTCTTCGCTGGGAGCAGTCTCATAGGCGCGCAAGAGATCTGGGGGAACGGGTATCTCGATGGTTGCTGGAAGCATATTCATCTCACCCAACTCGATTTCAGCTGCATTCTATCACGGCGGCGTGTCAGGGAGCCATTTCTGGTGCTTCGACCGCCTCGACCTGCCCGTGAGCGCTCAACTCAAAAACAGCCACGCTGCTGGTCTTGTAGTCGAAGGGTAGTGTTTCCGCGCCATCCTCGGCACTGCTGTGGTAGGGGAGGATCGTCAGCGACTCGATCTCCAGCCGGTAGAACCGTCCGTCCGCCGCGCCGACCCAGGCGCGCATCCGCCCTTCGAACGTCCCCGCCGCCAGCACCCGCGCCTGATCGATCAGGCTGCTGTCGAACGTCAACTCGCCGGACTGCGCCAGATTGGCGACTGCCATCTGCCTGCCATCGAGCGTCATGGCGAAGACCCGCAGGGCTGCGCCATTGATCGCTTCAGGCGCGCCTTCGCTGATGTCGAGAATCCAGGCTTCGTCCGGGGCAAACTTGCCCGGCAGAACTGCCGGCAGGATCGAATCCAGCAGGACACGGGTCGAGAGACCATCTGATCCGGCTGTCAGGAGGTCGTCGGCGCGATGCCAGCCTTCGCTCGCGCCTTCGAACAGGAAGCGCTGCCACAGGTCCAGGGTACTGGTGGAGAGATAAACGTAGTCCACGCCGTCGGCGCTCGCTCGCTGGAAGCTGAAAGCGACACTCACGTCGGTTTCAGCGCTGCTGCTGCCCGTGTGTTCGGCTTCGATGTGGTAGCTGCCTGCCGCATCCACCGCGCCGGCGCTCTCGTAATGCAGGGTGTTGATCGTCTCCACGCCGTCCGAATCGGTGACAGTCATGACGGTGTCGGCGCTGTAGGTGAATCGATAACCCTCGCTCAGGCGGTCGAAAGCGGCGATCACATCCGCTTTCGCGTCGTCATCCTGGGCGAGGGCAGTTCCGATGCCGGCGGTCAGGCATGCGCCGAGCATCACAAGGAGGATATGCAGTTTTTGGCTTAAGCCCATGCCGGTTCGGCGTCGAGCAGCATGGCGCGCAAGGCGTCCAGCACTTCATAGCCCTTGGCGCGCAGCGGCAGGACGGCGGCGAATGCGCCCCCGGCGGTCTCCCACAGTTCCGGCGTATCGGTCAGCAGGAACAGCGGCGTATAGTGAATCGACTCCAGATGCATGACCACATCGTGCCCGGTCACATCGCCGGTGTCTTCGATCACCACCGCATCCGGGAAGAACGTGATCACCTGCGCCAGCGTCCCCATCAGGGCGTCTTCCGGCGCATCATGCATGAACCATCCGCGATCATCCACCAGCGCCTTCAGGTCGGCGCGGCGGGTTGGGCTGCCCACGAACACAAACATTGGGGTCTCTGCGGACATCAATCTCAACTCCTCACAGATTCCGTATTACAAAAACCATGATATGATCATTGAGGACGACATTACAGCACCAATGCAAACCATTTCCGAAAGTCCGCCTGTGATTCATAGGTGTTTGTGTCTCATGACCCAACTAATCGAAACCCGCGAAAAACTACTGGATGAGACCGGCTGGCGCATCCTGCACGCGCTGCAGGAAGACGCTCGCATGAGCTATGCCGAGCTGGGGCGGCGCGTCGGGCTGACCGCTCCGGCGGTGCAGGAGCGCGTCAAGCGGCTGGAAGAGGCGGGGATCGTCAAGGGCTATCACGCGGAAATCGACCTCAAGCGCGTGGGTGCGCCTGTTTCCGCCTTCATTCGCCTGTCGGATACCGGCAAGAACTTCGACCGGGTGGGGGAAATCCTCAAAGTTATGCCCTACGTGCTGGAGATGCATCACGTGCTGGGCGAGGACTGCTATGTCGTGAAGGTGGCGGTTCCGAGCGTGGCGGCGCTGGATACGTTCTTCCGCCGAGTCAAGCCCTATGCCCACACCACCACCTCGATCATCGTGCATTCGCCGGTGGACCACCGCACGATCTGCGCCGACATCGCCGACGAACCGGAGATGTAAGCCGATCAGGGAATCCAGAAAGGCGTTCGCGTCCTGCCGGTTCATTCCTGGAACTGGGCTTCATCCCAGGCGAAGCAGGCGGACGCTGTCGGCTGGCAGGTTCAGAATCACAGAGCAGGTTTCAGCGTCGATCTGCGACAAGGGACTGCTCTCCTGCCGCAGATCGGCGCCCTCCGTCTTCACAGCCTCTTCGCCATTCGATGGATCTGCGCCGAAAAGTTCGGCGGTTGGCGGACAGGGATTCATCAGACCGCCAATCTGCAGCTCGATGCGCAGCACTGGATGTGTCGTGCCATAGTGCCAGAGCAGAACAGCGATAAACTCTTCATCTTTTACGGCGAGCGCGCCTGCCTCAGGGTGGTCTGAGCGCACCGCAATCCGTTCGCCCCGCAGCTGACTCAACAGCCGAAACGCCTGGTAGACCGGCTTGGTCGCGCCGTCGGCGCGCATCATTCCCCATCCGCCCTGCGCGTCACTGTGCCCGTCGATCGG
>JAEURA010000151.1 GCA_016789005.1 Anaerolineae bacterium
GAATTATTTCGGAGTCAAGAGGTTTGTGCAATTTGTTGAACTGCCAGGGGAGTGGGTGTCAAACAGCGGCGGACGACGCGCATCGCCCGCCGCCAAACCCTAGAGCCTGTTATGAACTTTTCTCCCCTCAACCCCCCAGCCCCCTTCTCCCCCAAAACGGGGAGAAGGGGGAGTCAGGTCCCCTCGCCCCGCGCGCGTGGCAGAGGGGGTGCGAGCAAGGCTCGCCTTGGGGTGAGGGGAACTCCTGCCGCAGAAGTTCATAACAGCCTTCAGCCGATCTGCGCCAGCGCCAGCGTGTTGCCTTCGCTGTCTTTGAACCATGCCAGCCGGTCGCCGTAGATTTCCCAGACGCCGTTGACCGTCTTCAGGTAAGGCAGATCATAGTCAATGAACTGGACGCCGCGCGCCCGCAGTTCTGCCATTTCGGCGTCCAGGTCGCTGACCAGAAACGACATCAGGCTGTAGCCGGCTTGCCCGGCGCTGTCCGACTGGATGATGGCGAATTTGGATCCGCCGCACTGGTAGTAAATGCCGAAACCGCTTTCGACGTAGGGATGCAGTCCCAGCTTTTCCGCATAGAATTTCTTGGCGCGCGCTTTGTCGGCGGCGGGGATGGAAATCTGAAGAGGGGCGTCGGCAAGCATGTTACACTCCTGAAGTGCGTTTCCGATTTTCAGATTGTACAGGCGATTCTCAATTTTCCTGGTTCTACCGGATTTGGTGGTCATCCGTTTTGTAACCCTGACCTCACCCTAAATCCCTCTCCTTTGGAGAGGGACTTGCCGAGACACAGGCGTTGTTTTGCTCCCCTTCTCCACATGGAGAAGGGGTCGGGGGATGAGGTCTGAGAGAAACCACCCAATCCGGTAGAACGAGCAGTTTTCAGCGCGGGAGCGGCGGCTGTGTCCGCTTCCCGCGTCTTGGCAGCACTCAGGAGTAAGACCGAACCATGATCGCGCTCGACAGCAGCGCCGCGCTGCTCCTCATCGACGTACAGGTCGGGTTGGATGAACCTCGGCTGGGGCAGCGCAGCAACCCCGACGCCGAAGCCAACATGGCGCGCCTGCTGGCGGAATGGCGGGCGAAGGCGCGCCCGATCTTCCACGTGCAGCACATGTCCACCGAGCCGAACTCCCCACTGCGCCCTGAACTACCCGGCAACGCCATCAAGGGGATCGTCGCGCCCCAGGGCGATGAGCCGGTGATTCAGAAGCAGGTGAGCAACGCCTTTGTCGGCACCGAACTGGAAGCGCGGCTGCGCCGAGCGGGCGTTCGGGCGGTCATCGTGGTCGGGCTGACCACCGAACACTGTGTCTCCTCGACGGCGCGCATGGCGAGCGATCTCGGCTTCACAACCCTCGTGGTCGCGGATGCGACGGCGTGCCATGACCGCACCGGCTTTGACGGCGTGTACACCCCGGCGGAGGATATTCACCGGCTGGCGCTGGTGGGGCTGCAAGACGAATTCGCGGAGATCGTGACGACGGAGGTGCTGCTTTCGGCAAAAATACACGAGGCGTAAAGATGCGACAGGTCACATCCTTACGCCTCGCCTGGAAACTGCCGCGCCGGCGGTGAATCAGCCGTGACGCATCATGAAGCGGCGCATCCGTTCCAGCGCCTCTTCGATATTCTCGTAGCTGTTGGTGTAGCTGGCGCGCACGAAGCCCGTGCCGCTCTTGCCGAAGGCGCTGCCCGGAACTACTGCCACCCGATCTTCCATCAGCAGGCGTTCACAGAACTGTTCATCGCTCATGCCGGTGACGCTGATGTTCGGGAAGGCATAGAACGCGCCGCGCGGTTCGAAGCAGGTCAAGCCCATCTCGTTGAAACCATCGACGATCAGGTGTCGGCGCTGGTCGTACTGCTGGCGCATCGACTCGACATCCTCCGCGCCGTACAGCAGCGCCTCGATGGCGGCGTACTGCCCCATCGTCGGCGCTGACATGATCAGATATTGGTGCAGCTTCGCCATCCCCACCATCAGTTCCGCCGGAGCGGTGGCGTAGCCGATGCGCCAGCCGGTCATGGCGAAGGATTTGCTCATGCCGCTCAGCACGATGGTGCGTTCGTACATCCCCGGCAGGGCGGCGAAGGGGATGTGATCGACGCCGTAGATCAGACGCTCATAGATTTCGTCGGTGATCACCACCAGATCGTGTTTTTCTGCGACGGCGGCGATTTGCAGCATGTGTTCGCGGGTCAGGATCGCGCCGGTCGGATTATTAGGATAGCTGATCAGGATCGCCTTGGTGCGCGGCGTCACCTTCGCTTCCAGGTCCGCTCCGGTCACCTGGAATTCATGCTCGATGGTAGAGTCCACCGTGACCGCTACGCCCCCCGCCATTTCGACGGCGGCGGTGTTGGCGACAAAACACGGCTGGACGACCAGCACCTCGTCGCCCGGATCGAGGATCGCCTTCAGCGCCAGCCACAGCGCCTCGCTGACGCCCACCGTCACCAAGACCTGGTCTTCGGGGCGGTAGTGCAGCCCGTACAGCCGCTCGATGTAGATGGAGACGGCGCGCCGCAGTTCGATCAGCCCGGCGTTCGAGGTGTAGCCGGTGCGCCCGCACGCCAGCGACTCCGTGCCCTTGTCGGCGATATGCCCCGGCGTGGTGAAGTTCGGTTCACCGATTCCCAGGGTGATCACATCGTCCATCGTCGCCGCGATGTCGAAGTAACGGCGGATACCGGAAGGACGCATCTGCTGGACACTGCTCGCGAGGAAGTTGCGCATG
>JAEURA010000275.1 GCA_016789005.1 Anaerolineae bacterium
ATGGTCTGCAAGCCGCTGGCGCAGAAGCGGTTGACCGTCTGCCCGGCGGTCTCCACCGGCAGCCCGGCGCGCAGGGCGATGACGCGGGCGAAGTTCAAGCCTTGCGCCCCTTCTGGCATGGCGCAGCCGATGATCACATCGTCGATTTCGGCAGGGTCCAGCTTGCCGTCGGTCTGGCGCATCACCTCGTTGATCACCGCCGCCGCCATGTCATCACTGCGGGCGTTACGGGTGACTCCCTTTTTCGCTTTGCCGACAGCGGTGCGCGCGACGGCAACGATCACAGCTTCACGGGTCATAAAATTCGTCCTTCGTCACTCACCAGATCAAAACTGATGTTACACTGTGCAGTACGCATAGAGTTTTTCATGTGAATACGCACAAGGGGGGCAACCATGCCTAAGTCTGGCACTATTCTCGAAAACCCGATCTCCGGCGTTCGCGTCAAGTTCAACAAGACCCCGCAGGAAACCGGCGGGCTGATGGTCGAACACGAGATTTTCTTTCCGCCCGGCAAGGGACGCGAATATCCACATGTCCACAAGGAAGGTCACGAGACTTTCGAAGTCATCACCGGCACTGCAAACTACCAGTTGAACGGCGTCGACAAGACGGCGAAGGCGGGCGAGACCATCGATTTCCCGCCCGGCATTCCCCACATGCATCCCTACAACGGCGGCGCCGATGAGCTGCACGTCAGGCAGATCATCCGCTTCTCGACCCCGCACATGCGCGAGCTGACCGGCATCGATACCTTCTTCGAGACGATGTTCGGCTTGGCGCGCGACGGCAAGGTCAGCAAGGATGGCATGCCCAGCATGCTCCAAATCTTCGTCTCGTTCAAAGACCTCGCCCCCGAACTGACCATGCCCGGCATTCCGCTGCCGGTGCAAAGCGTCATGATGGGCATCTTCGGCGCAATCGGCGGCGCAATGGGCGTCAAAGCCCGCTACCCACAGTACAGCGACACGTAAACACAAGGGATGAGCGGTGAGGAACGAGGGATGAGGTAAGGCGGCGAGCCAATCCCTCATCTCTCATCCCTCATTCCTCAGCCCTAGTTCCTGAGCGGCTTGTTCGTCTGAAGCATGTGCGCCATGCGCGCCAGCGTCTTTTCCGTCTGCACCAGCGTCAAGAACGCCTTGCGCTCGAGATCGAGGAAGACCTGCTCGTCGATCCAGCCCGGTTCGCTCACTGCGCCGCCGGTCAGGATATACGCCAGCTCGCGGGCGATCACGGCGTCGTGTTCGGTCGCCTGCCGCGCCTCCAGGAAGCCCCGAATGCCGACCAGCAGCGCCGCGTACACATCGCGCCCCGCCGCATAGACTTTTCCGGCGCGCAGCGGCGTATAGCCATCCGCCAGGTGCAGCGCCTCGCGCTTCGCCTCGCCGAGCAGATGCGCCCGGTTGGTCACGATGCGGTCGTTCGGCGCAAGGATGCCCAGGTCGCGCGCCTGCTTGGCGCTTTCGCTGACCTTCGCCAGCATGATCTGTTCGAACACCCGCTGCAAATGTGGGATCACATCGGCATTGGGGTGCGACGCCATGACCGGGTTGACGACGCGCCGCACCATCTCCTTGCAGCCGCCGCTTCCAGGGATCAAGCCGACGCCGACTTCCACCAGCCCGGCATAGAGTTCACTGTGCGCCACCACCCGCGCCCCCGCCATGACCAGCTCCGCGCCGCCGCCCAGCGCCATGTTGTGCGGGGCGACGACCACCGGCTTGCCGGCATAACGCAGGCGCTGCATGCCGTCCTGAGCGCGCCGCAGCATCGATTCGAGCTGATCCAGCTGCCCGCTCTGCACCGCCACCGCCACCATGAACAGGTTGGCGCCGACGCAGAATCGCTCGGCATCGTTGCCGACGACCATCGCGTCGAAGTCGCGCTCCAGCACATCGACCGACTGGTGGATCATCTCGATCACGTCGGAGTCCAGGGCGTTCGCCGGGCTGTGAATCTCCAGCAGCGCCACGCCGTCGCCCATATCCAGCACGCTCGCGCCGGCGTTGCGGACGACTTCCCCGCTCTGGGCGCGCAGGCGTGCCACCGAATAGGCGCGCGGGTGACGCGGCAGATCGACATAGCCGCCTGCCTGCGGGCTGTAGTAGCCGGTCACCTGCCCGTCTTCGCGGCGGTAGAAGGTCGGCGAGCCGCCCGCCAGCATGGTCTTGACCCAGTCCGCCACCGGGTAGCCCGCCGCCTCAAACGCCGGGACCGTCTCCGCCACGCCGATAGCGTCCCAGATCTCGAAGGGACCCAGCTCGTGACCGAAGCCCCACTTCTGAGCGTTATCGACGTTGACGATGCTCTCGGTGATCTCTGGCACGCGGTTGCTGGCATATGCCAGCAGGAAGGCGTGATGATGCCACAGCAGTTTCGCGGCGCGATCATCCTCGTTGATCAACAGGCGGATGCGCGTCGCAGTATCTTCGACCTTGCGGTGCTTGCCCACGCTTTCGAAGCGCGGTTTGCCCGGCGCTTCGTATTCCAGCGTTTGCAGGTTCAGCGTCCAGAATTCCTTCTCGCCCCCTGCTCCCTTGACCGTCTTGTAGAAGCCCTGCCCGGTCTTGCCGCCGAGCCAGTTGCTGGCGATCAGCCGGTCGAAGAGCGCGGTCGTCCCGGCGTGTTCCAGCACCGTCCGCGCCGGATCGTTCGGGATCGCCGGGTAGAGGTTGCGCGCCACGCCGACCGCCACATCGATGCCGACCAGATCGTTCAGGCGGAAGGTCGCCGTCTTCGGACGACCGATCAGCGGACCGGTCAGCGAATCGACTTCATCGACCGTGAAGCCGTTGTCGAGCGCATAGTTGACCATCTGCATCCCGCTCATGGTCATGAAGCGGTTGCCGATGAAGTTCGGTTCGTCCTTGCACAGCACCACGCCCTTGCCCAGGCGCTTGGTCGCGAACTCGGTGAGATAGGCGACGATGTCCGGGTCGGTACTGGGGTGCGGGATGACTTCCAGCAGGTTCAGATAGCGCGGCGGATTAAAGAAATGTGTTCCCAAGAAGCGGAGAGTGAAACCGTCATCCATGCCTTCGGCGATGGCGTGAATCGGCAGCCCGGACGTGTTGGTGCTGAGGATCGCCTCCGGCTTGACGACTTCGATCAGCTTCGCCATCAGCGCCCGCTTGACATCCAACCGCTCCACCACCACCTCGATCACCCAGTCGGCGTCGTGCAAGCTGCCCAGGTCGTCGTCGATGTTGCCGGTGCGGATCAGCGCGGCGTCGGCTTCAGCGAAAAACTGCGCCGGTCGCAGCGCCAGCGCTCGCTTGAGTCCCTCGTTGACGACGGCGTTGCGCTTCGCCGCCGAATCGCCGGGCTGCGTGTCGCGCGCCGGAATATCCAGCAGCGTCACCTCCACGCCCACGCCGGCGAGCAGGGCGGCGATGCCGCCGCCCATCGTGCCGCTGCCGATGACAGCGGCTTTACGAATGTTGTACCCCATCCTGAATCGGTCCTTTCGGTCGCTTTCACACGTGTGTGGCGCGATGACGGTCGATCAGCCGCACCGCCTCATCCAGGGTGGTCGCCATCTGGAAGGCTTTACCGAGGTTGGGGAACAGGCGGGTCACGATGCTGATCACCATGCGGGCGAACTGGTTGTTGCCGACGATGACCATCAGATCCCAGTCCTGACCGCCGCGCGCCATCTTGCTGCTCTGCTTGATGACATCCGGGGGGAGGCGGGTGCTCTGGCGCAGATCGACGATGGTGCAGCGCTTATCTTCGCCGCCTCCCAACAGCTTGCCCACATCCTCTTCGATGCTGTGCTGGAATTCGTCCCACGTCCACGCGCCGACGAATTCGATGTGAATGATGTTTGTCTCAGGTTTTGCGTCGTACCACTTTGCGGTGACAGTCATGGCAGCGCCTCCTCGGCAGGCGTTAGCAGGATTGAAATGTACGAGTAAAGTCATCCATGATGATTTGCTGTGATTTTATCGCGATTCCGCGCTGCCTGTCGTATGCATTTTGTTGCGTCAGCTCAATTCGCGACTGCTGTAGCCTAACACGCGCCGCGCTACGATCAGCGTGTTGATCTGCCCGGTTCCCTCGTACAGGTCGTTGATCTTGGCGTCGCGCATCCATTTTTCCAGCAGCCATTCGCGGCTGTAGCCCGCTGCGCCCAGCAGCGCCACCGCCTTCTGCCCGATGCGCGTCACGATCTTGCCCGCCTTCGCCTTCGCCATCGAGGCTTCCAGGCTGTTATGCTGCCCGTGATCGAGCATCGAGATCGCCCGCAGCGTCAGCAGATAGGTCGCCCTCAGTTCCGCCTCCATCTCGATCACATCGCGCTGGATCGCCGTCAGTTTGTGATACGGCGCGCCGTAAGGAATTTCGACCCCGTTCTCCTTCAGCTTCTCGACCAGGAATTCCAGCGACGCGCGCCCGATCCCTAACGCGCTCGCCGCCACCAGCGGACGGGTGGCGTCGAAGGTTGCCATCGCGCCCTTGAAACCGCCGGAGCCTTCGCCGCGCTGCACTTCCGGGCTGCCCAGGATGGCGTCCGCCGGAATGCGGGCGTTTTCAAAGACAATCGCCGCCGTGTCGCTGGCGCGGATGCCGTGTTTGATCTCCGTCTTGGTCACCTTCACGCCCGGCGTGCCCGCTTCAACGATGAACGGGCGCATGCCCGCCCGCCCCGCCTCGCGGTCGATGGTCGCCCAGACCACCACCAGCCCGTTGGATTCGTCCAGCGCCAGCTTGCCGTTGGTGCAGAAGATCTTCTCGCCGTTGATCACCCACTGCTTCGCCGCCTCGTCGAAGACGGCCGTGGTCTGAATCGACGAAGTATCGGAACCCGCCCCTGGTTCGGTCATCGCCATCGCACCCCAGGCGGCTTTGTCGCCCTCGGCGAAGCGCCCCAGGTATTTCTTCTTCTGATCGGGCGTGCCGACGGCTTCAATCGCCGCGCCGCCCAACGCCCCACCGGGCAGGCACAAGTAGATGCCGGCGTCGCCCCAGGAGAGCATCTCGATCATCATCATCAGACGCAGGTTCGTGACGCCGGGTCCTTCGCGCCGCTTCCAGCCTTCGCCGGCGTCGAGTTTTTCCAGGTTGCGCTTCTGCATGTCGCGCATGAAGGGCCACATGTTCTCGATGAAGGGCAGCGGGCGGGCGTGTTCGTTCTCATCCAGCTCCCGGCTGATGGGGCGCATGATGTGCTCCGCCACCATCTTGACCATGTCCTGCTGCTGTTTCACATTCTCAGGGACTTCAAAACTGATCGCCATCGTCATCTCGCTCCAAATCGCTCAGCCGTCTCTTACGCCCGCTCAAATGATCGCCAGACCGTCGAACGTTGCCAGACCGCGCACGTTGCGCAGCAGCCGCTCGACCGGGTATTCGCGGATGAAGCCATAGCCGCCGAGCACCTGTACGGCGGCGTCGGTCACGAACATGGCAGCTTTGTCGCTGTACTGTCGCGCCAGATAAGCTTCACGGGTGGCATCCTCACCGCGATCCAGCTTCCACGCCGCTTCCCACACCATCAGGCGGGCGGCGTCCACTTCAATCGCCATCTCCGCCAGCATGAAGGCGATTGCCTGCTTCTGGGCGATGGGCACACCGAACTGCACTCGCTGTTTGGCGTAATCGCGGGCATATTCAAAAGCGTAGCGCGCCACGCCGACGCCGAGCGCCGCCAGCGCCGTCCAGGATCGGTTGAGGAGCACCTGCACGTCCGCGCCAGACTCGCCGCCCAGCTTGCAGTCGAGATCGATGGCGGCGTCCCTGAAGGTCACGCGGTGAGTCGGCAGGGCACGCACGCCCAGGAGCTTCTCACGCGCGCCGATCTCCACGCCGTGCGCGTCGGCTTCGACGATATAGGCGGCGGCTTTGCCGCTTTCGGCGTCGCGGGCGTAGACCAGCAGGGCATTGGCAACCGCCGCCAGGGGTACGACGCTCTTCACACCGTTGATCAGTATCCTGCCGCCTTCGACGCGCGCCGTCGTCTTCAGATCGTGCGGGTCAAAGAACACGCCCGGTTCGACCAGCGCCGCCGAATAATGCGCCGGGCGTTCGTCGAGGA
>JAEURA010000170.1 GCA_016789005.1 Anaerolineae bacterium
TTGTGGGTGTAGTAGGTGCGGTTGTTGGCAGGCGTCTCGTACCAGCGCGGCGGCTTGTAGGCAGCGCCTAAGCCGATCCCCAGGATCGGGTGAGCTTCGATGTGCCTGAAGATGTAGTAGAACTCTTCCTGGCGGGTCGCCAGCGATGACTCGGTGCCGGCGACGCTGGAATCGGGGTCGAGGCGCAGCAGCGTCGTCTCGATCAACTGCTGGGCGAAGGGCAGATGCGCCAGCTCCAGCAGCAGGATCAGCGCGCCGCCGATGAAGAATCCGCCGATCACGACTTTCAGCCCGGACTGAATCATTGCCCAGCGCCGCCTGGCATCAATGAAGGTCATCGCCAGCGCCAGCGAAAACGCCGTGCCGAGCCAGTAATTGCGATTGGCGGTCACCAGCAGCCCGACGACCATCAGCGCGACCATCGGCAGGAGCCACCAGGGACGGCGCGACGGTTCGGTGAGCAGCCACTCGCAGGCGACCAGGATCAGCACCGTGCGTATGAGCGCCTGCGCCGGCGGCGTGACCCGGAACAAGCCGGTTTCGGCGTAAATGCCGGTGTTGACGCTCACCAGCCGCGCCGGGATCAGCGGGATGTCCGGTCCCAGAAACGCCTGGGCGATCATGATCAGGGCGCATCCCGCCGCCAGCACCGTCAAGCCGCGCAGCAGAAAGAGGAACGATGAACGGCGGCGCACCAGCTGCGGGATCACGATGCCCAGGAGCAGAAAGGCGAGCGTCCGGACTTCGGAGAGCATGCGATGCCGTGTCCCGCTTTCCAGGTCCAGGGCGACCACACACGACACCAGCACGAATGCGAAAAAGACGAGCAGCGGCAGAGTAAGCGGCGTGCTCGCCCAGCGAAACTGCCGGTCGCGCAGCGCTCGTAGGGCGACCAAGCCGCCGAGCAGCAGCAGGAACAAATCCGCAGGGTTCAGGCTGCCGATGCCGATCGGCACGAGCGGCAGCTGGTCGATGTCGATGATCGTCGAGCACAGCACGACGATGCCAAAGATCAACAGTTCGACCCGCCGCTCCCCCGCCCGACACAGGGCGATCAGCAGCGCCGGCGCAGCTGCCAGCGCGCCGACCGCGACGGCAGGCGAAGGACTGAACGCTACGCCAACCGCCCCGGCGGTTCCGATCACCACCGCCGCCGCAAAGTACAGCGATGGGGCGCTGAAGCGCGCATGCAGCATGGTCTCATCCCTCCCCCACCGCCACCAGCGCGGCATCCCTGGAGGGCTGTCGGTGCGAATAGTAGTAATCATCGCGCTTGGGCGCGCGGTTGACGAGCATACCCACCGGCGTGGCTTCCACCTGATGCAGCAGACGGATCGCCGAGGTCAGGTCACGGCGCGACGTGCGCGCGTAGGCGACGACCAGCAGCACCGCGCCGACGTTGCGGGCGAGTACGGCTGAGTCCGCCATCTCCAGCAGCGCTGGGCTGTCCACGATGATGATGTCGTAGGCTCTGCTGCCGCCAAAGATCAGCGCGGGCAGCGTATCGAAACCGGGGATGCCGTCGCCAGCGCTGAGCGGACTGCCGCTGGTCAGCAGATCGACGTTGACGTAGCCCGTGTGCTGCACGGCGGTCTTCAATGTCGCCCGACCGCGCAGCACATCGATCAAGCCGACCTCGTTCGCCGTGCCGAACAACTGGTGCTGCGTCGGCAGCCACAGATCAGAGTCGATCAGCAGGACCCGCTGGTCGCAGTGCGCGGCAGCGACGGCGAGATTCGCCGAGCAGGTCGATTTCCCCTCACCGGCTCTGGCGCTGGTCACCAGCAGGAGGAGCGGCGGGTGTGCGGCGGACGAGGACCCATTGTTGTACAGATGGCGCTGCGCCTGCTCGATCCAGCGGGCGGTCTGGTTCGCCGCCCATCCCTGGATTCCCGCAACGGCGCCGAGTTCGTCGGGAGTCATCGACGCCAGCTGGCGATAACTGGTGATCCCCGCCTGGCGCAGGCGCGCCCCGTAGACCGCGCCAATGCCTTTGATCGACATCAACTGATCGTGCTTATCCAGCACGGCAGAGATGTGAATCCAGGCGCGCCGAAAGGCGGCGTAGTGCGAAGTCCCCAGGTCGAAAATGGCAGAACTGCGCCGACGCGCCGCCGGGACCTGACCCAGGATCGGCAGATCGGCAGTCTCTTCGAGTTCCTGGCTGGAATGCATGCGTGTATCCAGGCTTTCGGCGGCGAATGCCAGCCCGGACCCGGCGACGATGCCGAACAGAGCGGTCAGCGCCACGTTCAGGATGAGGTTCGGTCGCGATGGGCTGTCCGGCACGGCGGCGGTCTCGACGATCTGCACAGCGTTGAGGCGCAGCATCTCCTCCGCCTGGGCGTTCTGATACTGCGTTTGCAGACTCACATAGATGCCCTGCTTGAGCACCATCATCTGCCGCGCATCGTCGATGTCTTCCTGGGTCGCCGCCGAGTCATTGAGCGCTCGGAGGTACTCCGCCTGAGCATCGCTGAACTCCAGTTCAACCTGCGCCAGCTGCTCGCCCAGGATCTCGCTGCCCAGGACGCCTTCGCCATACAACTCACGACTGCGCGCCACCAGCACGTCAGACAGCGTATTGACGATGGCAGCTGCCAGCGCCGGGTCACGGTGTTCGGCGGTGAGCTTCATCAACTCGGTATCGGCGATGATCTGAATTTCGATGCCTGGCGGTTCTGCCAGTTGAAGCCGATCCACAACCTCGGCGACCACCGGCGCGCTGGCGGCGATGTGGCTGTAGGTCCGCATCAGGCGGTCGGCGTAGAAGATGTTGTAGTTGCTGTACTGGCCGATCTGCCCCTCGTTGGCGGTCAGCACGCGCAGCATCGCCGACGCCTCATAGACCGGGGTCATCCCTTTGGTGAGGACTACCCCGGCGCTGATGGCGACCACCAGCGTCAGCAGGATGATCCAGCCGCGCCGCCTGAGGATGGAGAGGTAATCGTGCAGAGTCATAGGCTTTGCTCCGCTCCCGGCGGGGCGCCGCCCTGCCGGCTACAGCGGCACAGGATGCGCCAGGTTTTCCAGAATCGTTTGGATGGCGTGAGCAACACCGGTAATCGCAGAGTCCGACAGCTCGGCATACATCGGCAGCGAAAGGATTTCCTTCGCATACCGTTCGGTCAGCGGGAAATCTCCCTGACCATAGCCGAGGTTCTGGCAGCATTTTTGCAGATGGATCGGGACCGGGTAATGGATGCCGGTGGCGATGCCCTGCTCGGAAAGCTGACGGGCGAGTTCGTCACGTTCGCCTGTCCGAATGACGTAGAGATGCCAGACGGCTTCGTTGTACGGCGCGACCTGCGGCGTGATCACCGGCGCTCCCTGAAGCAGCGCGGTGTAGGCTGCCGCATGGCTGCGGCGGGCGGCGTTCCACGCGTCGATGTGGCGGAACTTGACTCGCAGCACTGCCGCCTGAAGGGTATCCAGCCGCCGGTTGTAGCCGTGCGTATCGTGGTAGTACTTCCTGCTCTGACCGTAGTTGCGCATCATGCGAAGGCATTCGGCGAGCGCCGGATCGTCCGTCACGATCATGCCGCCATCGCCGTAGGCGCCGAGGTTCTTCGCGGGATAGAAGCTGAAGGCAGCGGCGTCCGCCAGCGACCCGGCGCGGCGACCCTTGTAGAGCGCGCCGTGCGCCTGACAGGCGTCCTCGATGACCTTCAGCCCATGCCGCGCCGCCACCGCCAGGATGTCGTCCATGTCGGCAGCCTGCCCGTACAGATGCACGGGGATCACCGCGCGCGTGCGCGGCGTGATGGCGCGTTCCAGCGCAGCTACATCCAGCGTGTAATGATCCGGATCGATGTCCACCAGGATCGGGCGCGCGCCGGTGTAGGTGATGGCGAAGACGGTGGCGATGAAGGTATTGGCAGCGGTGATGACTTCATCGCCCGGACCGATATCGTAGGCGCGCAGAACGAGTTCAAGGGCGCTTGTGCCAGAATCTACGCCAATCGCCTGAGAAACGCCGCACCACCGGGCGAATTCCTGCTCGAACAACCGAACATCCTCGCCCAGGATGAAATCACCGCGCTGCATCACCCGGGCGATGGCAGCGTTCACCTCTTCGGCGAGCGCGCTATACTGCGCTTTGAGGTCTACGAATGGAACATTGGCGTCCATGTCTCTTCTCTCTGAGGGATCATCGCTTCGAGAACCACCGGCGCACCATGACGCGCGACCGATTCATCGACTGCCGCCATCACGCGCACCACTTCCAAACCGTTCAAGCCGTCGCTCAACGGTCGGCGGTCGTTCAGGACGCAGTCGGCAAAATGCTTGATCTGCTTCTTCAAGGGTTCGCTGATCGACACGTGCGGGCTGATGATGTCGCCGTCGCGAATCGACAGATGGTATTCGCCGAAGCTGGCGGGTTCGTCGGCGACAGCGGTGATTCCCTTCTCGAAGACGCGCACCTTCTCGGTCGCGTCAAGATCGTCGAAGGCGATGCGCTCCTTGCTGCCGACGACCACCAGCTCGCGCACTTTGTGCGGGTCCGCCCAGCTGACGTGGATGTGTCCGAGGATACCGTCGGGATAACCCAGGACGATGAATCCCACATCCTGGCGGTCCGTATGCAGCACCGTCGAGCCGACCGCGCTCACCCAGTCTGGCGCGCGATCCAGCAGGTAGTTGAAGATGGACACGTCATGCGTCGCCAGGTCCCACAGGGCGTTCACGTCGTCGCGGATCGGTCCCAGGTTGGTCCGGCGGGCGTAGAGATAGTAGGGCTGCCCCAGATCGCCGCTGACCAGGTAGCGCTTGATCGTCTCAATGCCGGTGTTGAAAAGAAAGATATGTCCAACCATCAGCTTGAGGGCAGCGGCATCCGCCATTTCGACCAACCGCGCCGCGTCCCCGACATCGGTCGTCATCGGCTTCTCGATCAGGACATGCTTGCCGTATTCCAGGAGCGCAGAGGCGATGCGATAGTGCGACGCAGCGCTCGTGCTGACGACCGCCGCATCGAAGTCGTCGCGCGCCAGCAGGTCGTCGATGTCTTCTGCCATGCGCGCAGACGGGTAGCGCCGTGCCATCTCGTTCAGGCGGTTCGCATCCACATCGCACAGCGCAGCCAAGGTCGTTTCCGGCATATCGGCGATGCTTCTCACATAGTTGACGCCCCAGTAGCCGCAGCCGACCACCGCTATTCGAACTGATCCGTTTGCAGTCATCCGCGCACTCCCCTTTGCGTATTTTCGCCGCGCATGAGACCGTGTTCCACGCTGCCTCTACTCTGCGCCCCGGCAGAACAGCACCGCCGGCACGGTCCACAGAAGAATTTTCAGGTCCAGTTCCAACGACTGGCGCTCGGTATAGGCGATGTCCAGCGCGATCTGTTCCTGAAATGACAGGGAACATCGCCCGCGCACCTGCCACAAGCCCGTCATCCCCGGAGTCGCAGCAAAGCGACCCAGCGCCGAGTCCGGATAAGCGTCGAATTCGTAGAGCGGCACCGGTCGCGGGCCGATCAGGCTCATCTCCCCTTTGAGCACGTTCAGGAGCTGAGGCAGCTCGTCAACGCTGAAGCGGCGCAGTACCGCGCCCACGCGAGTCACGCGCTTGTCGTGCACCGGCTTCAACGCCCTTCCTGCCCCTTCGCCCGTTTCGCCCTGGACGTACGCCTGAATGTGTTCCTGGTGGGCGGTCTCGTCAGCATGATGCTGCATGGAGCGGAACTTGATCATGCGGAAGTTGCGCAGCACCCAGACGAATCCCGCGTGAGTCGTGATACGCCTGGAACCCACCCGCTCCTGAAGGAAAAATACCGGACCCGGCGAGTCCAGGGTGATGGCGAGCGCAATGACCAGGAAGAGAGGCGCAAGGGCGATCAGGAGCATCAGCGAGAACGTAAAATCCAGGATTCGTTTGAAGCGAAGATAGGTTATCGCTGGCGCAGGAGCCAGCAGAACTTGAGAATGTGAAGTCATCACCTGGATGCTCCTCTTTGCTGGCGTCGACGTGTCGGGCGACGACTTGCCGATCGCCTTCAGGTAACCTATCTTGATTATCAGGGGATGCGTGTATCGGGTCTATTCGGTCAAGCGCGTATCATGGGGCGCGAATCAGCCTGATCTTGCCTCATCATTGAGGGTAATGTTGGAGGAACAGGAGAGGTAGATGGCTATGGGGATAAGTGCGTAGTCCGCCGCTTATAGTCGTGGGGCAGCCGAAGCTCAGTCGTCCATCGTGACCAAGCCGTGCCTGATGGCGGCGAAGGTCAGCCCGGCGACATCGTGGATGTTGAGCTTGCCCATCAGGTTAGCGCGGTGTTTCTGCACCGTCTTGACCGAGACATGCATCAAATCCGCCATCTCCGGGTTGGTATGTCCTTCGGCGATCAGCTTGAGCACTTCGCACTCACGGAGCGTGAGCTGGGAGAACGCCTCCTGACCGTCACAGTCGAGCCTGCCAGAGACGACAATATCGACCAGCACGCGCGACGCCTCAGGACTCAGATAGGTATTGCCCTGAAAAACGATTCGTATCGCCTGGATGAGTTCGCTGATGTCGGTGCTTTTGAGTACATAGGCGCTCGCACCGGCGCGCAGCGCCTGCTGAACGAGGTGCGCCTCGGAATACATGGAGATCATGACCGCACGGGTGTGGGAATGGTGTCCGTGCCCACAAACGTGCTGCACCGCCTGCACGCCGCTCATGCGCGGCATCGCCAAATCGATCACCAGCACGTCGGGAGCAAGCTGCTCACACAGATCGATGGCAGCCTGCCCATCATCCGCTTCTCCGACGACCTCGATATCGCTGGTGCGTTCCAACAACAGCCGCAGCCCCTGGCGAAACAAAATATGGTCGTCACAAATCACAACGCGGATCATCGTGAGGTCTCCTGTGCGTCGTACGGGGTCTCCCACTCCTGACGGAATTCATCCTTCAGAACCCGGCGATGGCGTACTTCTTTCTTGTATTAAGCTTATCGTTAATCAGGGATGAATCGCGTAAATTTTCGTTCAAACAGACCAAAGGCTGTCGCCATGACGGCTCATGGCGTAGGTGTCGCCCGCCCACGGCGCGGCAGGGTTGGGCGGCGGCAGATCACCCAACCCCCATTTTTTGCGCGGGGACGTTTCAGATGACAGCGCTGGTCTGCGGCGCCAAGCCGGCTTCGGCGATGAGGCGGGGCAGAAGGTTCTCCCTGCCAATCGTCACCAGATGCACGCCGTGAATACCGGGAAAACGGCGCAGGGCGGCGATCAGTTCCAGAGTGATCTGCACGCCTTCTTCGGTGGCGTCTTCGCCCGCCGCTTCCAGGCGTTTGAAGATAGCATCCGGGATGCGCACGCCGGGCACGTGGTCGTGCATGTACTGCGCCGACTTCAGGCTCTTCAGCAGCGCCACCCCAACGATGATGTAGACCTTATCCAGCACGTCGCGCCGCGCCAGGGCATCCAGCCAGGTCTCCAGGCGCTCGATGTCGAAGATCAGGTTGGTCTGCAAGAACTGCGCGCCGGCGTTAACTTTTTTCTGCTCGCGCAGCGCTTGAAAGCGCGCCTCTGAAGCGCACGGTGACGCTGCTGCGCCCAGGAAAAGCCGGGGCGGCGTCTTGATGGCGCGCTGGTCCAGATACTTCTGCTCATCGCGCATCCGCCGCAGCATCCACAGGATTTGCACCGCGTCGAGGTCCACGATGTCGGATCGTCCGTAAGGCGGCGCGCCCATCCGGGCATGATCGCCAGACAGGCACAGCACATTGCGGATGCCGAGCGCGTTTGCCCCGATGACTTCGGACTGAATGCCGGTGCGGGTGTGGTCGCGCGCGGCGATTTGCAGCACCGGCTCCACCCCCTGCTGGACAGCGATGGCGCTGCATGCCAGGCTGGACATGCGCGGCATGGCGGAGGCGCTGTCGGTGAAATTGACGGCGGCGACCCATCCTCTGATAGACGCCAGCGTCTCGACCAGCTTCTCGGCGCTGGCTCCAAGCGGGGGCGTCATCTCGGCGGTGACGACGAATTCCCCGGAGCGCAGCCGGCGCTCCAGCTCGGAAATCGGCTCCTGGTAGGCGGGCGGATGATACAGCGCATCCCCCTGCCACCAGTGGGGCTGGCGCACCGGCGTGAAGACGGCATCCCAGGCAGCTGCCCGCTGAGCCGGATTGCGGGAGGTCAGCCCGCCGACGGTCCTGCGAACTCCGACCCGACGGACCTGAGAGACGATGTCGCCCCAGGTCTCGGTGCCCACCTTGTCCCAGTCCAGCGGAGGCAGCACTTCCAGCAGCTTGTCGGAACGCCCCATCGCCTCTGAGCGCTTGTAGATGTGATACCAGACGCAGGGGCGGGTTTCATCAACGTAGCAGCGTTCAGGCAGCGAGCCGCCGCAGGGTCCATTGCGCAATCCTTTGGGGCATTCCATCGGGCAGATGAAAGCAGTCTCTTGCAGCAGACAGTTGCCGCACATGCGACAGCCGAAGAGTGGTCCTTTGACGGCGCGCTCCAGCGCAGCGAGCAGGCGACGGCTGAGCGGTTCCCGCTTGAAGGGGAAGTAGGCGGGCTGCCAGCGGCGACCGGGTGTGAACAGGGGCATGGTGAGACCAGGCTTTCGCGCGAAGGACGCGCACTCTCAGGAAACGGGCGAGGGCGTCTGCGCCTTGAGTTTTTCCAGGGCGCGGTAAGCGCGAATATAGGACAACCCATCCTCGTCGCGCCCCAGCATCAGGTCGGCGGCTCTGACGGCGAGCGCGATTTTGTTCGGGTTGCAGATCGGCGCGTTGACGCCAGCAACGATCAACTGAGTCATGAATACGAGGTTAAGCGTCTCGCGCTCCGGCATCCCGTGCGAGGCATTGCTTGCGCCGACGGTGATGTTGACGCCGAACTGCCGGCGCAGCTCGCGGGTGACTTCCAGGGTGAGCAGCCCCGACCGATGATCGGTGCTGATCGTCGTCGCCAGTGGGTCGAAAAGAAGCGAGTCTGCGCTGACGCCGCAGCGTTCCGCCGCTTCCAGGATTTGTTCGGCGGCGGCGAGTCGTCCTTCTACGGTCGAGGGAATGCCGCCATCGGGCATGCAGAGCGCGATGGCGACCGCGCCGTATTCCGCCACGATGGGCATCAGTTCATGCAGCTTCTTCTCTTCGGCATTGAGGGAGTTGATCAGCGGGCGTCCCTTGACGACCTTCAGCGCGGCGACCAGCGCCGCCGGGTCGGGCGAATCGATAGACACCGGCACATCGACGGTGTCCTGAACGATCTGGACGGCGCGCGGCAGCACGGCGACCTCGTCCACGCCGACCGCACCGACGTTCACATCCAGCACCGCCGCCCCTGCCGCGACCTGTGAAGCCGCATCGCGGGCGACGCGGCTGAGATCGCCCGCCTGAAGTTCGGTGCTGAAAGCTTTGCGCCCGGTCGGGTTGAGCCGCTCGCCGATCATCACGGTCGGGCTGTCGGGGCTGATGAGGACAGTGGAATGGATGCCGCGCAGTTGGGTTTGCATATCTGGAGTTCCTGTCAGGAGCATTCTGATGCCGAACGTGCATGCTGCCGCATCAGCGCGTGCGGCTCTCTTAACAGTATTGCCCCTGACGAGCCAACCTCATAGTGACAAATGTCACAGCGCCGAAAGACGCAGGGGGTGAAAAATCGCAGGGCGCGCCGGCGGCTCACCCTACAACCGATGCCGCGCGCGGGGGACCTGCCGGGTCCCCCGCTTGTGAATCTCTTGCCATCCTGACTTCAGCGCTTGTACCAGGTCGGCGAATTGGCGGGCATGCCGTAAAGCTGCGTCCAGGGGCGACCGTACTGCTGGCTCACCTCAACAAGACGCTGCATGCGATCCAACGCGGTCGTCTGGAGGAAACGCGCGCGGTCAGCATCACTCATCGTCACGGCTTCTTTCCAGATCGCGCGCCCCGCCAGCCAGCCCGAAGCGCCAGCCTGACAGGCGATCCGTGCCTGATCGGCAAAGGTAGCGAAGTCGACGCCGGCGCTCAGCAGCACCCAGGGCACATCCGACGCGGCGCTGATGGCTTCGCAAGCGGCGCGCCACTCGTCGTGATTGTGATGGTAGGCGGCGTCATAGGGGAATTCCATCTTCAGTACATCCGGTCCCAGCGCGCCCAGACGGCGCGCCGTCTCGATCACCACCGGAGGGCGAAGCTCGGCGAAAGCGGCGCTCTCCTTAGAGACAGCCGCATCCAGGCTGTAGCACAGCGGTTCCAGGAAGACCGGCAGCCCCTGAGCATGGCTGTCGCGGATCACCCCGGCGATGATACCCTCGATTTCTTCGGCGAGCGCCCCGGTTCCGGGATGGTAGTACGCCAACAGCTTGACCGCCGATGCGCCCATCGCGCGGATGTCACCGACGTTCCAGTCGGGCAAAAATTCGATTCGGCGGTAGGTGGCGTCACCGCTGTAGCCGCTTTTTTCCAGCGACATCAACAGCCCGCTGCTGCGCGACATGGTCAGCGCCGACGCCAGACCATATTCGTTATCCAGCAGCACCGCGCTCGCCTTGACGGAAAGCGCCGCGACAATTTCGGCTTTGACTTCTGCGGCGCGCTCGTAGGACGTGCCTTCCGGCAGCATCTTCCGGTAGGTTCCGCGCTGATCGAAGGCGAGAATGGCGAACACGTCGCCGTCGAGCGAGGTCTGGCGCAGCCCGCGCCAGCGCCCTGGACTGATGGTTTGCATCAACAGCTCCTCATGTGGACTCTGAAGCCTGATAAGCGTGAAGAAATGCCGTCACGTCCGCCGCCGTCTTCGCGCCAGCCATCGGACCCTTCTCCGTACATGCCAGCGCCCCGCAGGCGTTGGCAAACCGGGCGGCGGTGGCGGGCGAATCCCCTGCCAACCAGCGAACCAGGAAACCAGCGTCGAAGCAGTCGCCCGCGCCGGTCGGATCGACAGCAGCGACCTGAAACGCCGGGACGGTCACAGCCTGAACGTCACCCGCTAGCGATTGGTAGACCGCGCAGCCCTGATCGCCGGCATGGATCACCAGCACCCGATCAGACCTGCCGCCGAGCAGCGCTTCGACAGCGCTCCGTTCGTCCGGCGCGCCGCTGAGAGCGAGCAGCTCCTCGCGCGTGGTCAGCAGGACGTCGCACGCCTGAAGGAAAGGCGCGAACTTGCGCCGCGCATCGCCGACGCCGATAAGCTGAGGACGGAGGTTGGGGTCAAAGCTGAGCTTCGCGCCCGCCGCCTGTGCCAGGTCGAGCGCCCGCAGTCCGAGTCGATAGGCGTCTTCATGAATCGACAGCGACGAGCCGGTGATGTGCAGGCATTTCAGCCCGTTCAACATCTCCGGCGTCAGAGACCCAGGACCGATCTGCCCGGCGGCGGCGTGGCGGATGTGAAAGACGAAATCGCGAGAGCCGTCGTCGGCATAGGCGATGAACGCCGCCCCGGTCGCGTAATCCGGCAGCATGCGAATGACGGACGTATCCAGCCCCTCAGCGGCGAAGCTGTCGAGCAGAAAGCGCCCAAAAGCATCGCCGCCAACCGCGCCGATGCACGCCGCTCTCGCCCCCAAGCGCGCCGCCTGCACGGTGAAGATGAACGGCGCGCCGCTGGGATAGGGACCGACGAACGGACCCGGCTGATCGAGGGGTTGATCGATACCCGTCCGCATGATCTCGACCAGCGCTTCGCCAAACGTCAGCAGATCGTACGCCATCATGCCGTCCTACGAAGCTTCCGCCACTTCGCCAAAGCCGACGATGTGGCGGACGATCAGCTCTTCGGTGGCTTCAGCGCGCGGCAGATTTGCCGATACTTTGCCGCGCCGCATGATCACCATGCGGTCGGCGACGGTCATCACATCCTGGAGCGTGTGGCTGATCAGGATTACGGGGACGCCGTGATCGCGCAGCGAGCGGATCAGCGAAAGCACTTTGCGCTGCTCCGGCACGCCGAGCGCGGCAGTCGGTTCGTCCATGATCACCAGCTTGGCGTTCCAGTAGATGGCGCGCGCGATGGCGACCGCCTGGCGCTGACCGCCGGAGAGGTTGACGAGCCGCTGTTTGAGCGACGGAATGTGGATGTCCAGGCGTTCCAGGACCTTGGCGGCTTCAGAACGCATGAAATCGTCGTCGGTCACGTTGATGAAACCATAGGCGCGCTTCTTTTTCTCTTTGCCCAGGAAGACGTTCGCGCCGACATCCAGGTTTTCGGCAAGCGCCAGGTCCTGGTAGATGGTTTCGATGCCGCGATCGCGAATTTCCGACGGCGCATGATGGGTGATATCTGCGCCGTCGAAGGTGATGCGCCCCTGCTCTGGGCGGTAGACGCCGCTGACGCACTTGATCAGCGTCGATTTTCCCGCGCCGTTATCCCCCAGCAGCGCGACCACTTCGCCGGGCGAAACCTGGAAATCCACTTTGTTGAGCGCCGTCAGACCGCCGAAGAACTTCGAGACCTGCTGAACGGTCAGAATAGGTTCAGGCATTGCTGCGCAGCCTTTCCAACGCCGCCTGTGCCTGATTCACCAACACGGCGACGATAATGACCACACCGACGACGATGAACTGCCAGAGCGGGTCGATGTTGAGGATGACCAGACCGGTCTGAAGCACGCCGATGATCAGTGCGCCAATGACCGCGCCGCTGATTTTCCCCTCGCCGCCAAACAGGTTGGTCCCGCCGATGACGACGGCGGCAACCGACTGCAGCAGCGCCGCCTCGCCCGCCTGCGGCGCGCCTGCCGTGAAGCGGAACAGATGCATCACTCCGGCGATCCCGGCGGTGAAGGCGGACAGGACGTAGATCAGGATCAAATGCCGGTGGACATTGATGCCGGCGCGCACCGCCGCATCCTGGTTACCACCGATGGCGTAGGTGTGGCGTCCGAACTGCGTCCGTCCGAGGATGAAGGCGAAGATGATCACCACAACGGCAGTGACGATCACCGGATAAGGCAGCATTTGCGCCACGCCGCGAATGACCTCCGGCGGCAGGTCCGGCGGGCGTTCGAACCAGGCAACCCCCTGCCCCGGCACCCAGAACGCCAGACTGCCGTTGCCGATGCCGCGCAAGACCTGGCGCAGGGTATCTGACAGATTGCCGACCACCTGCTGACCATCGGTGAGCAGGAAAGCCGCGCCGCGCACGATGCCGAACATGCCCAGGGTGGCAATGAACGGTGGAATGCGCACCCGCGCGATCAGCACCCCGTTGATGATTCCGGGGATGAGAGAGACGAGCAACGCGATGATGACTCCCAGGACGATGGCGGGGGCGATATCCATGCCGCCGTTGACGAAATCGCGCATGGTGCGCGCTGACATCACCGACGCCAGACCGACAGTCCAGCCGATGCTCAGGTCGATACCGCTGGTGATGACAACGTACGTCTGACCGATTGCCATCAGCGCGACGAGCGTGCTGGTAACGAGAATATTAGAGAAATTATTCAGGCTGAAAAAACCCGTGCCGGTGACCGAAAAGAAGATAACCATCACCAGCAGGAACAAGTACGCCCATATCTTGGTGATCATATCGAGCGCGCCTGCGCGCGAGCCTGAATTCTTGACTGCAACGGCGGCCATAGTGCTGTTGTCCTGTCCTAGCCCGCAAGATAGATGGGGCAGGCGTTCGCCCACCCCATCTTTGATGTTGACTGCTGCGCGAACCAGCAGGGATACCCACCCGGTCGTCTGAACGTCGCTGGGGGGCATCCCTCTTTCGCGCTACCTCTGAACCACGTCTCCGTCAGTTGCCCGTGTAGACGAACTTGGCGGCTTCTTCGCTATCGACGTTTTCGGCGTTGAAGACGAAGTAACCGGTCGGCACGCGCTTCGGAACGGAGGTGTAGCCGCGCTGATTCGCCATCGAGAAGACCACGCCAAGGTAGCCCATGTCCGACGGAATCTGAGCGATGACCAGCGAGACCGTACCATCACGCAGGTAGCCGATGTTCTCTTCGGAGGCGTCGAACAGCGCCACCTGGACGCCGCCCGCCAGCCCGGCGTTCTGAATCGCCGCACCCGCGCCGAGCGCGCCGAAGGTGTTGGTGGCGAACATGCCGGTGATGTTCGGGTTCGCCTGCAGGACGGCGGCGGTCTGCTGCTGCGCCGTGTCGGCACTGTTGTCGTTGTAGTCGACGCGGACCACGACCAGCCCGCGATCGGCAGCGGCGGCTTCGCAGCCGTCCTCACGCTGATCGGTCGTGCTGATGCCCGGACGCACGTTCTGAATGTAGATCGACGCGCCTTCGCCGAGCGCATCCGCCAGCGACGAGCAGGCGATGTAGCCGCCCTGGAAGTTGTCGGAGCCGATGTACGACAGCGGGAAGGTGACTTCGCCATCCGCGTAGTTGCCATCGCCGATGAACGTATCGACCGTGATCACCGGGATGCCCGCATCATGGGCTTCCTGAAGCACAGGGATTGACTGCGCGCGGTCATTCGGGGCGGTGACCAGAGCATCGATGTCGCCGCGGGCGACCAGCGCTTCGACAATCGGCGCGCTGACGGTCACATCGAAACGCTCCGGGTCCTGCTGGATGACGTTGATGCCATAGCGCCCGGCGGCAGCGTTCACGCCACGCGACATGGTGATGTAAAACGGATCAGGGTTGACGCCCGGTACAAACGCCAGATTGAACGACGAATCGAAGGCGGGCTGCGCTTCGGCGGTCGCGCTGCTGTAAATAAAGCGCGCGTTGGCGGGATCATCGACGTTTTCGGCGTTGAAGACGAAGTAGCCGGTCGGGATGCGCTTCGGAATGGACTGAATGCCATCCAGCGCCGCGACAGCGAGCGAAATGCCAAGGTAGCCCATGTCGGCGGGTTTCTGAGCGATGACCAGCGAGACCGTGCCGTCACGCAGGTAGCCGATGTTCTCTTCGGAAGCGTCGAACAGCGCCACCTGGACGGCATCCGCCAGACCGGCGTTCTGAATCGCTGCACCCGCGCCCAGCGCGCCGAAGGTGTTGGTGGCGAACATGCCGGTGACGTTCGGGTTCGCCTGCAGGACAGCGGCGGTCTGCTGCTGCGCCGTGTCGGCACTGTTGTCGTTGTAGTCGACGCGCACCACGACCAGCCCACGATCGGCAGCGGCGGCTTCGCAGCCGTCCTCACGCTGATCGGTCGTGCTGATGCCCGGACGCACGTTCTGGATGTAGATCGACGCGCCTTCACCGAGCGCATCCGCCAGCGACGAGCAGGCGATGTAGCCGCCCTGGAAGTTGTCGGAGCCGATGTACGACAGTGGGAAAGTCACTTCGCCGTCGGCATAGTTGCCGTCGCCGATGAACGTATCGACGGTGATGACCGGGATGCCCGCATCATGGGCTTCCTGAAGCACCGGGATCGACTGCGCGCGGTCATTCGGGGCGGTGACCAGGGCATCGATGTCGCCGCGGGCGACCAGCGCTTCGATGATCGGCGCGCTGACGGTCACGTCGAAACGCTCCGGGTCCTGCTGGATGACGGTTACGCCCAGGTCAGCGGCAGCCTGGTTGACGCCGGACGCCATCGTGATGTAGAACGGATCGGGGTTGACGCCCGGTACAAAGGCGATGGTATATCCATCGTCCTGAGCAGCGGAGAAGGGAACCAGGGACAGCAGCGCGATGAGCAGAACTGCCGCCACAGCCAACGATCTCTTCATGAGATAATGCTCCTCAACAAGTAGTTACCGACAAGAATCCAACGCTGCAACGGATTTTTCGGCGCGACCCTCCTTTTTGTTGGGATGCGTAACGTTACACAACGTGCTTAAATGCAAAGTCGCATCCGGCGCGCATTAAATGTTAGTTTCTTTGGAGGAGGCTGTCAAAGAATTCAGGCAGAAATATGGAAGGAAGATGAAACCATGAAGATTCTTGCAGTCGTCAGCGGCGGCGATGCCCCCGGCATCAACGCGGCGCTGTGGCACTTTGCGCGCGCCGCCGAGGCGCACGGCGACATCTTGGTTGGCGCAGACGGCGGTTTTCCGGCGGCATTGAACGCGCCTTATCTGGCTATGACGGCGCGCAGCCTGGCGGCGCAGGTCAGCCTGGGGGGAACGATCATCGCTTCGAGCCGGGAACCGGTCATGCGCGAAGAACTCGCCCGCACCCGACTGGCGGAGCGGCTGAGGACAGAAGACATCGACGGCATCCTGCTGTTCGGCGGCGACGGAACCCTGAAGCACCTGCCGCCGCTCCTGAACGACGCCGGGGTCGCGTGCCTCGCATTGCCGACGACCATCGACAACGATGTGGCGGGCACGGAACGGACGATGGGCTTCGACAGCGCCTGCAACTTCGCCTACACCAGCATCGACGGCGCTCTGGCGACCGGCAGAGCCTTGCCGGGACGCATCTTCACCGTCGAAACGTTAGGCGGGAACACTGGACATCTGGCGATGGCGATCGGCGCGGCAGCCGGTGCGCATGCCGTCCTGGTTCCAGAGATCGACTACGAACTGGATTGGCTCGTGCAGCGCGTCCGGGCAGGACTCGCCTCCGACGGCTACGCTCTGATCGTGCACTCCGAGGGCATCATGCATTCCCGTGCCCTACCCCAGATGATCGCCGAAGAGGTGGGGGTGCGGGTGCGCGATGTGCATCTAGGGCACGCGCAGCGGGGCGGAAATGCCACGCATATCGACCGCGCACTCGCCGCCCGCTGGGCAGCCGAAGCCTATCAGGCGTTCCGGCGCGGCATAAGGCGGGGAATTCTGCTCGAGCGAGAGGGGCGGCTCGTGCTGCACGAGGGCGGTCTTGAAGCCTTCCCCACCCCGGACATCGACCGGGCACTCTATGCCTACGTCAACGGACTATGACGATGATCCTCAGCATCGATTTCGGAGGGACGCGAACCCGCGCCGCACTTTTCGCCTTTGAAGCCGACGGGCTGACCCTGCTGGACCGGCAGGAGACGCCTTCCCAGGTGCAGGACCGGCAGGATGTCGTGATCGGGCGCATCCTGGCGCTGGCAAAACGGGTCGCAGGGGGTGCATCGCTGAAAGCCATCGGCGTCTCCGCGCCCGGTCCGCTGAACCCTGCCAGCGGGACGATCTTCCACGCGCGCACACTGCCGGGGTGGGCGAACGTGCCGCTGGCAGCGCAGATCAGCACGGCGTTCGACGGAACCCCGACCTTCGTTCAGAATGACGCCAATCTGGCGGCGCTGGCGGAATATGAGCGCGGCGCGGGGCGCGGCTGTGACCCGATGATCTACATGACGCTCAGCACCGGCATCGGCGGCGGGCTGGTCATCGGCGGGCGGCTGTTTGGCGGATGGAGCGGGCTGGCATCCGAACCCGGACACCAGCTGATCACCCTGCCCGGCGGCGGGCTGGTGCGGCTTGAAGATGTCTCTTCGGGAACCGGGTTGGGAGCGATGGCGCGTTTGCGGCTGTCCACAACCGATCAGGCATCGGTTCTGCGCGCCCTCGATGCGGCAGCAGTGGACGGCAGAGCTGTCGGTCAGGCAGCCGAAGCCGGCGACCCGCTGGCGCTTTCGGTGGTTGAGCAGGCGGGGGAGTATCTGGGAATCGGCATCTGCAACCTGCTGCATGTGATCAGCCCACAGGCGGTGGTGATCGGCGGCAGCGTGGCGCAGCTGGGCGATCTGCTGCTGCGGCGCACGCGCCAGATCATTGAGACCTACATCCTGGACCGGCGCTTCCTGCCGCCCGATCTGATCCGCCCGGCGCAGTTAGGCGATGACGTATGCCTGATCGGCGCAGCCTACTACGCGCTGCGCGCTCAGGACAGGTGACGGGTTGCTGACGTGAACGGCGAATCTGGCTGCTGCGGCAGGCGGTTCTGCCCGACGTTGGCGCAAAACTGCGCAGCGTCGGGCTGCCCCTGACCAGCGCGAGAGTCTCTAGAGCCTGTTATGAACTTTTCTCCCCTCAACCCCCCAGCCCCCTTCTCCCACAAAACGGGGAGAAGGGGGAGTCAGGTCCCCTCGCCACGCGCGCGTGCGAGAGGGGAAACAGGGGTGAGGTTGCCGCAGAAGTTCATAACTGGCTCTAATAGACGTTGAGCAGTTCGACCTTAAAGATCAGCGTGGCGTTAGGCGGAATCACACCTGCC
>JAEURA010000193.1 GCA_016789005.1 Anaerolineae bacterium
TCCTGGCGCGTCGTCGCTGTCCTTCAGCGCCGGCGGGCTGATGGCGGTCGGCGGGGAAGGCGGGCTGCTGGTCTATGACCTGAATACGCTTCAGCAGCTTGCCCTGCAGCTGCCGATTCAGCCGGTCGTCGCCCAGGTCGCCTTCAGCCCGGATGGACATTACCTCGCCTTCGCCACAACAGATGACACCCTGTACATCGTCGATACGCAGACCGGCGTGACCATCACCCCGGCAGACGCCCCGCCAACCGACATTCAGGCATTGGCGTTCAGCAGCACCGATCTGCTGGCGGTCGGCGGCGGCAGCCCGCTCGGCGATCCATCGGTGACCAATACCTGGTACATCTACGACATCCCCAATCAGCGCCAGCTCGGCGCGCGCCCGACCACCAGCTACGTTCGCGATGTCGCCTTCAGCCCCGATGGCGCGCTGTTCGCCTGGTACGACACGGCGCTGAACGTCGTCAACGTCGGCGACGGCGCGACGCTGCTCACCCAGCCCATCGCTCAACCCGGTTTCGGTGGGCTGGCATGGCGTCCCACGCCCATCGCCGGAGTCCCGCTGCAAATCGCCTATGCCGACGGCACGAATATCCGCCTGCTGTCGCTGGGTGGGCAGGCGCAGTCGTTCGGTGAAGCGCCGGCGTTCTTCCCCGGCGTCATCGGTTTCAGCCCGGACGCTGCGCTGCTGGCGGCGATGAATCTTCAGCCCGACGGCGAACCTGTGCCGTCCGTGCTGTCGATCTTCGACGCCGCTACGACGGGCATCCTCTACGGCAGCGGCTACGAGCTGGGCGTCGATTTCGGTTTCAGCCCGGATGGCACGCTGCTGGTCCTGGTGACCGCCGATCAGGTGCTATTCCTCGGACTGGACCCGCAGGTCGTGGCGGTCGGCTGAAGACAGAGCGGCGAACCGCCGCGCACGGTGTAAAAAGACTGTTACGCGCAGGCGGCGGTCTGTAAAAAGACTGTGCGCGGCGATCTTCGGTGGGCGCTTCTCCGTAAAATGCGATCAACATCGCAGACTCAGGAGCGCTCACCCCATGAAAACCTTCTTCGCGTGTCTATTCCTGTTCCTGACCGTTTCTTTCGCCGCCGCCCAGGGCGACCCGCCACCCAGTCCGCAAAACCATCCGGCACAAATTCAGGTGACGCACATCAACAGCGCCTACGCCGTCGCGCCGGGAGGGCTGTCGGGAACGCTGACCAGCGGGCAGGCGGCGGACGTCCTGCTCTCTGGCATCGATTTTGACCGCACCGGCGGCGGCTTGCTCTTCAACCATCCGCGCGGACTCGCCAGCGACGGCACGCGGCTGATCCTTTCTGACGGCAGCAACAACCGCATCCTGATCTGGAACAGCCTGCCCACAGGGAATCAGCCGCCCGATCTGGTCCTGGGTCAGCCGGATTTCGACTCCAACGCGCCGGGCACGGGTCTCAATCAGCTCAACTGGGTCGGTCAGGTGAGCGTCGCCGATGACATCCTGGTCGCCGCCGACACCAACAACGCGCGCCTGCTGATCTGGACGAGCTTTCCGACGCGCAGCGGTCAGCCGGCGGACCGGGTGATCAACGGCATTCAGTGGACGTGGGGCGTCTGGATCGACGGGACGCGGCTGGTCGCGACGGCGACCGGCAGTAAAGCGATACACGTCTGGAATACCCTGCCGACGCGCGACGACCAGCCCGCCGACTTCACCATCAGCGGCGGCGGCATCGGCACGCCTCGCACCATCACTTCCGACGGAACCCACCTGATCGTCGGCGATCACAATGCTTTTGGCGACCAGAGCGGCGACTACTTCTGGAGCGAGTTTCCCACAGGCGCGGACGATCTGTACGACTTTTTCATGTCCGACCCGAACGATCCTCATTTCTCGTGGATGCAGGGTGACTTCCTGCCTGATGGCGGCTTGATGATGCTGGGACGTTCGCTCAGCCTGTGGGGTGATTTCCCGACCGACGCCGATGACCGCCCTGACCTGGTGATCGACGGCTACCGCTTCCGAGGCGGAGACGGCAACGCGGCGATCTTCGCCGGCGGGCGCGTCTACGTGCTGATGTACAACGGCAACAGCATCGTCGGCTACAACGCGCTGCCAACTTCGGCGAACCAGCAGCCGGATTTCGCCGTCGGCAGCCCGGACATCCACACCAACACACTCGACACGCACCACTTCATCACCAACCCCGTGCCGGCGACGGATGGCGCTCACCTGTTCGTCATCTCCGACTTCGACCGCCGACTTTATGTCTACCGCGCGCTGCCCAACCAGAGCGGAGCCTACCCTGACCTGGTCTACGATCTGCCGTTCGCCCCCTGGGACAGCGATCTGCATGAGGGGACGCTGGTCCTCGGCGGCGGAACCACGCTTGCCGTATGGAAGACGCTGCCGCTCGACGGCGAACTGCCGGACACCCTCTATGCCGGTGGGATCGGCAGCGTGCGCTTCCAGGAGATTCGCGGCGTCGCCTGGGACGGCGTCCGCCTGTACGTCGCCGACGCCCGCGCGAACAGGGTCTACGGTTGGGATGGGCTGCCCATGCCGGACGCCGAGCCGAGCGTGACGCTGCCGGTGGAGCGTCCGGCGCGCCTTTCCAGCAACACAGTGCGGTTGGCGATCACGCAGACCGACGCGCAGACGATCCTGGTCTATGGCGATCTCGCCGCGCCTCCGGCTGCTGTCGGCGGCATGAGCCGGCTGAACCGTCCTTACGATGTGCTGCTGACCGGTGACGACGGATTGATGGTCGCCGATACGAACAACAACCGCGTCCTGATCTGGCACAGCGTGGATGCGGCTTCGGCGAGCGCGCCTGCCGATGTCATGCTGGGCGGGAATCAGCCGCCGCAGATCGGTCGAGACACCCTGTATTGGGCAGGTGGGCTGGCGTTTGATGGCAGCTATTTGTGGGTCGGCGAATTCAAGTTCTCTCACCGTCTGCTGCGTTTCAGCATCGGCTGAAGCGATGGCGCGTCCAGCGAAGGTGGACGCGCCATCCCACCCTTTTTAGGGATACCTCCGCAACACGGCAGCAATAAAATACGTAGTATGATCGGGGTGTGGTGATCACCACACCCCGCCTTTTGCGGGACGCGAACATTAAGGAGAGAATGACGTGCGCAAGGTGCTGTTCCTGGTAATGCTGCTCGTCCTCGGTCTGATCGTGCCGGTCACAGCCGCGCAGGATCAGCCAACTTTCTGCGGAGGGTTGAGCGAGACCGACTGCGCCGATCTGACGGCGTACGAAGAAGCCAACGCCGCCGTCGACTCAGCGGCGTTCGAACTAGCCTTCAACCTGGCGATGAATATGGAAGGTCCGAACATCGCTATGGACGTGACCGGCTCCGGCGCCTATTCCGGCGCACAGGCGCTCGCCGGAATGGCGATGGACAGCGCCGACCCGATGGCGCTGCTGTCGGCGGACGGCATCGGCAGCCTGATCAAGGCGTTCAGCGGCGATCTCGACCTGACGGTCAATCTGCCTGCGGAGATGACTGACGGGCAGATGCCTTCATCGGTGCGCCTCCACGTCATGTTGGTGGAAGGCATCGGCTACATCGACTTCGACGCGCTGGCGGAAACGGTGCCCGGCGTGCCCTACAGCGGTTGGGGTGGACTCGACCTGATCGCGCTGATCGACCAGCTCGGTCCCATGATGGAATCGATGATGGAAATGGGCATGGGGAACGTCGAAGCGCAGATGGGCGGCATGGAACAGTTTGCCGACCCGGCGATGTTCGAGGAATTCATCCACATCACGCGGGCGCAGGATGTCGCCGGCGTGTTCATGTACAGCTTCGATTTCGGCGCGCTGATGCAGAACGAGATGATGCGTGACCTGATCGAACAGCAGATGGAAGCGATGGGGACGGATATGGGAGGCATGGACCTGGACACGCTCCTGAGCGTCTATGACAACATGACCATGTCCGCCCAGGTCCAGTACAACGGCGATTCCAGGATGCTGGAGCGGGTCACGTTCAACATGGAACTGGACATGTCGAGCCTGGGCGTCGAAGGCAGCATGACGATGTCCGGCGAGATCACGTTCAGCGGGCACGACGCGACGACCATCACCGCCCCGGAGGATGCGAACATCGCCCCGCCGGAGATGCTGTTCGGCGGCATGGACATGTAGTCGCGCAGGATCGGCAGACAGGGACCTCTTTTCCGTCAAGGCTGGAAGGAGGTCCCTCGGCAGCGCCTTTGTCAGACACCCTCTGCCAGTGTGCCCTTGGCGCGCGCCAATCCTTCATAGTATGTCCAAATGCCTTCGGCGGCGGCATTGCCCCCACAGATCAGCGCCACCGGGCAGCGGTAAGCGGAGAGATCGATCAGCCCCATCTGAATGGCGGCAATCGCGGCGGCGGCGGATGGCTCGACCATCTGGTTGATATGCCGCCACAACCACCGCATGCCGTCGATCATCGCGCCATCAGTGACCAGCACAATGTCATCGACGTAGCGCTGTGTCAGCGCCAGAGTCATGTCGCCGACGCGCCGGGCGGACAGCGTGTCGGCGATGGTGCGCACGGTGGGAAGCTCGACCGTCACCCCCGCCTCTACCGCCGATTTCATCGAAGGCGCGCCGACGGGTTCGATACCGATGATGCGCACCTCCGGCTTGATCTGCTTGATCGCCGCCGCCATGCCGGCGATCAGCCCGCCGCCGCCGATGGCGATGAAGACGGCGTCCACCTCTGGCAGGTCTTCCAGCAGCTCCATGCCCAGCGTCGCCTGCCCGACCAGCGTCGGCTCAGATTCGAAGGCTTCGACATAGATCAGGTCATGCTCGCGGGCGTAGACCAGGGCTTCGCGGTGGGCGTCGTCGTAAGATGCGCCGAAACGGATGCAGTGCGCCCCCCATGACTCGACGCGGGCGGCGCGGTCGGCGGTGGCGGCTTCCGGCAGAAAGACCGTCGCCGGCACGCCGAGCCGGTGGGCGGCATAGGCGAGCGCCAGACCGTGATTGCCCCCGGACGCGCAGATCACCCCGCGCGCCAGCACGCCGGGTTCTGCCAGCAGCAGGTTGTTGAAGACGCCGCGCGCCTTGAACGACCCGGAGACCTGTAGATTTTCCAACTTCAGCCGCAGCTGCGCCGGGACCTCGACGGTCAGGTGCGGCATGGGCGCGACCGGCGTGCGGCGGACGTACGGCGCGATGCGCGTCCGCGCGGCGCGGACCGCTTCCAGGTGAATTTCGACCATATCCCTCTACTCTCGTTTTTTCAGGCGGCGGAAGCCGCGCCCATAGGCGGTGTGCCCCTGCCCGATCGCCATGAAGACGTCCGGGTCGGCTTCAGTGACGGCGCGGCGCAGCGCCACCACCTGACTGCGCGCGACGGTCACGTACAGCACGGTATGCGGCGCGCCGGTGAACATGCCGCGCACATCCCAGGCGGTCACCCCGCGACCGAGCGCGTCAATGATCACGGCGGAGACTTCATCGGGGCGGTCGGTGATGATCACCGCTGTGCGGATGACGCTCGGACCTTCCAGCGCATAATCGGTCACCGCCCCGCCGACGTAGAGCGAGACGATGGCGTAGAGCGCGCCTTCCCAACCGAAGACCAGCCCCGCCAGCAGCACCACGCCGGTATCGGTGTAGAGCGTGCTGGTGGACAGCGGGATGCCGAAGCGCTGGAGCAGGATGCGGTTCAGCGTGCTGGTCCCGCCCATCGTGCCGCCGCCGCGAATCACCAGTGACGCGCCGATGCCGCCGACGATGCCGCCAAACAGCGCGTTGAGCAGCCGGTCGTCGCTGAGCGTCTCGGTAAGCACCGGCGAGATCAGCTCGATGGCGATGGAATAGGTGACGACGGCGAAGATCGACGCAGCGACCACCTTCCAGCCGCCCATCATGCGAAAGGCGAGCATCTGTATGGGGATGTTGCCGATCAGTACCACCAGCCCGATCGGCGCGCCGATCAGCTTGTTCAGGATGACCGCGACGCCGGACACCCCCGCCGGCGCGATGTCGAACGGAGCCTGAAAGATGGCAACCGACACGGCGCTGATCAGCGCGCCCAGGGTGAGCAGCAGCAGGATTCCCGCCAGTTTGGTGATCTGTTGCGATCGACTGTCGCCGGACATCGATGTTTCGCCCTTTTTGGAGTGAACGCCCCGATTGTACACTAACTGCCGGCGGCGGGGCGTCCGCCGTCTTTTGCGCGATCCAGCGAAGATGGATGAACTATGCGTCTGACCTTACACGGACTGCTCTTCGCCCTCGCGGCGCTGCTGACCGCCGGGCTGGCGGTCCAGTTCATGACCGCTCCCGGCTACAGCCTGGAAACCCGCTACGGCGACTCCACCGTCGCGCTGCGCACCTCGCGCATCCTGGTCTTCCAGGTCGGCGACTGCATCGACGTGGAATGGCACGTCGCCGGGATCAGCGCCGTCTACTTCAACGAAGCGCCGGCGGTGGGCGAGCAGGTGGAGCGCTACTGCACGGTCGCCGGCGGCGAGCCGACGCTCAGCGTCACTTTTCCCGATGGCGTCACGCAGGAATTCGCTGCGCCGATCCGCTACTGGATCGAAGCGCCGGAGTCGTGGGCGGGCGTGTTCGCGGCGGCGGCGCTGCTGGTTGGGGGGATCGTCGTGGCACTGATCGGGCAGCCGCGCCGCGCGGCAGGCGACCCCGGCGCAGGCACACGCCCCGCCGGACGGAGCGCCCGGCTGCTGCAAGGAGTCGGGCTGCTCGTGGTCATCCTCATCCTGACCGCCGCCGTGCTGGAGATCGTCCTTCGTCTCGCCTTCAGCGCCTTTGGCACTGACGAGCAGAAGATCAGCTACCTCTACAGCCGCGCCGAGATCGACGCGGCGTCGGCGGCTTCCACCCTGCCCCTGCCGGGCATCGACTACAGCATGTCGCCGTTTCGCGCCGGCAACAACGATCTGGGGTATCGCGGCGACGATGTCGCCGTGCCCAAACCGGAAGGCGTGCAGCGGATCGTCGTCCTGGGGGCGTCCGAAGTCTACGGTTTCACCCCGCCCGATCAGACCTTTCCGGCGCAGCTTCAGCGCATCCTGCGGGAGCGCCTGCCGGAATCGCAGATCGAGGTGGTCAACGGCGGGGTCATCGGCTACACCTCCTGGCAGATCTTCAGCAGCTTCGCTCTGCACGCCCTGGAACTGGAGCCGGACCTGGCGATCTTCTACCTGGGGCGCAACGACGTGGAACGGCGGGAGATCGCCCCGGACTGCTACTGGGGAGCGAACGCCCTGCTCGGTCTCGACCCGGCGGCGCGCATCTCGACCGATCTCGCATTTCGCGAACTCAGCCCCAGCGTCCTTTACCGCTTCGTCAGCATCAGCCTGGGGCTGGAACCCGACCCGGCAGATTTCGAGTCGCGCTCGACGGTGATCGACGTGGGATGCGACCGGGGGGAAGGTCTTTCGAGCGAGAATATCCCGCTCAACCCGCCGGTCTATTTCCGGCGCAACATCGAAAACGCTGTCGCCATCGCCCGCGCCCAGGGGGTCGAAGTCCTGCTGGCGACCTGGGCGTACTGGGAAGCGACTGAGGAGCCGACCGATCTGTGGCGGGATGGAATTGTCGAGCACAACGACATCGTGCGCGCCATTGCCGAGGAAAACGGGACAGCTTTTCTGGATTATGCGCCGCTCGCGCCGCAGGACCGGGCGCTGTGGAGCGATTACTATCACCCGAACGGCGAGGGATCGCGCATCCAGGCGGAGATCTTCGCCGATGCTGTCCTGGCGGCGGGGTTGGTGCGCTGATTCAACGGCGGACGGGGTATCTCGCCCGGCGCTGCGCTTGCTGCTGTTAGGGGGGCTATCGCGCTGAAGCTGATGTAGAACAAACGCCGTCAGACAACAGCATCCGCCAGGCTAGGCTCAGGGATGGGATCGCCATGCTGGAGCGCGCTGGTGAACCATCCCTGTTTCGCATCCTCCAACATCGCCAGAGCTTCTTCGATTGTGTCTCCCCCGCCAACGCAGCCCGGCAGGTCGGGGATGATCGCCCCCCATCCGTCCGATTCGGGGACGAGTTCGATTCGATAGCGCAGGCTGAGATAGTAGTCCAGATTCTTATTCATTGTCGTCTCCAGCATCATCGTCTGGCGGTTGCGTCGCGCCCAGCCGATGCATTTCGTCAATCAATGCAATCGCTTGCTTGACATAAATGGATTTGACGGGTCGAGCAAACGGTATGGTGATGCGAAAGGTGTGTTCGCTAATTTCCATTCGAAAGACATGATGACTTCCAGTCGCATGGTCAAGCACGAATCCAGCGTCTTCCAGTACCCGCTTGAGATCCTCGAAGGAAACGCCAATAGGATTATGGCGCAGCTTCTGTAGGCGCTTTTCACGTTTGCTCATACTTCTCCATTGTAACGTGCTGCGCCTTTGTTTCAACCCAGATCGCCCGGCGCTGCGCTATAATGAAGGTCTTCTCGGACGCCAGCGCGCACAGCATCGACATCCCTATGGCTGATCACCCGTCGCAGTCCGCTTCCGCCGAGCGGACATCTTACCATATCGAGGTCCGCCTGACCGGGCGCGAATTCTCCGCCGAGCGTGTGCACGCCCGCGACGCCGCTGCCTTGATCGCCGCTGTCGAAGCACTGCTGACGGCGGTGCTGCCGCAGATCGCCGGCGCGCCGGCGGGCGAAAACGACATCGTCATCAGCCTCGCCGAGCTGCGCCCGACGGGTTACGCGCTGGTCTTCACCGCACCGCAGAGCGGTGTCGTCGAACGCGCCTTCGCCCACATCGCCGAGACCCTGCGCGCCGGGCGGGTCGATGCGCTGCCGGCGCGGGCGGTGGACGGCGTGCGCGAAATCCGCCGGATCGCCCGCAAGTACGCCGTCGAGGTCGAATTCGCCGGGCGCAGCGGAAGGCGCGGCACACAGCGCGCCGCCGTCGTGCCCGATACCCGCATCGACTCGCCGGTCGTCGTCCTGCATGGCACGACCAGCCTGTACGGGGTGGTCGTCCGGGTCGGAGGCGAAGAACCGCCGCGCGCCCGCCTGCGCCTGATCAACGGGAAGATGATCACCTGCGAGCTGGCGCACCGCCGCAGCTGGGCGCTGGCGCGCGAGCTGGGCGGCAGGCTGTACCAGCTCGTCGGGGTGCGCGGCGAGGCGATCACCAACGCCGCCGACCGGAGCCTGATCAGCTTTCGCATCGACCGCCTGCTGCCCTACAGCATGACCGGCATCGACCGCGCCCTGAACGGCATCGCCGAAGCCGCCGGCGACGCCCTGGCGGGGCTGCCCGATGATCTGACCGGCGGCGAGCTTTCGATGCGCAGCGGCGGCGAATGAGGAACGACTTTTCGACGGACAGCCGGCGCAGGTGACGCCGCCGGCAATCGGATGAGTGCGCTATGCGGATCGTGTGTTTGGATACCCAGGTGCTCTACTGGGGAATCATCGGCAAAGCCTCACGCGGGCAGGATGATCTCATCCCCCGCGCCCGCGACTTCCTGGTCGGGCTGGCGGCGGACGACAACATCCACGTCATCATCCCGGCGGTGGTCGTCGGGGAGCTACTGGCGTTCGTCCCTGAAGCGGAGCAAGCGAATGTGCTGATGCGCTTGCAGCAGGATTGGCTGGTGGTCGATTTCGACGCGCGGGCGGCGCTGATCTTCGGTCAGATGCGCGCCAACCGCTTCGTGCAGGAGCAGTTCAAGGCGCTGCGCGGCGACGGACCCGACCTGAACCGGCGGGCGCTGATCGCCGACTGCCTGATCATCGCCACCGCCATCGCCCACGACGCTGAAGTGCTGTACAGTGATGACCGCGCCCTGATCAAGCTCGCCGAGGGGTGGATCGCCGCCAAGCGTTTTGAGGATGAAACGTACCAGATGCGCCTGCTGGACGAAGACGACCGGTAAGCGGACTCTTGAAAGAAAACCATGAGCGGAAGACCCGGCGGGTCTCCCCTACGAGGCATCGTGTGCAGGGGCGAGCCGGCGGCTCGCCCGTTGAGCAGATGCGAAACTTGGCTTAGAAGGAGATGGTCACGCATGAGCGCGCAACCCGGATGGGAATACACCGACATCAGCGGCGAACGCACCTTCGACACTCCCTGGCACTGGGTCAGCGTGCGCATCGGCTATCGCGACTCCGACGATGCCGCCAGGGCGAAGGTGGAAACGCACACGACGTTGTCACAGGGGGAGATGAAGGCGCTGATCGACGGGCTGATCGCCGCCGGGTGGACGCAGGAGAGCAAGAAGGAATACCGTGAACTGTGGTCCGCGACCTACAAGCGCCGGAAGGCGTAGCCCTCAGCGCCAGTCCGCCGCCAGCCGCAGCGCCTCTTCCAGCGTCAGACCCGCCGGCATGATGTCCGCCGTCTCCAGGTCCGCGCCGGATTCCATCGCAGCGCGAATCGCCGTCAGCCGCGCCACGATGCGCGCCTGGTCCAGCGTATTATAGCGCTCGAAGGAATCGGGCAGCAGAGTGTAATCGACCATCTCCAGCCCATACGCCATCTCGGTGTAGGTCTTCTGATAGGCGGCGTCGAAATCGAACACGAGGCGGTCGCCGGCATTGAGGGGAATCGTCACCGTCGGAATCGGCTGATCGACGACGAAACCGTAGGGCTGCCCCCGCCCTGATCGGAGGTCGGGGCGCGGGTCCAGCACGACGATGTGCCAGGGCTTGGCTTCCGGCGAGCCAGAGGTGTAATCGCCGAGGCTGGCGAACGTCGTCGGCGTTTCGTGCAGATAATCGATCTCCACGAAGACCGCCCCGCTTTGCAGAAGCGCCCGGCGTTTCGCGCGATACTTCTGAGCGTCTTCCGCAGCGCCTTTGTTTGAAGGAGAAAGCAGCTCTATCCAGGCGACAGGCGCTTCGTCCGGGGCATCACGGCGATAAAGAGCGATGGCGCTGTACGGGTGTTCGGTGTCGATGTCGTCAAGCAGCTGTTCCAGCGGCAGGGTAGGTTCCGCCAGCAGCGCCGTACCGGGATCGCGCCAGCGCAGGTCGCTGATCAGGATATCAGCGCGCGGCGCCAACGGGGTTGCCGCAGCATCGAGTCGTCTGACCTGCAGGGACTCCTCGACCTGCGCCGTGTAGCCCATCGGCAGGAGTTGTGCGCGCATCATGACGACGGTGTAGGTGATGTGGACATTGTGAAACTGATGCCATCCCCGCCGCGCCTGCCATCGGCTGTGCAGATGCGGGTTCACCCCGCCGAAGAGGTTGCGCCGCGCGCGAATCGCCATCGCTCATCCTCCACCTGAAGCCGGACAAAAAAGGGTGGGACGGAAGTTTCCGCCCACCCTTCGATTATACTGCGATGCGCCCCGTTGCTGGAGGCTGTTATGGACTTCTGCAGCAGGCGTTCCCCTCACCCTAAGGCTCGCCTTGCTCGCACCCCCTATCCCACGCGCGCGGGGCGAGGGGACCTGACTCCCCCTTCTCTCCGTTTTTGTGGGAGAAGGGGTCCGGGGGGTTGAGGGGAGAAAGGATCATAAGAGGTCCTAACGCGGCAGCGTCTCGCTGGTATCCGGCGCGGGGACCGGCACCACTTCGGCGTTCGGATCGTCCGGCACACCGGCGATCTTCAGCACCTCTTCGCGATCCACCGACTCGTTCTGAAGCAGCGCCGCCGCCAGCTGGTCCAGGCGCGCACGGTTTTCCTTCAGCAGGGACACCGCGCGGTGATAGGCGTCATCGACCATCCGGCGCACTTCGGCGTCCACCTTGGCGGCGGTCTCTTCGCTGTAGCTGCGCCCGACCGCCATCGAATAGCCCAGGAAGGGCTGGCGGTCGTCGTCGCCAAAGTTGAGCAGCCCGAACGCCTCGCTCATCCCCCAGGCGGAGACCATGCGCTTCGCCGTCGCCGTCACCTGCTGCAAGTCGTTCGATGCGCCGGTGGTGATCTCGCCGATGGCGACTTCTTCCGCCGCGCGCCCGCCCAAGCCGACCACCATGCGGGTCAGCAGATAGTCCTTGGAATACAGCCGGCGGTCGTCTTCCGGCTGGAAGGCGGTCACGCCCGCCGCCATGCCGCGCGGGATGATCGTCACCTTGAAGACTGGGTCCGCGCCCGGCAGCAGTGCCGCCACCAGCGCATGACCCGCCTCGTGATAGGCGACGACCCGCCGTTCCTTCTCGTTGGAAAGGGGCGGCGCTTCCGTGCCCAGGGCGATGCGCTCGAACGCCTCGCTGAAATCCTCGGCGGTGATACGCTTGCGGTTGTGACGCGCCGCGTGCAGCGCCGCCTCGTTGGCGAGGTTGGCGATGTCCGCGCCGCTGAAGCCGACTGTGACTTTCGCCAGTTCTTCCAGGTTCACGTCGTCAGAGAGCGGCTTGCCGCGCACGTGCACCTTGAGCATGTCGTGCCGCCCGGTGCGGTCGGGCAGCCCCACCGTCACCTGCCGGTCGAAGCGACCGGGGCGCAGCAGCGCCGGGTCGAGCACGTCCGGGCGGTTGGTCGCCGCCATGACGATCACGCTTTCGTTCTGGTCGAAACCGTCCATCTCGGCGAGCATCTGATTGAGCGTCTGTTCGCGCTCATCGTTGCCGCCGCCCAGCCCAGCGCCGCGATGCCGCCCGACGGCGTCCACTTCGTCGATGAAGACGATTGCCGGGGCGTTCGACTTGGCTTTGCCGAACAGATCGCGCACGCGGCTGGCGCCCACGCCGACGAACATTTCGACGAATTCCGACGCGGCGATGCTGAAGAAAGGCACGTTCGCCTCGCCCGCCACCGCCCGCGCCAGCAGGGTCTTGCCCGTCCCCGGAGGACCGACCAGCAGCACGCCACGCGGGATGCGCGCACCAAGCGCGATGTATTTATCCGGGTCTTTCAGGAAATCGACGATCTCGACCAGCTCGCGCTTCGCCGCATCCTGACCGGCAACATCGGCGAAGGTCACTTTCGGCTTCTCCGGGTCATACTGGCGTGCCTGCGTGCGCCCGAAACCGAAGATGCCGCCCATCTGGCGCTGCGCCCGGCGGGTGGACCACAGCAGAAAGCCGATCAGCAGCACCAGCGGACCGAAGTTGAGCAGGAAGAGCAGAATCGGGTTTGCCTCGGTGATCCGCCCGACGATAGTCACGTTGTTGTCGCGCAGAATCTGCGGCAGCTCAGGATCGCTGATCGGCAGCAGAGTCGCCGTGAAGGTACGCGACTCGCGCTGCTGCACGCCCTGCTGAAGCAGCGGCGATCCATCCGGCGGGTAGACGACAGCAGACCGGAAGACGCCCGTCGCCGTCGCATCCTGGAGGACCACTTCCGAGACGTTGCCGCCGGTCACCTGTTCGTAGAACATCGAATAGGGGATGGTGATCGGCTGATTCGGCGAGACGCTGTTCACCATATCCGGCAGGCGGAACAGGCTCCACAGCACCAGCGCGCCGAGGAAGATCAGCCAGATGTAACGCGACCAGTCGAAGCCCGAACCGCCGGGGCGATTGCCGCCCCCCGGCGTTTTGTCATCGGGCGGACGATTATTCGGAGGAGGAAACATTAGACAACCCTTTAGCGCATTGAACTACCCTAAGACTACCCTGCCTTTGTTAGACCCGCGTAAATATTTCCTTGAGGGCAGGATAGAGCGCCTGATAGTTGGCGTAGGGACCGGCGTAAGCACTGCTCATCGCGCCGGGCGCGACCGGGTCGCTGGTGCGGATCGCCGCGCGGCAGGCGGTCGGCACATCAGGATAGACGCCCGCCGCGACCGCCGCCAGCAGCGCCGCGCCGAACGCCGCGCCTTCGGTGCTGTTGGTGGTCACCAGGGTCGCCCCCAGCACGTCGGCGAGGATCTGCCGCCAGATCAAGCTCTTCGCGCCGCCGCCGCTCACCCGCACCTCGCGGATGCCGCCCGGCGCATTCTCCTGGATCAGGCGGAAGCTGTCCTTCAGCCCGAACGCCACGCCTTCCAGCACCGCCCGCGTCATGTGCGCCTGATGGTGGCGGACGGTCAGCCCGACGAACGCGCCGCGCGCCAGCGGATCAGGATGGGGCGTACGCTCACCGGTGAGATATGGCAGGAAGAGCACGCCATCCGCGCCGGGCGGGATGTCTGCCGCCGGGGCGAGGAGCGCGTCGAACGACTGACCATGCCCCAGCGTGTCGTGATACCACTGGAGGCTGCCCGCCGCGCTCAGCATCACGCCCATGAAGTGCCACATGCCGGGGACGGCGTGACAGAAGGCGTGCAGACGACCTTCCGGCTCATAGGCATAGCCCGGCAGCGGCGCGAAGACCACGCCCGACGTGCCGACCACCAGCCCGACGATGCCCGGCTCGACC